>DWYN01000089.1 GCA_019118645.1 Candidatus Blautia excrementipullorum | reverse complement strand
TAGATGACATCGGGAAGGATAAGATTATGTACTACAGACTTAAACAGTCCTATTCTTTGAGGGGATGGTCTAAAAGATCCTGGGTATTAGTGAAACGTCCGGAAAACAGCAGTCAGCAGCTGACGCAGAATGAATTCCAGACTTTGCTTCTCTGCGATGGAGAAACAGAGCTGACGGAAGAGATACTGGACAGTACATTGAGGGAAACATTGAAAAAATGCCAGGAAAAGGGAATTATTGAGACTTGTGAAACCTCTGCCCCCTTGGAACAGGATCAGTATTATAAGGTTTTTAATAATCGATATGTAAATAAAGTGTTCTGGTCTATCACAGGAAGATGCAATTACCGATGCCGCCACTGCTATATGGATGCGCCGGATGGAGCCTTGGGAGAACTTTCTACAGAGAAAGCACTTGCTCTGATTGATGAAATGGCTGCCTGCGGTGTGCTCCATGTAGACATAACCGGTGGAGAACCGTTTGTGCGAAAAGATTTCTGGAGGCTGGTTGACCATATTCTTTCTCATAAAATAGTAATTGGAAAGATATATACAAATGGCTGGCTTCTCAATGAAAGCGTATTGGATGAATTTGAACAACGGGGAATCAGACCGGCATTTTCCGTCAGTTTTGACGGAGTTAACTGGCATGACTGGATGCGGGGCATTAAAGGGGCAGAGCAGGCTGCTTTGAATGCACTTAAGCTTTGCAAAGCCCGGGGGTTCAGAACAGATGTTGAAATGTGCATTCACAGGGGAAACTTGGACAGTCTGCCCCAGACGATTCAGTCTCTATGTGAGATTGGAGTAACAGATTTAAAAGTATCCAATGTCGCATTGACAGATTTATGGGAGAATAACAGTGAAGGAAATGCGTTGACACCTCAGGAATACACAGAAGCAATGATGCGGTATATTCCCTGGTATTTTCAGAAGGGACAGCCTATAAATCTGATCATTTCCGGAGTGATTGCGCTGCGGAAAGACCGTCCATATAAGATAGTAGCAGAACCATATGACGGGACGGAAAAGTGTCTGGACTGTCATATGTGCGGGGCAACCCGATGGGCCTGCTATATTACGCCCGAGGGAAGGCTGCTTCCGTGCATGCCTATGACAGCCAGTCCGGAACAAAACCGTTTTCCGAAGATTCAGGACATTGGACTGAAACAGGGCCTGAGTGACAGCTATTATATGGAATTTGTAAACGGCCGTGTGAAAGATCTTTTGGCGGCAAACAAAGAATGCGGAGAATGTCCCTATCGTCTCCGGTGCGGAGGAGGCTGCCGCGCCACCGCCTTGCTGGACGGAAATCACGATCTGATGGGCTGTGACCGTACGATGTGTATGCTTTGGAAGGAAGGGTACGTAGACCGTATCCGCCAGGTGACAGAAGAAGCTATTGCAAAATACGGAGAAAATGCAACGTTCAAACCGGATGAATCTCATTAAACCGATTGGGTACATGTGAGAGTACGGACAGAGGCAATTTATGAAAATAATCGAAACAAATACGGAGCAGAAGAGCGCTGCAAAGGAGTCCCATAAGAATTCTTTGCTCTGGATCTGGCGAATAGTGGGGAAATATAAAGGATGTATTGCAGTTCTTTTGACCATCCAGATCATATACGGAGTATGCGGCGTGGTTTCAGCCCTGCTCTTCCGTGATCTGATTGATCAGGCTGTGGCGGGTGACAAGTATGGTTTTTTTCGGGCGGCTGGAATGCTGTTGGGACTGGAGCTTGGCCAGATTGTTATAAGTGCGTTTTATCGCTTCATGTCTGAATGGACGAGCGCCACGGTGGAAAACAGGATAAAAAGACGTCTGTTTGCCTGCCTTCTCCATAAAGATTATGCATCTGTCACTGCCGTTCATTCCGGAGACTGGATTAATCGGCTCACCTCTGACACACGAGAAGTGACAAGCGGGGTTCTGTCCATTTTTCCCAGCCTTGCCGGTATGGTGGTAAGATTGGTTGGAGCAATGGCAACGCTGTTTTTCCTTACTCCAACCTTTTTTTATATTCTTATTCCCATGGGAATCCTGCTCCTCCTGGTAACGGCGTCTTTCCGGAATATTCTGAAGCGCCTTCACAAAAGAGTTCAGGAGGCCAACGGGGCGGTCCTTTCGTTTTTCCAGGAGCGTCTGGAAAGCCTGATGATTATCCGTGTATTCTCCATGGAAAAAGGCACTTTAAGCGGCGCTGACCAGAGAATGAAAAGCCACAAAGAGACCCGCCTGAGGAGAAATCATTTTTCTAATATATGCAATTCCGGTTTTAGTCTTGTAGTTGGAGGGGGATATATTCTCTGCGCGATATACTGCGGCTATGGAATTCTCAATGGGACTTTGTCCTACGGTACATTTACAGCGGTTCTGCAGCTGATTGGGCAGGTGCAGGGGCCTTTTGCCAATTTGAGCGGAATCGTGCCGCGGTATTATGCGATGACTGCAAGTGCAGAGCGGCTGATGGAGGCCGAAAAATATAAGGATGACGGAAATGAAACGCACATATCCATGAAGGAGATTTCCAGATTTTATGAGGAAAACTTTCAGAGCATCGGTTTGAAGGACGCCAGATTTTCTTATGAAACTTCAAAGGAAAACGGGGATGCAGAAAAAGCAGTGCTGGATCATCTTGACATTGAGATACGAAAAGGAGAGTATGTAGCGTTTACCGGACATTCCGGATGCGGAAAAAGCACACTTCTTAAGCTTTTGATGTGTCTGTATCCATTGGATCGCGGAGAACGGTATTTAAGAATAAAAAAGGGGGAAAACACAGTGGAGATCCCTCTTACTGCCGAGTGGAGAGGGCTGTTTGCCTATGTTCCCCAGGGCAATCAGCTGATGAGCGGTACGATTCGGGAGATTATTGCTTTTGGAGACCCGGAGGCAATGCTCCAGGAGGAACGCCTTGCGCAGGCATTAAGAATTTCCTGTGCGGACGAATTCACGGCGGAATTGAAAGAGGGGATAGATACTGTGCTGGGTGAGAGAGGATGCGGACTGTCTGAAGGCCAAATGCAGAGAATTGCCATTGCAAGAGCTGTTTTTTCAGACCGTCCTATTCTTATCCTGGATGAATCCACCAGTGCTCTGGATGAAACAACGGAGCAGAATCTGTTGAAGAATTTAAGACAGATGACAGACAAAACAGTATTAATTATCACACATCGGCCGGCAGCCCTTGAAATTTGTGACAGAAGAATTCTTATGACAGAAGAGGGCGAGAGGCAGGGAGACAGAAGCGCGTCTGTTAAGGAAAGAAATACTATTTGACATAAAATTCAAAAATGGTTATTCTTTTTTATAGAGAATAAACTGTACACAAAGAAACAAAGGAAAAACGGAGGTATGGAAAGTCATGAGCAATGGAGGAGAATTCCGAACAGCATTATTTGGAGGATTTAATAAGGAAGATGTCCGTGGCTATTTGCAGGAATTAGAACGAAACACAGAAGTGGAAAAATCTGAGTACCAGAGAGATATCGTTGGTCTTAAGAGTAAACTTCAGAAAGCTCAGGAAGAAAACGAGAGACTGGAAGAAGAGATACAGAAGTACAAGGCGGGGATGGAAGAAAGCTCGTCAGATAGTTCTTCCCGCTATACAGAAGAGGGGGCAAATGCAGAAGAACTGGAGACTCAGAAAAAAGAAAACGAAGAGTTAAGACAAAGAATTGCCCAATTAGAGGCTGAGAATCTGGAGCTTACGGAAAATCAGAAAAATACAGAAGCTGCAGCCGCAGCGCAGGAGCCTGAGGGAATAAACGAAGAAGAGTACTTAGAACAGCTGGAACAGCAAAAAAATGAAAATGAAAAGCTCAGACAGGAAATTGATGGGCTGAAATCAGAAAACCTTATGTTTGCGGAAAAGAAGAAAGATATGGAAAGAGAACTGGAAGAATTAAAAGCCGCAAGCCAGGATATTGAAAAGAACAGCAGCCTTCAGGCTGAAATTCAGCAGATGAAGGAAAAGAAAGAAAAATATGAAAATGATTTTAAAGTGATAACTCAGGTTTTGGAAGACGCGCGCATAAGCGCACGCCACATCCAGGATGAAGCGCAGAAAAAAGCGGAAGAGATTCTCGAACAGGCAAGAAAAGAGAGCAGAGAAATTATTGAAGGGCGCAAAACACAGATCGACAAGGAACTTGAAGACAAGGGAATCCGTCTGATGGCCGCAAAATATAAAATTGAAGCGTACCGTAAGGAGGTTAACTTAACACAGCAGAAGCTTTATAACCTTTATTCTGATATGGGAAAACTGGTAGAGGGAATGCCTCAGCGCCTGGAACAGCTTTGGGAAGACAATGCGGAATATACAATTATCGACAAGGAAGGCGAGCCGGAAAACAAAGAGGCCGACTGGACAGAGAACTGACCGGACGGCACGTCTGATTTTGGCCACAGAGCCGATTGAAAGAGGAAGTATATTTTATGAACCTCATGATTGTAGAAGACGATATTGCCCTGAACCACGGAATTGCCCTGGCGTTCAGCAATTCCGGAGATAACTTTATTTCCTGCTATACAGTCCGGGAGGCAAAGAAAAAATTCCGGGAAGGCCAGGTGGATCTGGCAATTCTGGATGTGAACTTAGGTGATGGAAGCGGATATGATGTTTTAAAAGAAATTCGCAGCACATCGAATATTCCGGTGCTGCTTCTGACGGCTAACGATATGGAAATCGATCAGGTCACCGGTTTGTCTTTGGGAGCGGATGATTATGTGACAAAGCCTTTCAGCCTGGCTGTGCTCCGTGCAAGAATTGACGCTCTGAAGCGAAGATACAGAGCCGGGGGGAAAACCGAGCGGTATGAGATCGGAGATCTGATACTTGATTTTGAAAAAATGATATTTTATAAGAAAAACCGCGAACTGACTCTCAGCAGAAATGAGCAGAAGCTTCTGAGACTTCTGGTTTCCAACCGGGGGCAGACATTGACAAGGGAGCTGCTTATTGACCGCCTTTGGACGCAGGGGGCGGAATTTGTAGACGAGAACGCTTTGTCTGTTACGATGAACCGTCTGCGGAGAAAGCTGGAGGATGATATGAAAAATCCCCGGTATATTCAGACTGTTTATGGACAGGGGTATGTGTTTCTGAGGGAGCGGCAGGATGTTTAGAAACAGAACAATCAAGCGGCTGGAGCAGATGCTGGAGGACGGCATACAGGGAAATTTCCGGGAGTCGGGGTACAATGAAAGCCGGCTTTCCAGACTGGAATGCCGGTGGAGACAGTTTCTTGAGAATTCAAGTATTTCCAGACAGTCGCTGGAGAGAGAAAAAGAGAATATTCAAGGACTGATTTCGGATATCTCTCACCAGACCAGGACACCGCTTTCCAACATCCGGCTGTATGGAGAACTTCTGGAAGAGCGCCTGAAAGCTTCCGGAGGGGAGGCGGAAGCCGCTCTGGCAAGACAGATTGTCAGCCAGACGGAACGCCTGGAATTTCTGATTCAGTCTCTGACGAAGATGTCCCGACTGGAAAGCAACATTCTTATGCTGCAGCCGTCCGTGCAGGAGATATGCGGCCTGATGGAGAACGCGAGGCAGGAGATTCTTCCGAAAGCCCTGGCCAGAGAGATTCATGTGAACATAGACTGCCCGCAGAAGATAAGCGCAAGCTATGACAAAAAATGGACCTCGGAGGCGCTTTACAATCTCCTGGATAATGCTGTGAAATACAGTCCAAGGGGTTCTGAAATTTTTTTATCGGCCAGGGAATATGAGCTCTATGTGGATATTTCTGTGACGGACCAGGGGATGGGGATTCCCGAAGAGGAAATCCCCAGAATTTTTGGCCGTTTTTATCGAGCGGAAGCCGTGCAGCAGGAAGAGGGCGTAGGCCTTGGGCTGTACCTGGCACGGGAAATCCTGAAAAAGGAAAACGGGTATATTAAGGTAGAATCCCGGGAAGGAGCCGGCAGTACTTTCCGGATGTTTCTGAGAAAAACATGAGGACTTCCTATACAGGCGGCTGCTAGAAGGTCCTGATTCTGTCTACAACGCTTTCTCGGCATATTTTCCGGTAGGAAAGCAGAGGGACTGCCCAGACTGTCAGAAACAGCGGGGGCAGACAGAGAAGCAGCGGGAGGACGGTAAAATGCCACTGAAAGTATGAAAGACTGCTCTGTATACTCCTCATTATTGTAAGACTGAGAAGAGAACCCAGGAGTACTGTGACTATTAAGGTATATAAAGCATAATAAAGGCCTTCAAAAATCAGCATATGGCGGAGCTGCTTTCCTGTCATGCCCACAGCTTCGATCATGGCGAATTCCCGGCGCCGGGAGAGAATGCTGGTAATGATTGTATTGATAAAATTCAGGACGCCGATAAGAGCCAGAATAAAAGAAAGAAGGCTTCCTACTGCGGTGATCATCCATTTCATAGAGGAAAATTCTGCAATAATTGTTTCTCTGGAAGTGTATGTCAGATTCGGAGCAGTTTGTGAGCAGTAGTCGGCAACCCATTCTGCCATTTCTTTCTCACTTCCTTCCCGAACGTTGAAGAATGTCTTCATGGGCTGCTGCGGGCCGCAGTACCAGTTGAATTCTTCCACAGGAAGGATATAAGTCAGATCTATCAGCCCGTAGGACTGAAGCTCAGCGGCATAAGGCATAGAAGCGACTGCCATTACCTGGTAGGTTTTTGTTTCGCCGTTTTCATTTGTAAGAGTAATGCTTTCTCCCGGATCGTAAAAGTTCACAGGGCTTTTTTTATCGCTGTATTCCATAGAATTTATAATGATGTAATTTCCGGACTGAAATTTTTCCCAGTCAAGTTCCCCTTCGCTTAATTCCAGATTCTGAAAAATCAGCTCTTCAATTCCGTAAATTTTTCCGTCCAGAGAGAGTGCCTCCTGATATTTCTGCAGCTCTTCTTCTATTTCCGGGATGGTCTTGAGCCAGTGGGCAAACAATTCCTCTGTCCGGCTCCAGATACGTTCCCGAAACCGCTGATATTCTTCGTCTGTAAAAGTAAGCCACAGACTCTGAAAATATACGTTTCCCGTTTCAGTTACGTCAGGCTGCGCTTTAAGCTCCTCCAGAAAGTCTTCCGGTACATCTGCTGTATTGCGGGAGGAAGAGGAGGTGTTGTCCACCGTGGCGTCCGTGACATAAAAATCGCTGATGGACATACGGGAAACATAAGCCTCCATGTGGAAACCGGTTACCAGTGTGTAAACACTATTCAGAATAATCAGGCTCAGGGAAAGGGACAGAATTACGACAGCTGCTTTTTTTCGGCTGCGCTTTAAATTGGCTATGGCAAAGGCTGCCATGGTGATTTTTTTTGTCTTCTTTGTATGCTCTTTTTTTCTGCGATTTCTTCCGGCTTTTTCCTGACCTTCGGTGTAGCGGGCAGCTTCCACCGGGGAAACCCTGGCAGCTATGCGGCAGGGACGGACACAGCTGATATAAACAGTCACTAGGGAAAAAAGGGCCGCGCCTATGAAAATCCGGAGATCCATAGAGGCCTTATAATTTACGGTATCGTAAATGGTGAGGTTTTTTAAAATCTGTGGAAGCAGCAGCCGCCCGGTAATCCATCCCAGAATCAGCCCTATGGGAATCCCGACAAGAGACAGCATCCATGCCTGACGCCGAACCATACGGCGAAGCTGGCGGCCGGTGGTTCCGATGGTTTTTAAAAGCCCGTAGAACCGTATATCTTCGTATACATTGATATAAAATATATTATAGATGATCAGATAGCCGGACAGCATGATGACTGCCAGAAAAACCAGAATTCCAACGGCTGTTTCGGGATCAAAGGAACTGGACATATAAGCCCAGTTTACTCCGTCCGGAATATTCTCAAATCCCAGGCGGGCAGTCAGTTTTTCCATTTTTCCTTCAATATTGAAGGAACTGCGGAAATTGAATTCGGCCATCAGCCTTCCGGCAATGTCATCCGTTGTGCCGCTTCCTTCCTGAAAAGAGTAGGAAGGCATGGGAGCCACTTCCTCCGCGTATTCCTTTGAGACGCATAAGGGCTGTACCGCCATAATGGGATCTCCCTCATACCATCCGGAAAGAATAAATTCCTGCTGATATTTTTTCCCGTGTACAGTAAAGTCCAGAGTCACTTTCTGACCGACTTCGCAGGGAATTCCAAGTGCTTCCAGAGTCAGACTGCTGGCTGTAATCTCATATTTTTCCCGGGGCATATGGCCTTCTGCAGGATAACAGAAGCTGTGCTTCGCATTTTCATCTTCATAATATCCGATTTCAGTGGGAACTTTGAGAAGCTCCGGATTATCGGCGGAGGACACAGCAATTCTAAAAGAGAGATCCTGCACAGCGGGATCCTTTTCCAGTTTTTCATATTGCTCCCAGGTAAGATACTTATAGCCCCCATGATAGCTGGTACCTACCTGGCGCATAGTGGCTTCTTCAAGTTTCTGAATGATGCTTCCCCCAATAGTAAATAAAGAGGTAAAAAGAAGAGCCGTAAGCGCTATGGCCAGAACCGCGATCAGATTACGGGTTTTGCGGGACTTCATGGAACGCATGGCGATTTTTGTGACGATTTTTCTGTTTTTTACATTAGCCATAATATACACCGCCTTTGCTGCGAGACTCAGTGCGTTTTCCGCCGGAGAGAAATCCGGAAGAGGCTGAAGTATGGCCGGAAATGATCTTTCCGTCCTCAATCCGTATGATACGGTCTGCAAGCTGAGCGATTTCTTCATTGTGAGTGATCATGACAATCGTCTGCCCAAAGCGTTCCCCCGATACCTTCAATAGACCAAGCACATCCTGGCTGGTGGCGGAATCGAGATTTCCCGTTGGCTCATCGGCAAGAAGAATGGCAGGCTGAGCGGCCAGAGCCCTGGCAATGGCCACTCGCTGCTGCTGTCCGCCGGAAAGCTGAGAGGGAAGGCTGTTGAGCTTTTCTTCCAGCCCCAGTAACCGGATTACATTCCGGATATAAGATTCATCCGGTTCGCGCCCGTCAAGCTGAACTGGAAGAACAATGTTTTCATATACATTCAGAACGGGAACAAGATTGTAACTCTGAAACACAAAGCCGATTTTTCTTCTGCGGAAGATACAGAGCGCATCTTTTTTCAGACTGAAAATATCGATGCCGTCGACTTCCACTTTGCCGGACGTAGGATAATCCAGCCCGCCCAACATGTGCAGCAGGGTGGATTTTCCGGACCCCGAGGTTCCCACAATTGCTGTGAATTCTCCTTTTTCCACTTCAAGATCAACTCCGTCCAGAGCCTTTACCTGGCCGGGTCCCTGCCCGTAATATTTTTTCAAAGCTGTAGTCTTCAATACTTTCACACTGGCATCCTCCTGTTTTTTCTTTTTATTTTACTATTGGACGCTTTCTAGATTCTTTCAGAAATCTAACAGTTTTGAAAGAGTTTATTCCTGTTCTTTATAAAAATCCTGTACAAAGCGGATGAACCTCCGCACATGAGGCTTCAAAATCCTGTTTTTACTGTAAACAATATAGAAGCTGCGGTTGTGAACCATTTCGTCCAGAGGAAAGAGCAGCAGCTGATTCGTTTTTTCCAGATCCGCCGCAGAGCGGGCGGAAAGGACGGAAATTCCCAGCCCGTTGACAATGGACTGCTTGATGCTCTCAAGATCGTTCATCCGGGCGACTACATTAAGTTCAGAAGGGGAGATTCCGATTTTTTCCAGAAAAAGATCCATCTCTTTTTTCGTGCCGGATCCTTTTTCGCGGATGATCATGGGATCCTTCAGAAAATCCTGAAAAGTAACTTTTTTTTCGGTCATACTCAGATAATGTGCGGTAACAGGAGCGGCAATTACCAGATGATCCTGGCAGAAGGGAATAAAACGGCAGGTCTCATCACCGGTATTCTGTCCTACCAGGCTGAGATCTACACTGCCGTCCAGCACTTTTTCGATTGCCCCTGCGCTGTCCGACTGAAGAGCGTGAAAATAGACGTCCGGGCACTGTTTTCCGAAGGACGCCAGAAGTTCGGGCAGAAGGTAGGAGGAGGGTATGGTGGAAACGCCCAGGTCTATCATTCTCTTTCGGGATTCCGTGAAATCTTCCAGAAGATTATCGCGGATATGGAGCATTCGGGCAGCGCTGTCGTAAAGCTGGTACCCTTTGGCGGTAACTGTAATTTTTTTGGTGGTTCTTATGATCAGTTTTACACTGAGTTCTTTTTCTAAAGCCCGTATATGCGAACTGATGGTGGGCTGTGTAAGGTACAAACGGCGGGCTGCTTCTGAAAAGCTTCCGTAATCTACCACAGCCACAAAAGCTTCCAGCTGCTTAAAATCCATATTTTTTCTCTGCCTTTCTTTCCGGATCGGGACCGGCGATTTTTTCCAGCGCATAAAGGGCTGCGTCCAGTTCCTCCACGGTGTTTTCCGGTCCGAAAGAGAACCGGATGGTTCCCTGTGGATATGTGCCGAGTGTTTTGTGTGCGTTTGGCGCACAGTGAAGGCCAACTCTTGTCATAATGCCGTATTGGGAATCCAGTTCATAGGCGGCTCTGGCCATATCTATGTTCAGTGTCTGAAGGGAAACGACTGCACAGCGGCCCTCAGAAGTCTTTTTGCCGATCAGACGGAGATATTTTTCTTCCGGATCCAGTTTCTGGATTCCTTTGAGAAAATATTCAGTCAGTTTCTTCTCATGACGGATCAGATCTTCCATAGAAGTCTGCTCCAGGCAGGAGAGAGCTGCATGGAGTCCTAAAATTCCGGGAATATTCGGTGTGCCGGGTTCAAAACGATCCGGAAGAAAAGACGGGACTTCCTCTGTGTGGGAGACGCTTCCCGTACCTCCGCTCAAAAGCGGAACCATCTCTGCGGAAAGTTCATCACGTATCAGGAATCCTCCGGTTCCCTGGGGCCCTCTGAGCCCCTTGTGCCCGGTAAAGGCAAGTGCGTCTATGTGAAGCGCTTCCATATCTATGGGGAGAATGCCGGCTGTCTGAGCAGTGTCCAGAATAAAAAGGAGACCGTGATTCCGGCAGAAATCTCCAATTTCCTGTACCGGCATAAGTGTGCCGCAGACATTGGAAGCATGAAGACAGACGAGAAGTTTTGTTTCCGGGCGCAGGAGACTCTCTGCCTGAGAGAGGAGAAGTGCCCCGTCCGGGCCGCAGGGAATTCTATCGAAAGAAACTCCTGCTTTCTGAAGCTGCACAAGAGGACGCATAACGGCATTGTGCTCCATGGCGGATACCAGGACATGATCGCCGGGCCGGAGGAGTCCTTTCAGAAGAAAATTCAGGCTTGTGGTGATATTGGAAGTGAAAATAACATTTTTTCCTTTTCCTGATGTGAAATGAAACAGACGCAGAAGCTGCTCTCTTGTATCAAAGATTTCTTCTTCTACAGAATAGGCGGCGTTATAAGTGCCGCGGTTTACATTGACGCCGGAATCGGAAAGATAGTGGAAAACAGCTTCCGCTACGCCGGGAGCTTTGGGAAACGAAGTGCTTGCCTGATCGAAATAAATCTTTTTCATATATGGGTATTCCTTTCGAAGTTGTTGTGATTTATTATACGCTTACTTATAAATAAAATCTATAAATATATGCGAATTTTCCCTATATTTAATTGGTGGAAATAAAAAGAAAATGATATGATAAATATACCGGATTCCAGGAAGCTGAGATCCGAGTGTATCAGGGAAAGGAAGGCAATAACAAATGAAAAATGAAAAAACGACAATTGCGGCGGCAGGCATTATCATTGGCCTGATTGCGGCAATGCTGGTGTTTTTCGGCAATCCGGCAAACATGGGATTCTGTATTGCATGTTTTCTGAGAGATACCTCAGGTGCGCTGGGACTGCACAATGCAGCTGCAGTTCAGTACATTCGACCTGAGATTATCGGCCTTGTGCTGGGCGCCTGTGCGATTTCACTGGCAAAAAAGGAATTCCGCCCAAGAGGAGGTTCCGCGCCCGTAACAAGATTTATTCTGGGTGTCTTTGTGATGATTGGCTGTCTGATGTTTTTAGGCTGCCCGTTCCGGATGATTCTGAGACTTGCAGGAGGAGACGGAAACGCTATTTTCGGATTCATCGGATTTGCTCTTGGCATACTGGCCGGAGTAGTTTTTCTGAAAAAGGGATACACGCTGAAACGTTCTTATAAAATGCCGGCACTGGAGGGACAGCTTTATCCGGTTCTTCAGATTGTATTTTTGATTCTCCTGGTAGCGGCGCCTTCATTTATTCATTTCAGTGAAGCGGGAGCAGGCCCGGGAGCTCTTCATGCATCTATTGTAATTTCTCTTGTGGCGGGACTGATCGTAGGGGTGCTGGCGCAGAGAACCCGTCTTTGCATGGTGGGCGGCATTCGTGACGCAGTATTATTCCGTGAATGGAAACTGCTGTTTGGATTTCTTGCAATTCTTGTAAGCGCTCTGGTGGTGAATCTTATCCTTGGAGCTGTAACCGGAACGGCATATTTTAACCCGGGATTTGCCGGCCAGCCGGTAGCTCATACAGACGGTCTCTGGAATGCCCTTGGAATGTTCCTGGCAGGCTTTGGCTGTGTGCTTCTCGGCGGATGCCCTCTTCGCCAGCTCGTTCTTGCAGGCGAGGGAAATACGGATTCTGCGGTGACAATTTTCGGACTGATGGTAGGAGCTGCTTTTGCACATAATTTTGGACTTGCATCTTCCGCAGACGGCCCTACCGCAAACGGAAAGATTGCTGTTATTATCGGTATTGTAGTTGCTGCGGTCATTGCTGTATCTAATACAGTGAGAAAATCGGAGGCATAAGGGAGGAGAACGATATGAAAAAAATAGACGCCAGAGGCCTGTCCTGTCCGGAACCGGTGATCATGACAAAAAATGCTCTGGCTTCAAAAGAAGCGGCATATGAAGTTCTGGTGGACAATGTAACGGCAAAAGAAAACGTTTCCCGTTTTGCCATGCACCAGGGATATCAGGTTCAGGTAAAAGAGCAGGGGGACGATTTCCTGCTCGAAATCAGAAAATGAGAGAATATATAGCTACATTTTACTCCCACTACGGTGCGGTCTGTTTTAAGAAAAACTGTCAAAAACTGGGACTGGAAGCAGCGGTAATGCCGGTGCCGAGAAATCTGAGTTCTTCCTGCGGAACCTGCGTAAAATTTAAGACCATGGAACAGCACTTCCCGGAGCTGAATGAAGAACTGGAACAGATTGCGGAAATTCTTGAAGTTGGATACCGGATTGTTTACCGGGCGGAAGAATAAGGGAATAGAACACTGCGGTTCGGGCAGGAAAACTGTCCGAACCGCAGAAAAGAAGGGAAGAGATGAGGATCCTGCGGGAATCTGTCATCTCTGTTTTTTTACAGCCGGACGGCGGATAACCAGGTATTCTTTTTGTCAGCTTCTTGTGTGGCAGGAGGATTTCGTGTATACTAAGAGGCAGCGAAAGGATATTGTCCGGAGACGGTACACCGCGATATGGTGTAAAGTATATTTAAGGAGCAGATGAAAAATGCGGGAAAAGCTTACCAGGAGAGACGTAGAAAAGATTCAGGAAGAGATTGAACACCGAAAGCTGGTGGTGCGCAAGGAGGCTATTGAAGCAGTGAAAGAGGCCAGGGCGCAGGGAGATCTCAGCGAGAACTTTGAATATTATGCAGCCAAAAGACATAAAAACCAGAATGAGAGCCGTATTCGTTATCTGGAGAGAATGCTGAAAACGGCAGATATTGTTTCGGACACTTCCGGCGCAGATGAGATCGGAATGGACGATATTGTGGAAGTGGAATTTGAGGATGACGGAGAGATTGAGAAATATAAGCTGGTGACTTCTATCCGGGGAAATTCCATGGAAAACAGAGTAAGTATTGAATCGCCAATCGGGAAGGCTCTGAAGGGACACCGTGTGGGCGATCGCGTAAAGGTGCAGGTGAATGAGAACAGCAGCTATTATCTCATTGTCCGTGCGATCGATAAAACAGGGGAAGAGGGGGAGGAAATCCGGAGCTTTTAGATTCCGGAAAACTGCCCTTTATTTCCGCAAAGGAGGATGCCAGAATGATCTATTGCGTGGAAGATGAAAAAAACATCAGAGAACTTCTGGTTTATACGCTGGAGGCTACCGGATTTTCAGCAAAAGGACTGGAAGATGGAAAATGCCTTTTTAAAGCCCTGGAAAAGGAAACGCCGGAATTGATTCTCCTTGATATCATGCTTCCCGGCGAGGACGGCTATACTGTTTTAAAAAAGCTGAAATCGGAGCCGGAGACAAAGGATATCCCTGTCATTCTGGTGACTGCCAGAGAGGCGGAATTCGACAAAGTGCGGGGACTGGACGGAGGGGCGGACGATTATGTGACGAAGCCTTTCGGAATGATGGAATTCGTTGCCCGGGTAAAGGCGGTGCTCCGGAGATGCGGCAGACAGGCGGAACAAAAAGAGCTGTCCTGCGGGAAGCTTCATATTTTTGTGAACAGACGTGAGGTATATCTGGGAGACGAAAAGCTGGAGCTTACCCGTAAGGAGTTTGAGCTTCTCCAATATCTTACAGAAAACAAAGGAGTGGTCATGAGCAGGAACCAGATTTTGGGACATGTGTGGGGCTATGATTTTGACGGCGAGACCAGGACCGTGGATGTTCATGTCCGATCGCTGAGACAAAAAATGAAAGATGCGGGAGAAATGCTGGAAACAGTACGGGGAGTAGGGTATCGGATCAAAGAGTGACGGAAACTCTGCTGCCTTTGTAAATTCTGCAGAGAAGAAAGGATGAGAAGAATATGAAAAAGCCGGTACTGGTGATTATGGCTGCGGGAATGGGAAGTCGATACGGGGGACTTAAGCAGATTGACCCTGTGGATAAAGAAGGCCATATTATTATGGATTTTTCGGTATATGATGCCGTAAGAGCCGGATTTGAAAAAGTTATTTTTATTATAAAAAGAGAAAATGAGAAGGCGTTCCGGGAAGCGATCGGTGACAGACTCAGCAGACAGATTCAGGTTTCTTATGTTTTTCAGGAGCTGGATTCTCTTCCGGAAGGATACCAGGTACCGGAAGGCCGGGTAAAGCCCTGGGGAACCGGGCATGCGGTACTGAGCTGCATCCATGAAATCAATGGGCCTTTTGTGGTGATCAATGCCGACGATTATTATGGAAGACATGCCTTTCAGATGGCCTATGATTTTCTGATTCAGAACGCCGGAGATCAGATTCCGTACAAATTTATGATGGTAGGATACAAACTGAAAAATACTCTTACAGACAATGGACATGTGTCAAGAGGTGTGTGTATAACTGACCAGAACGGATACCTTCAGGGAATTCAGGAGAGAACTCATATTGAGAAAAGAGACGGCGGGGCTGCGTATACGGAAGACGGAGGCGCTTCCTGGACAGAACTTCCGGAGGATGCTATTGTTTCTATGAATATGTGGGGCTTCTCAGAGGGAATCCTTCAGGAGCTGAAGCAGAGATTTACAGTTTTTCTTGAGGAGAACCTGAAAAAAGATCCAATGAAATGTGAATATTTTCTTCCGTTCGTTGTGGATGAACTGCTTCGTGAGAAAAAAGCTGTGGTTCAGGTGCTGAAATCAGCGGATAAATGGTATGGAGTGACTTACAAAGAAGACAAGCCGGTTGTGGAAAAGGCGGTACAGACTTTGAAGGATCAGGGGGTATATCCGCAGAGTCTGTGGCAGTAAAACAGCGCCATTGCGGAAACTCCGGAATCATGTTATAATCATTTCGAATTGCGGAACGGAAAACGTTCCTCAGAATAACATCCCAAAAGGAGGAGATAAACATGGCAATATTAGTAACAGGCGGAGCCGGTTATATCGGAAGCCATACAGTGGTGGAACTTCAGAACGCAGGCTATGACGTAGTGGTTGTGGATAATCTGAGTAATTCCAGTGAAAAAAGTCTGGAACGTGTGGAAACGATTACCGGAAAACCGGTAAAGTTTTATAAGGCGGATATCCTGGACAGAGAAGCGCTGACGGACATCTTTGAGAATGAGACAATTGATTCCTGCATTCATTTTGCGGGACTGAAGGCAGTAGGCGAATCAGTGGCTAAGCCGTGGGAATATTATCACAATAATATTTCCGGAACCCTTACTTTAGTGGATGTAATGAGAAAACACGGCGTAAAGAACATTATTTTTTCTTCCTCTGCGACCGTATACGGTGATCCGGCGGTGATCCCCATTACGGAAGAGTGCCCGAAAGGCCAGTGCACAAATCCGTATGGATGGACAAAGTCCATGCTGGAGCAGATTCTCACAGATATTCAGAAAGCGGATCCTCAGTGGAATGTAGTGCTTCTCCGCTATTTTAATCCAATAGGAGCTCATAAGAGCGGCCTTATTGGTGAAAATCCAAACGGAATCCCCAATAATCTGATGCCTTACATCACTCAGGTTGCCGTTGGAAAACTGAAAGAACTTGGCGTATTCGGAAATGACTATGATACGCCGGACGGAACAGGCGTAAGGGACTATATTCATGTGGTGGATCTTGCGAAAGGTCATGTGAAGGCGCTGAAGAAGATTGAAGACAATTCCGGACTGAGCATTTATAACCTGGGAACCGGAAAAGGGTACAGTGTCCTGGATATTGTGAAGAACTTTGAGGAAGCGACAGGAGTGAATATCCCTTATGTGATCAAACCCCGCCGCCCGGGCGATATTGCCACCTGCTATTCAGATGCCTCAAAAGCAGAAAAAGAGCTGGGGTGGAAAGCAGAGTATGATATCAAAGATATGTGTGCGGATTCCTGGAACTGGCAGTCAAAGAATCCAAACGGATATGAATAAAAGTTTCAATAAAAAAGACATCGCGAAAACCGACAAGGTTTTCGGATGTCTTTTTTGTTTGCATCAGTGATATTTTTTCTGATTTTCAAATTTGGGCTCACAGGTAAGCTCAATTCCGAGACGGCGAAATTCCAGGATATCCACAGAGGAAAGCATGACGGAAGTGTGGGCCTGGCAGCCTTTTAATTTGCGAAGCTGCTCCAGGGCAAGGCGGGCTTCCGGATTGCTGGCGGCGCTGACGGAAAGCGCAATCAGTGTCTCGTCAGAGTGCAGCCGGGGATTCCTGCTTCCCAGATATCTGGTTTTTAATTCCTGAATCGGACGGATAGCGTCGGGGGAAATCACATGATGCTCGTGATCTATGTCCGCCAGCACTTTCAGGGCGTTCAGAAGCAGAGCGGCAGAGGACCCCAGCAGATCGGAAGTCTTTCCGTGAACAATTCTTCCGTCCGGCAGCTCCAGAGCGGCAGCAGGACCGCCGGTCTTCTTTTCGACTTCCAGACTTACAGGCACTACTTTCCGGTCTTCCAAAGAAGCGTGTGCCTGTTTTAAAAGCAGTTCAATTTTACGAACCTCATCTTCTTTGCCTGTGCCGGATACAAATGCCGCACAGCTTTTGTAATACCGGCGAATGATTTCCTGGCGGGACGCTTCGCAGCATACCTCGTCGTCAATGATGCAGTTGCCGGCCATATTCACGCCCATATCCGTAGGTGACTTGTAAGGGCATTTTCCCATAATCTTTTCAAACATGGCCTGAAGAACCGGGAAAATTTCCACATCCCGGTTATAGTTTACGGTAGTTTCTCCATAAGCTTCCAGATGAAAAGGATCGATCATGTTGACATCGTTCAGATCAGCCGTAGCCGCCTCATAAGCAAGATTCACCGGATGCTTCAGGGGAATATTCCAGATGGGGAATGTCTCAAATTTTGCATATCCGGCGCAGATCCCCCTTTTATATTCATGGTAAAGCTGAGAAAGGCAGGTGGCCATTTTTCCGCTTCCGGGGCCGGGGGCAGTTATTACAACAAGAGGTCTGGAGGTTTCGATATATTCATTCTTTCCATATCCCTCGTCACTGACGATCAGAGAGGTGTTGCTCGGGTATCCGGGTATATTGTAATGAAGGAATACGCGGATTCCCATATTTTCCAGACGCTGGCGGAACAAATCCGCGCTTTCCTGTCCTGCGTATCTTGTAATGCAGACACTGCCCACATAGAGACCGCGCTCCGTAAAGGCGTCGATCAGACGCAGAACGTCCATATCGTAAGTGATGCCCAGATCTCCGCGAACTTTATTTTTGTCAATGTCCGCTGCGCTGATGACAATGACAATTTCCGCCTGATCACTGAGCTGCATCAGCATGCGAAGTTTGCTGTCAGGCTCAAAGCCGGGGAGCACTCTGGAAGCGTGGTAATCGTCAAATAATTTTCCTCCGAATTCCAGATACAGCTTATTGCCGAATTTTCCGATTCTTTCCCGGATATGTTCCGACTGCATTGTTAGGTACTTCTCGTTGTCAAATCCTATTCTCATAAGTTTCTTTCCTTTCCTGTCACCATCAGACGTCAGTATGTTCTGGCGCTGTTATGCACATAGTATACTACAAAAAACGGAAAAGTGGGAAATTTTTTTTAGCCGCACCTTTGTCGCCCCGTGGTGAAATTCAGAATGTGATGTTATTTATTTGTTGATTTATCAGGGAAATCTCTTTATAATAAAGAAGACAACATTAGGAGGAAAAGAATGAATAATCATATGGATAATCGGCAGGACGGAGAACGTCCGAACCGAAACGGCTCGAATAAGGGCCCGAACAAAAACCGCCAGTCCATTCTGGCTTTTTTGATTTGTCTGCTGATTACGCTGGTGTGTCTGAGTTTTGTAACGGATATGATGAATGGAAATTCCAGTGAAATCACTTATGACGAATTCATTGAAATGGTAGATAAAGACCAGGTGGAAGAAGTGACTCTGCAGTCAGGCGTTCTGACTGTGGTGCCTAAAATTCAGCAGTCGTTTTACCAGAATGTAACTTACCGTGTAAACCAGATGGAGGGGGTTGATGCGCTGACCCAAAGACTGGAAGGCACCGGTATCAAATTTCAGTATGAGCAGCCGGATGCTGTTGGAGAATTTGTTTCCATGATGGCAAGCATTCTGCTGCCTACCATTGTAATGTTTGCAATGCTGATGTTCTTCATGCGGCGCATGAATAAAGGCGGAAGCGGCATTATGGGCGTGGGAAAAAGCCGCGCCAAGGCCTACGTACAGAAGGACACCGGGATTACCTTTAAGGACGTGGCGGGACAGGACGAAGCCAAGGAGTCGCTGCAGGAGGTTGTGGATTTCCTCCACAATCCGGGAAAATATACAGCAATTGGCGCAAAGCTCCCGAAAGGAGCGCTTCTGGTGGGCCCTCCCGGAACAGGAAAAACCCTCCTTGCCAAGGCTGTGGCAGGCGAGGCCAATGTACCGTTCTTTTCTCTGTCCGGTTCTGAATTTGTAGAAATGTTTGTAGGCGTGGGAGCCTCCCGTGTCCGGGATCTGTTTGAAGAAGCAAAGAAAAATGCCCCCTGTATTGTTTTTATTGACGAGATTGACGCGATTGGAAAAAGCCGTGATTCTCATTACGGGGGAAATGATGAGAGGGAGCAGACGCTGAATCAGCTCTTGGCAGAAATGGACGGATTTGATACCTCCAAGGGACTTCTTATTCTCGCGGCGACGAACAGGCCGGAGGTTCTGGATCCGGCTCTTCTTCGGCCAGGCCGTTTTGACCGCCGTGTAATTGTGGACAGACCGGATCTGAAGGGCCGTGTGGAAGTTCTGAAGGTACATGCAAAAGAAGTGATGATGGATGAAACCGTGGATCTGGACGCGATTGCTCTTGCAACTTCGGGAGCGGTAGGATCAGATCTTGCGAATATGATCAATGAGGCGGCGATTCTCGCAGTAAAAAACGGACGCAAAGCTGTTTCTCAGAAAGATCTTCTGGAATCCGTGGAAGTCGTTTTGGTGGGTAAGGAAAAGAAAGACCGCATCCTCAGCTCTCAGGAGCGCAGGATTGTCTCCTATCATGAAGTAGGCCATGCTCTGGTAAGCGCTCTGCAGAAAGACGCGGAGCCTGTGCAGAAAATAACGATTGTGCCGCGTACCATGGGCGCTCTGGGATATGTTATGCAGGTTCCGGAGGAGGAGAAATTCCTGAATACCCAGAAGGAACTGGAAGCAATGCTGGTTGGCTATCTGGGCGGACGTGCGGCTGAGGAACTCGTTTTTGACACAGTTACCACCGGAGCGGCAAATGACATTGAGCAGGCCACGAAAGTAGCCAGAGCCATGATCACCCAGTACGGAATGTCAAAGAAGTTCGGGCTTATGGGCCTGGCAACCCAGGAGAATCAGTATCTCTCCGGAAGGGCAGTGCTGAACTGCGGAGATGATACGGCAACGGAGATTGACCATGAAGTGATGCAGCTGCTGCATTTGTCTTATGAGGAGGCAAAGCGCCTTCTGAGTGAACACAGGACAGCTCTTGACAAGATCGCGGAATATCTGATAAAGAAAGAGACAATTACCGGAAAAGAATTTATGAAGATTTTCCGTGCAGTGGAAAAAGGCATGGATATCCCGGAAAATCTGGATGACCTGGTGATCTCTGAGGAGACCGCGCTGCTGGAAACCAGCGGAGAACCGGATCAGAAAGAAACAGAGAATTCAGATAAGAAACATGATAACGATGCAGAAGCCCCGGACTGCCGAGAGCAGAAATCAGGGGAAACGGAAAGCCCTTCACAGCCGGAAGAAGCTGCGGCAGCGGAGGAAGAGACAGAAAAAGTTCCGGAAGAAAAACAGGTATCTGATCATGTTTGTGATTGAGGAGGAACTGAAAAAACTTCCGTCTAAACCCGGAGTATATCTCATGCACGATGAGCGGGATGAGATTATTTATGTGGGAAAGGCTGTCAGTCTGAAGAACCGGGTGAGACAGTATTTTCAGAGCAGCCGGAACAAAGGCGTAAAAATCGAACAGATGGTGACTCATATTGCCCGGTTCGAGTACATTATTACAGATTCCGAGCTGGAGGCTCTGGTTCTGGAAAATAATTTGATCAAGGAATACAGGCCAAAATACAATACCATGCTTAAGGATGACAAAACTTATCCTTTTATCAAAGTGACGGTTCAGGAAGCTTACCCGCGGGTGCTCTTTTCCAGAAAGATGAAGAAGGATAAAAACCGCTATTTTGGCCCGTATACCAGTGCCGGAGCTGTAAAAGACGTAATTGAGCTTGTCCGGAAACTCTACCATGTCCGTTCCTGCAACAGAACTCTGCCCCGGGACTGCGGAAAGGACAGGCCCTGCCTGTACTATCACATGAAACAATGCTCCGGACCATGCACCGGCAGGGTGGACCAGGAAAGTTACCGGAAAAATATTCAGAAAGTGATTCAATTTTTAAACGGGGATTTTCAGGACACGATAGACAGTCTTACAGAGAAGATGAATACGGCTTCCGAAGAACTGCGGTTTGAGGATGCGGCGGAATGCCGGGACTTGATCCAGAGTATCCGAAAGATTGGCGAACGTCAGAAGATCACTGCCTATGGAGAAGAAGACAGGGACATTATTGCCGTGGATATGGACGAAAGCCAGGATCTCAGGGAGCAGGATGCAGTAGTGCAGGTCTTCTTTATGAGAAGCGGAAGGATGATCGGAAGAGATCATTTCTACCTGAGAGTGGCGCGGGGAGATACAAAGGCACAGGTACTCTCCAGCTTCCTGAAACAGTTCTATGCCGGAACACCGTTTATTCCAAGAGAAATTATGCTTCAGACGCAGGTAGAGGATGCGGAAATTATAGAAGAATGGCTGAGTTCCAGAAGAAAGCAGAAAGTGCATATTCTTGTTCCCAAAAAGGGCACGAAAGAAAAACTGGTGGAGCTTGCTCTGGAAAATGCCAGAATGGTACTTGAAAAGGACAGAGAGCGTATCAGGCGGGAAGAAGGAAGGACCATTGGCGCTGTCCGGGAAGTGGAAAGCTGGCTTGGGCTGTCTGGAATTGTCCGTATGGAAGCTTTTGATATATCCAATATCAGCGGATTCGAGTCTGTGGGCTCTATGGTGGTTTATGAAAAGGGAAAGCCAAAGCGGAGCGATTACCGGAAATTCCGGATTAAATCAGTACAGGGTCCTAATGATTATGCCAGTATGGAGGAAGTCCTTACAAGGCGTTTCACACATGAAAGCAGCGGTGAATTTGACAGTTTTGCCAAGGCGCCGGATCTGCTTCTTATGGATGGAGGAAAAGGCCAGGTAAATATTGCCCTCGGCGTTTTGGAAAAACTGGGTCTTCATATTCCGGTATGCGGTATGGTAAAAGACGATCACCATCGCACCAGAGGGCTTTATTATAATAATACGGAAATTCCTGTAGACACAGACAGCGAAGGGTTCCGGCTGATTACAAGAATTCAGGATGAGGCGCATCGGTTTGCAATTGAGTATCACCGTTCCCTGAGAAGCAAAGGACAGGTTCATTCGATTCTCGATGATATACCGGGAGTGGGAGAACAGAGAAGAAAAGCGCTTATGAGAAAGTTCCGTTCTCTGGAGGAAATCCGCAATGCCTCTCTGGAGGAACTTGCAGATACGGAATCCATGAATATGGGAAGCGCGCGGCAGGTATACCAGTTTTTTCATCCGCATACAGAGGAAGGTTCCGGCGGAAACTTCCCTGCACCGGAATATAGGCATACAAATAAACAAAAAGGAGAACATGTACTATGAAGGGTGTATTATTGACAAAGATGGTTCAGGAACTGGGCCTTACAAATCTGACTCCGGAAATTGATCTGACAGATGTAAAGATAACGTCTGCAGAAATTAACCGTCCGGCTCTGCAGCTGACAGGTTATCTGGAGCACTTCGCAAACGAACGTGTGCAGATTATCGGATATGTCGAGTATACGTATCTGATGCAGCTCAGTGATGAAAAGCGTCTCATGAAGTATGAACGCTTCATTTCCAGTAAAATTCCCTGTGTAATTTTCAGTACGATGACAAAGCCTTCTCAGGATATGCTTGACTTGGCAATTAAATATAATGTTCCTACTTTTGTGACAGAAAGAACCACATCAAACGTAATGGCAGAGACCATCCGCTGGCTGGGCGTACAGCTCGCCCCCTGTATTTCCATTCACGGAGTGCTGGTGGATGTATACGGCGAGGGAGTCCTTATTACCGGTGAAAGCGGAATCGGAAAAAGTGAGGCGGCTCTGGAGCTGATTAAGCGCGGCCATCGTCTGGTAAGCGACGATGTGGTAGAGCTTCGCAAGGTCAGTGATGTGACTCTGGTGGGATCCGCCCCGGATATCACGAGACATTTTATTGAGCTCAGAGGAATCGGCATTATTGATGTAAAGACTTTGTTTGGTGTAGAGAGCGTAAAAAATACGCAGTCTGTGGATCTGGTAATCAAGCTGGAGGAGTGGGACAGAGATAAGGAATACGATCGTCTTGGCCTCCATGAAGAGTATACAGAATATCTGGGGAATAAAATTGTCTGCCACTCTCTGCCCATTCGTCCCGGACGAAATCTGGCTGTAATTGTGGAAACGGCAGCAGTTAACCACAGGCAGAAAAAAATGGGATATAATGCGGCAGAAGAGCTGTATAAGCGTGTGCAGGAAAACATAGCAAAAAAGCGTGAAGGATGAAAGCGGAAAGCTTGGGCATAATTACGCAGGAATGTGTATAAAAGAAGCCGGAATAGAGAGGAAAGGTGGAAAAGAAATGAGTTTATATTGTTTTGGAATTGACGTTGGGGGAACTTCGGTGAAATGCGGACTGTTTCAGACAGACGGAAACCTTCTGGAAAAATGGGAAATTCCCACAAGAACAGAAAACAGCGGGGAGAATATTCTGCCGGATGTGGCCGCAACTATTGAAAATAAAATTCAGGAACGGGGAATAGATAAAAAAGATGTCGCGGGCGTGGGAATCGGTATTCCCGGGCCGATCAATTCCAAGGGGGAAGCCGCATGCGCGGTAAATCTGTACTGGGGATTTAAGCCGGTGGCAAAAGAGCTGAGCGATCTCACAGGGCTTCCTGCAAAAGCAGGAAACGATGCGAATGTGGCTGCGCTTGGAGAGGCATGGAAAGGCGCTGCTGCCGGTGCGCAGAATGTGATTCTGGCAACGCTGGGAACCGGCGTAGGCGGAGGAATTATTGTAGATGGAAAAATTGTGGCAGGCTATCACGGCGCCGGCGGTGAGATCGGCCATGCGAACATTGACCACAGTGAGACGGAAGAATGCAACTGCGGAAACAGAGGATGTCTGGAACAGTTTGCTTCCGCAACAGGAATCGTCCGCACCGCACAGAAAGAACTTTCCTCCTGTGACGAGAGCAGCAGTCTCAGAAGCCTGCAGACGATAACGGCGAAAGATGTCCTGGATGCTTTTAAAGCAGGGGATGCGGTAGCTGTAAGAATCATGGAAAAAGTCGGCGAACATTTAGGCGGGGCACTTGCCATATTTGCCGCCGTAGTGGATCCGGAAGCAATTGTAATCGGAGGCGGTGTTTCGAAGGCGGGACAGCCTTTAATCGACTGCATTCAAAAATATTACAGAAAATATGCCTTTTCTCTGTGCAAAGATACGCCTATGGTCATTGCAAGCCTTGGCAATGATGCCGGAATATATGGCGCGGCTAAGTTGGTGCTGTAAAAGACAATTCCTATAGTGTTTATACGAAAAAAACTCCATGTAAACGAAAGGTTTACATGGAGTTTTTTGAAGAAAATTATGCGACAGGTACGTCACCGCCGGTGCCGGGATCGACATAATCCCAGTCGCCGCCCGAAGTATCGCCGCCGGTGCCGGGATCGATATAATCCCAGTCGCCGTCTGAAGTGTCGCCGTCGCCGGTATCGCCGCCTGAAGTGTCACCGCTGCCGGTATCGCCGCCTGAAGTGTCGCCGCCGCCGGTATCACCGCCTGTAGTATCGCCGCCGGTACCGTCCGGATTGTTAGGATCCGTAGTTCCGGTGCCGTCCGGATTGTTAGGATCCGTAGTTCCGGTGCCATCCGGATTATTAGGATCCGGTGTTGTAGTCGGCTCTACAGTGATTTCATCATAGGTATATTCGGTTACAGTTTCCGGTTCGTAGAAATGCTGATCGCAATATTCTGTGGGAACGTCACCGATATCGAAGTATTCCGTGACAACCGGACAACCTGCTCTCGGAAGAAGTCCCGTCTCGGAGCAGATGCTGAGTTTTTCCACACTTGACGGCATTTCAAAGTCCTTATCTTCCAGTCCTTCATGAATGCGGGTCATAACCTTTCGCCACATATCCTTGTGGAAATCACGGGAATAATCATCCGGCAGCTTTTCATTATTGTCAAAGCCGGACCACACTGCGCATGTATAGTATGGCGTGTATCCAACAAACCACAGATCGTTATAATCATCCGTGGTACCTGTCTTTCCTGCCACTGTCATATTATCAAGCTGGCAGGCGGTACCTGTACCCTGTGTTACGACATCTTCCATGGCGCTGGTGAGCAGCCATGCCGTACTTTCCTTGATTACAGAACGTTCTGCAGAAGTTTTTTCAATGAGAACTTCTCCGTTGTGGTCAAGGATTTTTGTATAATAAATAGGTTCAATGTAATTTCCGCCGTTAGCTATAGCAGCATAAGCCGCGCAGAGCTCTACGTTTGTCACACCGTTTGTAAGTCCGCCCAGAGCCATGGAAAGATTGGCGTCTGTCCAGACAGTGCCATTCTCGTCTGTGTCGGCTTCTGTGCCATGGGCAAGGGTGGTAAATCCGAAGTTATCCAGATACTGGAGCCCAAGTTCAGGTGTCACCTCTTCCAGACATTTGACAGCTACGACATTGACGGAATTCTGGATAGCCCTGCGGATGGTTGTGGTGCCGCCATAACTCATAGTAGAGTTATTTACCGGGGATCCATCCGGGTAATTATAGGGCTCGTCCTCAAAGGTTGTTGCAAGAGTCATGCCTTTTTCATTCAGTGCAGGCGCATATGTGGAAACAATCTTAAAGGTGGATCCGGGCTGTCTCGTAGTGTCGGTTGCCCGGTTCAGAGTCAGGCTGGCCGTTTTTTCGCCCCGGCCGCCGATGATGGCTTTCACATAGCCGGTATGCTGATCAATAACGCTCATGGAGGACTGCGGCTGAGGCGCAAAGCTTACCCGTTCTGCCACGACTGTGCTTCCATCAGCCAGAATGGACTGCTTATAGCGGTCTACGTAACTCTGTCCTTCTTCTTCTGAATCGAAGAGAAGGTCAAACTCAGGATCCTCATTCTGGAAATAGAGCTGAAGCATTTCCTTGCTGTAATTAACCTCTTCACCCTGCGGGTTTTCCACAGTCAGAGCATAGTCAAGAGCATACTGTACATTTTCCGGATAATTTTCCGGATTGGCGTATTCTTCGTCAAGAATATTCTGAATAGTGGGATCCTGTGTGGTATAAATGCTGAGACCGCCGCTGTATACCAGGTTCTGAGCCTGTGTTCGCGTATATCCCTTGATATTCATCAGATCATTGATAACCTGGTCGATGAGCTCGTCTTCAAAATATGTGTAAACGGTACTGGTGGTATCAGAAATTTCTGTCTGCGCAGCCTGAATCCGTGAATAAACGTCATCGTTGATAACCTCATCATACTGTGCCTGGGTAATGTAACCCTGGGAAAGCATATGATCCAGGACTTCCTTTCGCCTTTTGGCGTTTGCCTCGGGATGCTCTATGGGGTTATATTGAGTAGGATTCTGGGTGATGCCGGCGAGAGTTGCGCATTCAGAAAGATTTAAATCCCATACATCTTTATTGAAATACTGTCTTGCGGCAGCCTGTACGCCGTAGGCGCCGGCGCCAAGATTGATGGTGTTGAGATAATTTTCAAGAATGACATCTTTATTATTGATTTTTTTCTCCACCTGGACGGCGAGATACTGTTCCTGAAATTTTCGGGTAAAACGCTCCAGCCAGGTGCTTTCCTGAGTCCAGTTGGTGAACACGTTGTTTTTCAGGAGCTGCTGGGTAATGGTACTGGCTCCTTCCGAAAGATCTCCCGTGGTAATATTTCTCACGAGAGCACGGAGAATACCTCTGACATCAATGCCGTTATGTTCATAAAAACGTTCATCTTCAATAGCGACTACCGCATGCTGAAGATCGACGGGGATCTGCTCTATGGAAACCGGCAGACGGTTCGCGTCAGGGGCGGACAGCTGCCGAAGCTGGTTCCCATCGCCATCGTACAGGAAAGTCGCATATCCCAGGGGGGAAATATCAATCTCATCTACATCCGGAGCATTATCTATGATTCCCCTGAATGCTCCAATCCCTATGCAGCCTACGACTACACAGAGCGTGATCAGGGATATGAACAGAACTCTGATAAAAGAAACATGAGCCCGCTTTCCCATCATGGATGTACTGGAAATCAGAGAATTTCGTTTCTTAGAAACTGATTTTTTTCCGTAATTCATGTTCTTCCTCCTTTATAGTCCGTATTATTATATCAAATAAAAAATGGTAAATAAACCCTAAAATAAAAACTTCACATTTTAGACATGGAATTTTCGACTTATCTATATCATTCTCATTTTTTCCGTATTCCATGTTATACAGAGATATCTTTCTATATGAAAAACTGCCATTATCAGTATAGCAGAGCGGGACGGAAAACTGTAATCTGAGGTTGTCGCCGGAAAAGCAATCCTGCTGTTTCCCGGCAAAGGAGACGGTTGCAAAACGGGAATGTCTTGGCTATAATGAGAAAGTATCTCTTGTATACAGGAAAACCGTATGCTTCCATATTAAATTTTGTTAAATTTAGGTGCCTCTTAATCAGAAGAACGGAGGCACCTGCGTAAATTAACGACAGATTACCTACAGAAAAGGGGACGGTATGACGGAAAAAAAGAGAAAATCAAAAAAATTTATGTCCCGACATATTACAGAACTCCCAAAAGAGGAGAGAGCCTCTTATTTAGAAGAGAGAGAGAAACGAAAAACAGAAGCCAGACGGCAGCAGAGAAACACCCATGTGCTGCTGGCCGTTCTTGCTTTTCTTATCTGCTCCAATGGTATTGTCCTTTTTGAGATTGAGAAATGGAAGCTTCAGGAAACTTCGTCAGTGCCGGCTGCGTCCATTGTGGAAGGGGAGCCGGAAGCAGAAGAAACGGAAGAGCCTACCGCATGGGAAATAATCTGGGCGGATCCTTCCCCATATCCGGAAAGCTTTCTGAAGGCTTTGCGGCGGAATCCGGAGATAGCTGACTTTGTAGCTGCCTATCCGGATGCTCAGGCAGAAGCCTCCGGCGGGATCAGACTTATGGAAAAGCAGCAGGACACACCGCTTTTTCTTCAGTGGGACAGCCGATGGGGGTATGTACCCTACGGCCAGTCGAATATTGGAATTTCGGGCTGCGGGCCTACCTGCCTGTCTATGGTATTGTTCAGCCTCACCAGAAATGAGAGCCTTACTCCGGACGCCCTGGCAGCCCGGGCAATGGAGGACGGTTATTACGTGGAAGGGGAAGGAACCTCATGGCTTTTTATGAGAGATATCTGCGGCGAGTATGGAGTGAAGGTCAGCCAGTTTCCTTACATGGATGAACAGACTATGGAGGCGGAGCTGGAAGCCGGGAAATTAATTATCTGCGCCATGGGACCGGGAGATTTTACAGACGACGGCCACTTTATTGTTCTAACCGGATATTCGGAAGGAGAGTTTACCATTAATGATCCTTTCAGCAAAGCCAACAGCCGGAAAAAATGGGACTATGACACACTTCAGCCCCAGACTCTGCAGAGCTGGGTTTATGAGAAATAAATAAGAAAGTTATTTCCTGAACGTCATTGACACTGGCAAATTGCTCGTATACAATGAATTTACTGATTCCTGAGGCCGGGTAATCATGCCGTGAAAATAAGAGAACGTCGGAAAACGGCGGTACATACTGACGTTGGGACTGCAGAAGATGTGTGAAAATAGAAGAGGGAGAACAATCAATGCTGGAACAATATAAGACCGTGCTTGAAGGCGGCGCCGGAGAAATTACCGAAAAAAAATCCAGATTTATTGCGACAGTGCGGCCTATAGAGACTGAGGAGGAAGCGCTTGCCTTTATAGAGGAAATGAGAAAAAAATATTGGGATGCGCGACATAACTGTTATGTCTATTCTGTAGGACTGAACCGGGAATATACCAGGTGCAGCGATGACGGAGAGCCATCCGGAACCGCCGGGAGACCTATGCTGGATGTGATACTTGGAGAGGATATATATAATACGGCAGTCGTAGTGACGCGGTACTTCGGCGGAGTCCTTCTGGGAACAGGGGGGCTTGTGCGGGCGTATTCCAAAGCTGTGCAGGAAGGGCTGAAAGCCAGCCGGATCATTGAGAAGAAGAAGGGAATTTCTCTGGAGGTCACAACAGACTATACCGGGATCGGAAAAATTCAGTATATTGCAGGCGAACGGGGAATTCCTGTACTGAACAGTGAATATACCGATAAAGTAAAGCTGGAACTTCTCGTTCCGGCGCAGGAGCTGGACGCTGTGCAGAAAGCGGTCACAGAGGGAACCAACGGAAGGGCCCGAATGAAAAAAGGAAGAGATTTATATTTTGCTGTTCTGGAAGGAGAAATCCATACTTTTGAAACATGAAAACGGCGCTACTTTTGTCTTTTACACGCTTTTCAGGTGTTTTTGCGCTTGCGTCCCCGTAAACGGAGGTGACTCGTTCCGCACGCTTATTTAAATCAGCGTAAATAAATACCTTCAGAAGATTTGCTTTGTCCTGAGGTATGCTCGCTTTTTTCGGAAATATACTCTTTTGCAAAACCGCTTTCCTCGGCTATCTTTGCAAGCAGTTCGTTGTCATATACCGAGATTCCGAGCTTTTCTCCAATACATTGATTTTTTTCTTTACTGCGGGGATGTACATCAAAAAGGTGCAGATCAGCGTTATGCCTTCTCCGATGAGGAATGTCCACCATATAATGGAAACATTTTCCGCCCCGGTGACAAATCGCCCAATGAACCAGGCAACAGGAAGAATGAATAATACCTGTCGCCCCACAGAGATAAACAGAGACTGAAGTCCGCATTCAATAGCCTGAAAAACACCCTGAAACGCAATGCACAGTCCGGCAAAAATGAATCCCAGTGAAACAATTTTCATACAGTCCACACACATGGTATAGGTAGTATCAGAAAGTGAGAAGAAACTGGTGAGAGGTCTGGCGAAAAGCTCAATTACCAGGAGCCCGATCACCATCAGTATAAATGTAAAAAGCATGCCGTACCGTATGCCCTCTTTTATTCTCTTCTTGTTCCTCATTCCGAAATTAAAAGAAACGATAGGAGTAATTGCGTCTCTGACTCCCACTGCTGCAAAGATGATAAGCTGCTGTATTTTACAGTAAAGACCGTATACAGTCACCGCGCTTTCTCCTACCTGCGGAAGCTGCCCAAAAATGATATTCAGCCCATAGGTCATAACAGTCAGTAAAGCCTGAGAAATGATTGCCGGAAGTCCGATTGCGTAAATTTCCTTTAATATCCGGATATTGGGCTTTAAGTATTTTATCCCTTTACCAATCTCGGAATCCAGTCTGAGATGGAAAATAAGAGCAAGAACTCCGGACGCGATCTGGCTGATGTTTCCGCCGGCATTCTGTGAGTTTACATAGAGAGGTACGCCCAAAAAACCGAACAGCAGGAATACGATATATATCAGAATTCCCATAAAGACTGCATTTCCGGCAGACCGGCCGGCTTTTTCCCGGTCACCCTGTCCTAAAGATTTTGACAGGAGGGCATTGGTGCCGACACCTGTACCAACTGCGATCGCAATCATGAGAAGCTGAACGGGAAATGCCAGTCCCAGGGCAGTCAGCGCTTCCTCGCCGGCCTCTTTCATGTTGGAAAGATAGGCGCTGTCTACAATATTGTAGGCCGCCTGCAGCATCATGGAAAGCACAATGGGAAGTCCTATTGATATCATAAGCCTTCCGACCGGCTCCAAAGCCATTCTGCTGTCTGTTTTCTTTTCAAGTTCCATTGTTTAATATTCCCCTTTCTGTAATGATTTTGTTATCTGTTTCCCGGAAGCAGATACGTTGTCTGCCAGGAAGACAGGCTGTTTTCCGGGAAAATAAAAAAACGTGCAGCGCTTAACTGGATTTACGCAGTTAAGTGCTACACGTTATAAATATTATAACTTATAACAAGGTTATTTTTAAATTTCAAAGGAAATTTGAAAAAGGGATCAGAGTTTTTCCGGTTCGGGGTAGTCCACGCCGAAGGTCTCTACAGTGACAGTTTTCATTACCTGATCGTCCAGAGGCCTGTCGCGGAAGTCCGTGTCTTCCTCAGCGATACGGTTTACCACATCCATGCCCTCAATAATTTTTCCGAAAGCGGCATAGCTTCCATCGAGATGAGGAGCCGCTTTGTGCATAATAAAGAACTGACTGCCGCCGGAATTAGGATGCATGGCTCTTGCCATGGAAAGTACGCCGGGTGTGTGCGCCAGATCATTTGCCACGCCGTTCTGAGCGAATTCTCCTTTAATGCTGTATCCCGGACCGCCCATGCCGGTGCCCTCCGGACAGCCGCCCTGGATCATAAAACCGTTGATAACCCGGTGAAAGATCAATCCGTCATAAAAGCCTTTTTTGACAAGACTGATAAAATTGTTTACTGTATTCGGGGCAATGTCCGGATACAGCTCTGCTTTCATTACATCGCCATTTTCCATGGTAATGGTTACGATCGGATTTGCCATAGTTTGATTCTCCTTTATAAAAAGTATTGTTTTTCTCTGTTCGCTCTATTATAATATGCAAAGAACAATTCTGCAAGGAAAAGGTGGAAAGATGGTTATAGAGACGAGAAGTCCTGAAGAAACTTTTGCCCTGGGAGAAAAGATTGGGAAAGCTGCCGTGCCGGGACAGATTTATACGCTGACCGGAGACCTGGGAGTAGGGAAAACGGTTTTCACCCAGGGAGTGGCTGCCGGCCTGGGGATTACGGGGGCAGTCAGCAGTCCGACGTTTACGATTGTGCAGGTATATGAGGAAGGCAGACTGCCTTTTTATCATTTTGATGTGTATCGCATCGGGGACATTGAAGAAATGGAAGAAATCGGATACGATGATTATTTCTTTGGCGAAGGTGTCTGCCTTATTGAGTGGGCGGAGCTGATCGAAGAAATTCTTCCGGAAAAGCGGATTTCTGTTGTCATAGAAAAGGACTTAACGCAGGGGGTCGATTATCGCCGTATTTCGGTTAAAGGATTGGCCCAAGGCGCTGACAAATAGAAGGAAAACAGTCAGGCCGGATGAGAGCCAGGAAAAGGAGACAGGGTGACAAATTATGAAGATTTTAGGTTTGGACAGCTCCGGAATTGTAGCGTCCGTTGCTGTGGTGGAAGATGAAAATCTTATTGCGGAATATACGGTGAATTATAAAAAAACACACTCCCAGACTCTGCTTCCCATGTTGGATGAGATAGCCAGGATGACAGAGCTGGACCTGAATACCATAGACGCCATTGCGGTAGCCGCAGGGCCGGGATCTTTTACAGGCCTGCGCATTGGCTCTGCTACGGCCAAGGGGCTTGGACTGGCGCTGAAAAAGCCGTTGATCGGTGTTCCGACGGTGGAGGCGCTGGCTTACAATCTTTACGATACTGCCGGTCTGATCTGCCCTATCATGGATGCCAGAAGGAATCAGGTATACACAGGGATTTACCGTTTTACAGATCACAAACTGGAAACAGTGGAAAAACAAATGGCGGTTCCGGTGGAAGAACTTTTGGAAAAACTGAACGCATATGGCGAGAGCGTCATATTTTTAGGAGACGGAGTTCCTGTCTTTTGCAATACGATCAAAGAAAAACTGGAGGTTCCCTGTTCCTTTGCGCCCGCTCATGTGAATAAACAGCGGGCCGCTGCCGTAGCGGCTCTCGGTCAGATATATTATCAGGAAGGAAAGATTCAGACTGCCGCGGAGCATGTTCCGGATTATCTGCGGGTTTCCCAGGCAGAAAGGGAGAGGGCTGAGCGGGAACGCAGGAAAGAAAAGACGGCAGGAGAAAACAGATGACATTTCGCGAAATGCTGGTGGAAGACCTTGACCAGGTTATGGAGATTGAAGAGGATCTGTTTGCCGTTCCATGGACCAAAGAAGGCTTTCTTACTTATCTTATGAAAGAAGACACCATGTTTTTTGTGGTGGAGGAGAAGGGCAGAATTCTGGGATTCTGCAGTATGATGGCTGTGCTGGATGAGGGAGATATTTTAAATGTGGCCGTGCGCCGGGACAGACAGAAGGAAGGGATCGGCTTCTTTCTGGTGGACAGTATGATCCGGATGGCGCAAATGCAGGGGATTCGTGTTGTCCATCTGGAAGTGCGGGAGAGCAACGAATCAGCCAGAAGACTGTATCGGCGACTGGGTTTTCAGGAGGACGGACTTCGTAAGAACTATTATACGGAGCCGGCAGAAGCCGCTGTTTTGATGACGAAGAGATAAAATTTCTATAGATTAAAAGAGGAAAATTTATGTTAGATGTATGTCTGGTGGGAACCGGCGGCATGATGCCTCTTCCAAGAAGATGGCTCACTGCGCTGATGACCCGCTATAATGGAAGCAGTCTTCTGATTGACTGCGGAGAAGGAACCCAGGTTGCCATCAAGGAAAAAGGATGGAGCTTTAAACCTATAGATGTGATCTGCTTTACGCATTATCACGGAGATCATATCAGCGGACTGCCGGGGCTGCTTCTTACTATGGGAAATGCAGACAGAACAGAACCGCTGACGCTGATTGGTCCCAGGGGACTGGAACGTGTGGTGAATGCTCTCCGCGTTATTGCGCCGGAGCTTCCCTTTGAACTGAAATTTATGGAAATTACCGGAACGGAAGAGACTTTTGAACTTAACGGATACCGGATTACTGCTTTTAAAGTGAATCACAATGTCCTTTGCTACGGTTATTCTCTGGAAATTCTTCGCCAGGGGAAATTTTCACCGGAAAGGGCCCGTGAGCAGGAAATTCCGCTGAAATACTGGAATCCGCTTCAGAAAGGACTGACTATTGAGGCGGAAGGACAGATTTATACACCGGATATGGTTTTAGGGCCAGCCCGAAAAGGAATTAAACTGACTTATACTACGGATACCAGACCTACGGAGTCCATTCTGCGAAATGCCAGGGGTTCTGATCTGTTTATCTGTGAGGGGATGTATGGAGAAGAGGATAAAGCGGAGAAAGCGAAAGGGTATAAACATATGACTTTCCGAGAGGCAGCAGTGCTGGCCCGCGATGCCCAGGTGGGAGAAATGTGGCTGACACATTACAGTCCTTCGCTGATACGTCCCGAGGATTATATAGATGCGATTAGAGAAATTTTTCCACAAACCTATCCAGGCAAAGACGGAAAAAGTGTGGAACTGAATTTTGAGGAGGACTGAAAGTGGAAGATATATTCATTCTTGCAATTGAGAGCTCCTGCGATGAGACGGCTGCTGCGGTGGTAAAAAACGGAAGAACTGTTTTGTCCAATGTAATTTCTTCTCAAATTGAACTTCATAAGCTGTACGGCGGGGTGGTTCCCGAAATTGCGTCCCGTAAACATATTGAGAAGATAAATCAGGTAATCGAAGCGGCTCTTGCGGAAGCCGGAATGTCTCTGGAACAGATGGATGCTGTAGGTGTGACCTATGGCCCGGGACTGGTAGGAGCCCTTTTGGTAGGCGTGGCGGAGGCAAAGGCGATTGCCTACGCGAAGAAGCTTCCTCTGGTGGGAGTGCATCATATTGAAGGGCATGTTTCTGCGAATTATATTGAACATCCGGATTTAGAGCCGCCTTTCCTGTGTCTGATTGTCTCGGGCGGCCATACACATCTTGTAATTGTAAAAGATTACGGTGAATTTGAAATCCTGGGACGTACCAGAGACGATGCAGCCGGAGAAGCTTTTGATAAGGTAGCACGTGCCATTGGATTGGGATATCCGGGAGGCCCCAAAATTGACAAGCTTTCAAAGGAAGGAAATCCGGATGCGATCCTGTTCCCCCGTGCAAAGGTTGGAGACTGTCCTTATGACTTCAGTTTCAGCGGGGTGAAGTCGGCCGTGCTGAATTATCTGAATCAGGCCCGGATGAAGGGGGAAGAGGTGAACAAAGCGGATCTGGCAGCTTCTTTTCAAAAAGCGGTTGTGGATGTTCTGGTCGAACATACTATGATGGCGGCAGAAGATTTTCATATGGATAAAATTGCAATTGCCGGAGGAGTTGCTTCAAACGGCACGCTCCGCGCTGCAATGGAGAATGCCTGTGAAAAGAGAGGATACAGGTTTTATCGTCCCTCTCCGATATTTTGTACGGACAATGCGGCAATGATCGGCGCTGCTGCTTATTACGAATACAAAAAGGGTACGAGACATGGATGGGATCTGAATGCAGTTCCAAATCTGAAACTTGGGGAACGGTGAGTATGAGACAGGAACGAAATACAGCAATTGTTCTGGCCGCGGGACAGGGAAAACGAATGAACAGCAAGATACAGAAGCAGTTTCTGGAGGTAGGCGGAAAACCGGTGCTCTATTATTCACTGCGCTGTTTTCAGGATAGTCCGCTGATTAAAGAAATTATTCTGGTTACAGCTGGGAATATGATTTCTTTCTGCAGAGAGAAGATTATAGATAAATATGGATTTTCTAAAGTGTCCAGAGTGATTCCGGGAGGCAGAGAGCGTTACGATTCTGTGTATGCGGGACTACTGGCCTGTGCAGACAGCGATTATGTACTGATTCATGACGGGGCAAGGCCCTTCATCACGGAGGAAATTCTGCAAAGAGGAATGGAAGGAGTGCGTGAGACGGGGGCCTGTGTAGTTGGCATGCCTTCTAAAGATACTGTGAAGCTGGCGGATGCCAGGGGCTTTGTCGCAGAAACTCCAGACCGCAAAAGAGTGTGGACCATCCAGACGCCTCAGATTTTTGCATATTCTTTAATAAGAAGTTCTCATGAAAGCATCAGGAAAAAAGATATGTCACAGATTACAGATGACGCAATGGTGGTAGAGCAGGAAACCGGGGCAAAAATAAGGCTTGTGGAGGGATCCTATATGAATCTGAAGATTACAACCCCAGAAGATTTGAGTGTGGCGGAAATTTTTCTGAATATATATCAGTCGAAATAAATGAATATCCTGAGACAGAGCTGTAGTTAAACCGGAAGGACACATTGGTTTGGGATAGTATTTGCAGGGTGTAAAGTCTTTTTACAAAAAATGTAAAATCTGTATTGACACCTGTGTGTTTTGATGATAGAATAACATCTGCGCTGACAAAGCGGAAGCGAAAAAGCGCGTAAAATAAATATGGAGAGATATCGAAGTGGTCATAACGAGGCGGTCTTGAAAACCGTTTGTCCGCAAGGGCGCGTGGGTTCGAATCCCACTCTCTCCGTTCGTTTGTCTAATGAAGCGTAAATAAAAAAAGTAAAAAACAGCTTGACAAACGAAATGCTTACGAGTTATAATATATAACGTTCGTGAGTTAAAAAAACTAGGGCATTTTGGAGAAGTACCCAAGCTGGCCGAAGGGGCTCCCCTGGAAAGGGAGTAGGTCGTTAATAGCGGCGCGAGGGTTCAAATCCCTCCTTCTCCGCTTTTTGAGTTTTAAAGCTCAAAAAAATAATAAAAAAACTCTTGACAAACAAAAATAAATGTGGTAGCATTAACGAGTTGTTTGAGAGACAGGAACCTTGATAACTAAACAGTGAGACACATACGATTCTCGAAAATTCTTTTTAAACAGAGCGCTTATAGAATTTGAGCGGAAGCGAAGAATGAAATTAGCGCGAGTTTAGTTCGAAGGAACTTGATGAGGGCAAGCGTAAGCGAAGGCCGAATCTAGTGAATCGAACTTCATTGAAATCGAACGGTTAATAAACCAACAAACAGTAAAAGGGATAGGTAACCAGAGGTTATCTTGACCGGAACAAACT
>DWYN01000088.1 GCA_019118645.1 Candidatus Blautia excrementipullorum | reverse complement strand
AGGCAGGATCTGAGGTATCTGCTCTTCTGGGCCGTATGCCGTCTGCGGTGGGATATCAGCCTACCCTGGCTACGGAGATGGGAGAGCTCCAGGAGCGCATTGCCTCTACGAAATCCGGTTCTGTTACGTCTGTACAGGCAGTCTATGTGCCGGCGGACGACCTTACAGACCCTGCGCCGGCAACGACTTTCGCCCATCTGGATGCAACGACTGTATTGTCCAGAAAGATTGTGGAGCAGGGTATTTATCCTGCCGTGGATCCTTTGGAATCCACTTCCCGTATTCTGGAAGCGGATGTAGTAGGCGAGGAGCATTATGAGGTGGCGCGCCGCGTCCAGGAAATTCTTCAGAAGTACAAAGAACTGCAGGATATCATTGCAATTCTGGGTATGGAAGAGCTCTCTGAGGAGGATAAAAATACGGTATTCCGTGCGAGAAAGATTCAGAGATTCCTTTCCCAGCCCTTCCATGTGGCTGAGAATTTTACGGGAATTCCAGGGAAATATGTTCCGCTGAAAGAGACCATCCGCGGCTTTAAGGCGATTATCAACGGAGAGATGGACGAATATCCGGAGAATGCGTTCTTTAACGTCGGAACTATAGACGAAGTGATCGAAAAGGCGAAAACCCTTGAAGAGTAAGGAGTGAAGCGTTATGGACAGTACATTCGGTCTGGAGATCTATGCAAGTAATAAACTCTTTTATACAGGACGCGCAAAGTCTCTGGTAATTCCTGTGGAGGACGGACAGAAAGCGTTTCTGGCCCACCATGCAAATACAATTTCCGCTATTGTCCCGGGTGAAATGCGCTATGAGGATCCGGACGGGAACTGGACTACCGTGGCCGTCAGTTCCGGCTTTGTGGAAATGATCAACAACAGGGCAAAACTGTTCTGCCTGACAGTGGAACGTCCGGAAGAGATTGACGTGAGGAGAGCACAGGAGGCGCTGGAACGTGCCGAGGAACAGCTCCGGCAGAAACAGAGCCTGCAGGAATACCACAGAAGCCAGATGGCTCTGGCAAGGGCAATGACAAGACTTCGTGTGACAAAGAATCTTTAAGACAGAAAAATGGAACTGCAAAGCAAATCAGCAGTTCCATTTTGTTTCTGCGAAAAAGTTATTCTTCTGAGTGTTCCGAAACGCCTTTATCCTGAGATGCTTCGGACGCTGACGCTTCCTCAGAGGAAGCATCCGCCTGGGATGGCTGGAGAGAACCGGAAAAATTCTTCGCCTCAGCGGCGCTTTTCTGCGAATCAGGATCTGCAGCCTGCTGATACGGGCGGTAGGGCTCCCAGTAATGCTCCTTCTGCTCTTCCTCTTCTTCCTTGTCCAGCTCCAGTTTTTTGCTGCGGAGCAGATAAATTCCGGCAGCGATGATGGCCACGGCGATGACGGTTCCGGGAAGCCGGTAGAAGACTGTGGACAGGAAATCTCCGATGAAGTCCGGCATGATCCAGTACAGAATATCGGTAATATTGTCCCACAGAATGGATACGCCAAAGACGATCAGGAGTACAGCCACAACAGTTTTGTGCTTTTTGATAGCGCTGTCCGTATTTCCGATAAACTGGTCCAGATGGAGGATGTATGTATCCTCCACAGAGTAGAAATCCTCCTCCGACAGGGATTTCAGATTGTGTACGTTAAAGAAACTGTAAAGCCAGAGAATCGGAAGGAAAAAGATCAGCCATCCGAAGCTGACAAAGGAGGACACCGCCATGATGCCCCAGAAGAGCAGCATGATGCTGACTCCCTGTTTCCGGAAGCCCATGTACAGTTCCCCGGCCCCCGGAATCAATGATGCAAGAAATAACCAGAATCCATGTTTTTGTTTTGTCATTTTTATTCTCCTCCTCTTATTATCCTATTTGAAAAACTTCCCAGATAGTCGGCAACTTTATCGGAACCCTTGGAAATTCCGGAACCTACAGCTCTGGAAAAACGCCCCAGGCCGGAATCCTGTCTCGGTGCAGTCTGCCCGGAGGAAAATTCGGCTGTCTGGGCGGAAGGAAAGCTGTAGACCGATGAAAAGTCCACATGTCCGGCAAAAAACAGAAGAACCAGCGCGGCGGCCACCCCTGCGGCAGTTCTGAGTCCATAATAAAACAACTGCAGCCGGCGGGGAACGCTTCGGATCATCTGCGCTGCCTGCGCTTCAGGAGACGCTGCCTTTTTCAGAATTTCCTCACTGAGATAGGCGGGGGCGGTTTCCCGGGAATTCCGTTCCTCTTCTTCTATCATCTGCTCCAGGCAAAAATCGCATTGATCCAGATGCTCCAGAAAAGTGATCATTTCTTCGGTATTTATGGGTTTTTTCTGTTCAAAAATTTCTATATTATTTTTGGAAATGTGCATATCAACCGCTCCTTTCTTTTGAATTTCCGGGAGGAATCAGAAGTTTTTTCAGCATACCCTTTGAACGGTAAAGCTGGGTCTGAATTGTTTTCGGATTTTTCTGCATCCGCCGGGCAATCTCCGCAACGGGAAGCTGCATACAAAAATGCGCAACCGCAACTTCTCTGTAGGGGCTTTTCAGCTGCAGACACAAATTGTAGACCTGCCTTTCGGAATCTGTTTTCAGGCAGAACGCCTCCGGAGTGGAGGAATTGTCCGGTATCTGAGAAAAATACGTATCCTCGGTTGGAATGCAGCGCCGTCCGGCTGCTTTCAGATAATCCAGGCATTTTCGGACGGCAATTTTGCTTAGCCAGGCTTTCTCATGAGCGCCGTCGAAACGGGACAGGTTTTTGTAGGCGGAAAGAAAAACCTCCTGGGTCAGATCCTCAGCGTCGAAAGGGTTGCCGACAGATTTCAGGCAGATGGAATAGATCAGATTCTGATACTGTTCCAGCAGATATTTCAGATATTCTTCCTGTGAAATACGATCAGCCCCCTTTCCTGTTTCTGTCCCGTCTGTATATTATAACGCTCCGGGAGGCGAAAACACTTCAGGAACAGAAAAATTAAGAAAAATTTTGTGGAACAAAAGGTGCAAAGGCTATGGAAGAAACCGGATGATGTTATTGTAACGAAAACAGGGCAGAGTTTTGATGCAGGATGTTAATTGTCAAGTTTTTTTTTGTGTGTTATAATTTTCACCAGGTAATGAAACAGAGATAATTTTAGGACAATTTTTTCAGGCTCTGAAGAAACTGTTTTGAAGAACAGCAGAGGAAGAGAAGAAATATGGCAAGTATCAGAGATGTGGCGCAGCGGGCCGGCGTGGGCGTGGGCACTGTGTCGAGGGTTTTAAACGGCAACGGTTATGTGGCCGAGGATACAAGGAGAAAAATCGAGATGGCGATCAGCGAGCTGGAGTATACCCCCAACGAGCTGGCAAGGAACCTGTTCCGGAATAAGACAGGGATCATCGGCGTGCTGGTGCCCGACCTGGATCACCCGTTTTTCTCGGCGTTTGTCCGGGAGACGGAGATCGCGCTTTATAATAACGGATATAAGGCGATGATCTGCAACACAATCGGGAGCAGCAACAGGGAGATAGATTATCTGTACATGCTGGACCGGAACATGGTGGACGGCATTATCACAGGATCTCATACCCTTCATGTGGACGAATATCTGAAGAGAAAGGGAAAGATCGTTTCCCTGGATCAGGAATTCGGACCGGAGATCCCCATGGTGGGTTCGGATCATATTTCCGGAGGAAGGCTGGCGGCGGAGATCATGCTGAAGAACAAGTGCCGTAAGGTACTGCATATCACGGGAGTGGCTCCCAATGTCGCGGCGAATAACCGCCACGCCGTTTTTGAGGCGGAGCTCAGCAGCCATGGCGTGGATGTGGTGGATATGATGATGGAATGGAACATGTTTGACCATCAGTCCTACTGGGATGCGGCGGCAGAAGCCATCCGCAAATGCGACGGTATCGACGGCGTGTTTGCCGCGGATCAGCCGGCGCTGTGTTATATGCATCTCGCCATGGAAGCGGGACGGAGAGTGCCTGAGGATCTGAAGGTGGTGACTTATGACGGTATGGATATCACAAGGCTCTGTTATCCCCGGGTGACCAGCATCTGCCAGGATATCCGTTTTCTTGCGGAAACCTGCAGTAAGACCATGATCAAACTGATAGAGGGAAGGGAACCCGTTCCACAAAATCAGATACTTTCTGTGAAAATACAGCAGGGCGGAACTACATATCCGGTGGATCTGGACGGAAAATAAGAAAGAAAACATATGGAACAGCTCTTATGTGTCAGGCATAAGAGCTGTTCTTTTTTTGTCAGGAATGTTATAAAAATGACAATCGAAAAATGTGCAACATATACAAAAAAAAGGATGCATAATTGTAAAAATGTGCAGAATCACGATGAGAGGGGCATATTTTGCCCAAATTCTATTGACAAAGAGCGAAGATGGAATTATTATATAACCACAATATGAAACGGGTTTCACATGATGGGCCGGTGAGATCAGACTGAAAGAAAAAACGAGTCTTTTTTTTAAACCGGTGTGGAACGGGTTCTATATATTTCCCGGCGCGCGAGGGAAATATCCAAAGTAAAGGAGGAAGAAAACATGAAAAAAGCAATCAGCATGGCAATGGCGCTGACAGTTGCCCTTACGACAGCGGCAACCACAGTTCCGGTAATGGCAGACGATCCTGTTGAGCTGACGATCTGGAGTCCTTCAGATACCGCAGCCATCGAAGCATGGTGGGAAGAGAAGATCGCTGAGTGGAATGAGGCGAATCCGGATATCCAGGTGAGCCGTGAGGCCATTGACCGTTCCGATTCCTATGCATACGACAATAAGATCGCTACAGCAGTTACATCCAACGATCTTCCGGACATCTTCTATGTAGACGGACCGCAGGTTTCCTACTATGCGGCGAACGGAATCACGGTTCCCCTTGATGATTATTTCTCAGAAGAGGATCTTTCTGATTTTGTAGATTCTGCAGTTGCGCAGAATACATATGACGGTTCTCTGTACGCGATCGGCGCGACAGAGTCTTCCGTAGCTTTCTATTACAATAAGGATTATCTCACCGAGTGCGGCGTAGATGTGGCTGATCTGGATTCCCGTACAGTGGACAATCCCATTACCTGGTCCGAGTTCGCTGAGATCGCAGAGAAATGTACCACAGACGATTATGTAGGCGCTCATATCATTATGGACCACGGCGAAGGTCTTCCCTATGCGCTGGAGCCCATGTATCTCTCCGCAGGTAAAGACTATATCAGCGAAGACGGTACAACCTCAGACGGATATGTAAACAGCGAGGAAGCTGTTACCACAACTGCATATCTTGCAGACATGATCGCAAAAGGATGGGCAAACGTTGAGCCTATCACAGACGAGTTCCTGAACGGCGCATGCGCTACCATGCTGGGCGGTTCCTGGGAGATCGCGACACTGACAGAAAACGCTGACTTCGAGTGGGGCGTAACCTACTATCCGGTAAACGACGATACAAAAGAAGCAGTTTCTCCCTGCGGCGACTGGGCGGCAGCGATCAGCAAGAACTGCGAGAACGTAGACGCAGCAGGCCAGTTCCTTCAGTGGCTTATGAACACAGAGAACGTTGCCACCTACGCGGCAGCGATCGCAAAACCGGCAACACGTATCTCCGCTTATGACGAGGAAGTTATGGCAGATTATCAGGAAGGCAACCTCGCTCTGATCAAAGAGCAGCTGGAGAACACAGCAGTTCCCCGTCCCAGAACACCTTCCTACGCAGTATTCTCCTCTGCATACGCAGAAGCAATGACCAACATCTTCTCTGACGCAGCCAGCACAGGAGAGGTGGACAACGACTATATCCAGTCCGAACTTGATGTAGTATCTGATACATTTACAGACGATTACGAGACCTACTACGCTGAATAAAACGGAGAGGTCGTAAGATCAGGCCGCACCGCCGGGCGGTGCGGCCTGTCTTTATCAGAAGGGAAAAACTTCCGTCTCTTCGGACGGCAAGTACAAGACCCGCAGAAAAGGGGGAAAGGTTATGGCTAAGACAAAAAAGCTTACAGGCCGGAAGCGTGACGAGCGGATCGCGGCGTACATATTTGTAACACCTGCAGTCGTTCTTCTGATCGCCTTCCTGGTCGTACCTATGATCTATACGGCTTACTTTTCGGTATTCCGGTATCAGATCATGCGTCCTGACGCCATGAAATTTATCGGTATAGAGAACTATATCGAGCTGTTCCAGGACAAGAATTTCTGGCAGGCATTAAAAAATACAGTATATTTCACCATTATTGTCGTTCCCTTCCAGTGTGCCCTGGCCCTCGGCCTGGCGCTCCTGGTATCCAAGAAGTTCCGCGGCGTGGCGATTTTCAGAACCATGTACTTCAGCCCGCAGCTTACTTCCATGGTAGTTATCTCAGTTCTGTGGTCCGTTCTTTACAACGCGAACCCCAACACAGGTCTGTTTAACTCCATTCTGACTTCTCTGGGACTTGATCCCATCAGCTTCCTGAATGACGAGAATACGGCCATGAACTCCATTATATTCATGTCCGCATGGCAGGGCGCAGGTTATCAGATGATGATCTTCCTGGCCGGTCTGCAGGGAATCCCCCGGGATCAGTACGAGGCGGCTTCTGTGGACGGAGCTACGAAATTCAAACAGTTCCTTTACATTACCCTTCCCGGTTTGAAGGGAACGATCAAGTATGTTATCATGATCACCATGATCCAGGCGATGAAGCTCTTCACCCAGCCTTACATCATGACACAGGGCGGACCGAAAAACTCCACCAAGACCCTGGTATATTACATTTATTCCGAGGGCTTCCAGAGAGGTAATTTCGGATACGCCTGCTCCATTGCGGCGGTATTCTTTGTCATAGTCGTATGTATGTCCATGGCAATGAAGAAAGTCACGACGTCTACGGAATAAGGGAGGTGGAGAGATTATGACGAAATCAATGCAGTTTTCAGCCAAATTCGGCAAATTCATGTTTTATTTCGGGAATATCATCATCGGAATCATCTTTGTTTCTCCGTTGATTTGGATGATCTCCGCTTCTTTCAAACCGGAGGCAGAGATTTTTGCAAATATGGATTCCCTTACAACCTTCCTGCCGGTGCAGGCATCGCTGAACAATTATGCGGAAGTGTTCTCCAGACTGAACCTGCCCCAGGTATTTAAAAACACGCTTCTTTACATTGCCCTGATCCTGATTTTCGACCTTCTTGTCAACTCCATGTGCGGTTACGCGCTGGCGAAATTCGAGTTCAAAGGCAAAGGAGCGATCCTGAATCTTGTCGTTGCGCTGATGGTTCTTCCTATGGAAGCGATCATGCTGCCGCTGTACATCGAGATGTCTCAGCTTGGCTGGGTCAACACTCTGGCGGCTCTTGTTGTGCCTTTCATCGCGAAGTGCTTCTCGATCTATATGTTCCGGCAGTTCTTTTATGATATTCCGGACGATCTTATCGAGGCGGCGGCAATCGACGGATGCAGCCCGGCCGGAACCTTTTTCAAAATTGTGGTTCCGATCTCCAAGACCGTATATGCTACGGTATTCATCCTTGACTT
>DWYN01000087.1 GCA_019118645.1 Candidatus Blautia excrementipullorum | reverse complement strand
TAACGGATCGCTTCTTTACGCAGCCCCGGATTTTCGATTCCTCATGTGAGAATCCGCAAAAATATTTTATATATTTAACCAACGATTCCTCTTTATTAGGCCAGGAGTGGTGCGACGCATTTCCTGATTTAATAATCATGCAGACGACAAATGCCCCTGATCAGGAAATCCTTCCGTCTTCCTGGCGTGAGCATCTGGTTTTTCTTTATTCTCCAAACACTCTCTGGGAAGTTTACAATCAAATCCTTGACCTTTTCACCCGCTACTACTGCTGGTATGATCAATGCATGAAGCTGATCCTAGAAGATGCGCCGCTTTCCGAATTACTGGATCACGCCACCATGTATTTGGATAACCCGGTGGCTTTTTTTGATCCCGCCGGAATTGTCCTGCATCAAACAGGTTTCTTTCGCCAGGATATCCAGGGGACTCTCTGGGATGAAGTAGTATCTTCACATTTTACGCCTGTAGAATCTATCTCTCCCAATGAGCATAATCGTATTATGCACGAAATCAAGCAGGGCAAAAAAATTATCTATAGTATTTTCCATCAGGATCCCTCCCACCAGGCATTGACAATTCCCATTCAGGTAAATGGAAAGCATGCCGGAGCTTTAGGAACAACAGACATCAATACTTCTTTTACCGATATGCAGAAAAATTTTCTTCTGATAATCTCTTCTATAGTTCAAATAGCTATCAGACGTCAGATTCAGGCATCTGTTCTGCAGGAAGAAGAGAACTACTATGTCATCCGGTTGCTGCAGGGTTTTTCCGCTGACCAACAAGCCACAAACCAGTATTTAAAAAAATTAGGTATGAAAAACGAAGATACCTGGTATCTATATCTGTTTCCCCTTGTGGATTCTTCCTGTGCACAGACACGGAAAGCCGCATATCTGAACAAAATCAAACAGGCACTGTCAAACTCTGTTGTTCTGCTTTATGAAAATTCTGTCATTGGTATTTGCCGCAAAAAAAATTTCGATCCCAAAGATCCTGCTTGTTTGCTGAAACTTCGGGATACACTGCATCATCTTTCCATGAATGTTTTTATCAGCTACCATTTTCTTCGATTTACGGAACTATCCATCGCTTATGAACAATGTTTGCTGATGCAGCAGTATAGTTCCCATCCTGCCAGCTCTATTCAACAATTTCCAGAGTCTTTTCAGCAAATTCTTTACAGTATCCTGAAAGAACGTATATCCTTAAAAGGGTTCTGCCATCCGGCAATTCTCGCACTTTGGAAAAGTTCTTCCGAATATCAACGTACCCTAGTATATGACCTGAAATATTATCTTCTGCACGGCAGAAACATTGCGGAAACCTCCCGGTATCTGAATCTATATCGGAATACCTTTATTTACCGTTTAAAAAAGATAGAAGAATATCTGCAAATCTCTCTGGACTCTCTGGATGAAAATATGCTGCTCTATCTGTTGTTCTCGTGCCTGATCTGCAAAAAAAACGACCATGATATCTCGCTCGTATAATTAGTGATATGCTCGGCACACATAGAAAAGAGGCTGTCGCACTAAATAATGAACCGCTCCGTCTTCTGAGTGCATTTGTGTGGGGAGGGGAATAGAACTCAGCAATCTTTATCAGACTTATGGAAATATTTTTGACAGGTCGAAAAAGCTGTTCCGTATTAGCAACATCGGTCAATCTTTTTTAGTCGACTTTTCAAAGCTTTCCAATAATTACTTGCTCCACGGGTAGTTCCCTGTTCTGTCAGAACAGCAGCCACATCTACAATGGAAAAATACCATCCTTCCTTTTCTTCAATCCAGACAACCCTGATTTTTGGAAAAACAATAGAAACTAATAAGCAAAAATTAGTCAGGTATGATTCGGTAAATCATACCTGACTAATTTTATTTTCGTGGTATACTAGAGTTAATGTACAAGGGCAATACGCTCCAAGCCGCGTAATTTCAGGGACTTTTCTGTCTTTTCTTCAATTTCCTGCCGCGCATGCCCTGCGGTCGCACCACCTGCTCCGGCGCCCAGACATCCAGTTGTTCTTTCATCCTTCATAGATCAGAAAATCCCTTTGTTATATTTTATCAATCCATTTTAACCAGATCTTTAATCACTTCCCCGGCTATGATCAGCCCGGCTACCGAAGGCACAAACGCCACCGACCCGGGCACAGACCGCCTGGAAGAAGCGCTTTTTCTCTCCTCCGTTTCTCCCTCTCTCTCCTCTGGCCGTCCTTCCGGATTTTCTTCCAAAACAGGCGTCAGTGGCTGTTCCTGAGAATATACCACCTTCAGTTTCTTTACGCCGCGCTTTTTCAGCTCCCGCCGCATTACCTTTGCCAGCGGACACACGGAGGTCTTATAAATATCCGCTACCTGGAACGCAGTAGGATCCAGCTTATTTCCCGCTCCCATACTGCTGATGATGGGAACGCCTGCTTTCTCCGCCTCCATTACAAGCTGTATCTTCGCCGTAACCGTGTCTACGGCGTCCACCACATAAGAATACTGCGAGAAGTCAAATTCATCCTTTGTTTCCGGCAGATAAAAACACTTATGGACATTTACTGCCGTTTCCGGATGAATGTCATGAATTCTTTCTCGCATAACGTCTACTTTATATTTTCCGATACTGCTTTCTGTGGCGATGATCTGCCGGTTCAGGTTTGTAAGGCAGACTTTGTCGCTGTCTACAATATCCACCGCGCCTACCCCGCTGCGCACCAGAGCCTCCACCGTATATCCGCCTACTCCTCCGATTCCGAATACGGCCACTCTGGATTTCTTCAGTTTCTCCACTGCTTTTTTCCCAAGAAGCAGTTCCGTCCTGGAAAAAGGGTTCTCCATAGTCTTTCACTCCATTGATCTTTCATAATACATGTTTTCCGGATTTGGAAAAGTCTCATCCTTTTTTCTGCGTAAAAATCCTTTTATCTCGTTTCAAAACCGATCATGTCCTCCACAGGGACAGAAATGATCATTCCGCGGGCTTCTGTACTGATTCCGCAGCGCGCATTGACTGCGCTCATAATTTCTCCCTTTTTTTCCTTTGGGACAACAATCATCAGAATCTCCTGTTCTTCCTGCAGGGAAATCCCCAGAAACTGCACCAGGGCTTCGCTTCCTCTTCTTCTTCCCCGGATTACAGAACCGCCGCCGGCCCCGGCCTTTGTAGCAGCGTCAATTACCTCGTCACTGTATCCTTCTTTCACTGTAACCAGCACCATCGAAAAAGACGCCTCTTTTTTCATCTGCAGCTCCTCTCCTTCTTCCATTTTTTTCCATTTTTCACAAAGTTCCTGATCCACAAGCTTCCTGATACATTCCTGGAGTCCGGTAATCGGAATTGTAACTGCGATCCCTCTTCCCTTTCTCCAGATCTGAAGCACTTCCTCAAGGCGCTGGAACATTCTTCCGGTCATTACTTTAGGTATAATAGCCGCCGTAATCAGTCTTGCGCTTCCGCTTAATCCGCAGATATCAAGAAGTTCTGTCTTAGCGGTTCCCTGTCCTCTGCACTGATGATAAACGGGAATCCGTTCCTCTGAGAATAAACGATGGATTTTTTTATATGCCTCTGTATCGGTGATAAGAACCATCAGCCGAAGGGAAAGCATACCAGATTTCATATATCATCATCCTCCAGTTCAATAATTGTATCTTCCAGCATCCGGCTTCCCACGCCGGTTTCCTTTTTCTTCATTTTATAATTATAGAGAAGTCCCATTATCTGAATTGCGATCAAAGGAGCCAGCGCTACCAGGGCTACAACTCCAAACGCATCAGTAACTACGTTTCCTCCGATAGCCGTACATACCCCCATTGTCAGCGGAAGAAGAAATGTAGATGTCATAGGGCCGCTGGCAACTCCTCCGGAGTCAAAGGCAATACCTACAAATACCGAAGGAACCCGATAGCTGAAAGCTATCGCAAGCAGATATCCGGGCAGTAAGATCCAGTAGATCCTGACTCCAGTAAGTACCCGCAGCATAGCAAGTCCAACTGCGCAGGCCACGCCTGCTGACAGACAGAGATTCATCTGTTTATGTGAGATCATTCCCTCCGTGATATCCTCTACCTGATGGTTCAGGAGCTGAACTGCCGGCTCCGCCTTTACAATATAATATCCGACTATAACTCCAATAGGAATCAAAAACCATTTAAACGCACTTGCCGCCAGGCTTTCTCCCAAAAGACTTCCCATAGGGGCAAATCCAATATTAACACCTGTCAGAAACAGAATCAACCCCACAATCGTATAAACAAATCCAACGCACATTCTGAGGAACTGACGGCGGTGATATTTTCCTGTCTTTAGCTGGAAAAGAAGAAATACCGCTATGATCGGCAGCATACTTATCATTACCTCATGAAAGTATTGAGGAAATGCTTTCAGAAATTCCCTGGCTACATCCTGGGTCGTCGTCACCTCCGGGATAGAAACGGCTGTATAAACAGCATCCTCCGGGTGATAAAAAATCCCCAGCAAAAGCACCATAAGAATCGGTCCCACACTGCTCAAAGCGATCAGACCGAAGCTGTCATTGGAACCTTCTTTATCACTTCGCGATGCGGAAAAGCCGATTCCAAGAGCCATAATGAACGGAACAGTCATAGGACCGGTGGTTACACCGCCTGCGTCAAAGGCTACCGCCAAAAAATCCGACGGAGTAACCAAAGCTACCAGAAACAACAGCATATACATGACAGTCAGCATCTTCGAAAGCCGGACCTTGTACAAAATTCTCAGAACTGCCGCAACCAGAAAGATTCCCACGCCCACTGCCACCGTCATAACAATTACATGATTTGGTATTGCCGCCACCTGATTTGCCAGTACCTGAAGATCAGGCTCTGAAATCGTAATCAGCACGCCCATGACAAAGCATCCGGCGATGATCAGCCAGAGTTTTCTTTTCCTGATCAGCGCTCCGCCGATTCCCTGTCCCAGAGGCGTCATGGACATTTCCGCTCCAAGCTGAAAAAATCCCATTCCCACGATCAGAAAAACGGCTCCCGCCAGAAACAGATTCACGGCTCCCAGTTCTACAGGAACCATCACTACGCTGAGAATCAAAACAATCATAGTGATGGGCAGCACACTTGCCAGAGATTCTTTCACTTTTTCTCTGAAATTCTCCACTTGTCTCTCACCCCACCTTCTTTCATATAGGAAAATTACATATTTTATATCTTATCACGAATTAATTTCAGAGTTCAACAAACATTTTTGGAATATTTCAAAAATATTTTGTAAACACTTTACGCATATTTGATATATTCTTATCCTGATTTCCGCTGCTTCGTGTTATAATCAAAAGAAGAAAAAAGTTCAGGAAAAACTGAAGAAGGAGTTTATAAAATGAAATTTAAGCTGAATTCCCTGGAAAAAAAGTGGATTCTCTACGATGTGGGCAACTCCGCCTTTACGCTTCTGGTATCTACTATTATGCCGATCTATTTTAATTATCTGGCTGATCAGGCAGGAATCTCCGAAGTCAACTATCTGGCCTACTGGGGCTACGCCACCTCCGCCGCCACGATTCTTGTAGCAGTGCTCGGTCCCATTCTCGGCACCGCCTCAGACACAAAAGGCCGGAAGAAGAAAATATTCCTGGCGTCCCTTCTGGTGGGCGCGCTGGGCTGCGTGTTCCTCGGATTCACTCAGTCCTGGCTGTGGTTCATCCTTTTATTTGTGATCGCCAAATCCGCCTACTCCCTGAGTCTGGTAGTCTACGACTCCATGCTCCCGGACGTTACCACAGAAGACCGTACCGATGAGGTTTCCGCTCAGGGCTATGCCTGGGGCTACATCGGAAGTTGCATTCCCTTTATCCTCAGTCTTCTTCTGGTACTGTTTTATGAAAATCTGGGACTTACCATGCAGACAGCCATGGGAATCGCCTTCGTTCTGGTAGCTCTCTGGTGGACGGCCATGTCTGTTCCTCTTTTAAAAAGCTATACGCAGAAGCACTACCAGACAGTTTCTTCCGGAAGCAACCTCAGCGCGAGCTTCCGCCGTCTGGGAGGAATTTTCGGCGAGTTAAAAGAACGAAGGAAAGTTCTGTTTTTTCTTATCGCCTTCTTCTTTTACATCGACGGAGTGTATACGATCATTGATATGGCTACCGCATACGGAACCGCTCTGGGTCTTGATTCCACCGGTCTTCTGCTTGCGCTTCTTGTCACTCAGATCGTGGCTTTCCCGGCTGCCCTGGTATTCGGCCGCCTTTCCCGCAAAGCCCAGTCATCAAAGCTGATCCTGGTCTGTATCGGCGCGTATTTTCTGATTGCCCTTTACGGAGTCATTCTGTCAGAGCAGTATCAGTTCTGGATCCTGGCCGTAGCGGTAGGCATGTTCCAGGGCGCCATTCAGTCCCTGTCGCGCTCCTACTTCGTAAAGATCATTCCTGCGGACAAGTCCGGTGAATATTTCGGACTTTATGATATCTGCGGAAAAGGGGCTTCCTTTGCGGGAACCATGCTGGTCTCTATTATCAGCCAGCTCAGCGGCAGCGTAAACATCGGCGTAGGAGCGCTGTCCGTTATGTTCCTGGCCGGAATGCTTCTGTTCCTGAAAGCGGACAGAACCGCCGCCCTGTGAGAAGCTTCTTATCCTCACCAAAAAACAGAGAGAAAGCTCCGCTTCCGCGGTCTTCCTCTCTGTTTCTTTTCTCTTATGCTCCAAGATATTCCGCCAGTTCCTCCAGTGTATAAACCACCTTATCTGCTCCGGCGTTCAAAAATTTCTGTGCTGTTTCTCTGCATTTTTTCTGCTGTGTCTGGAAGTCAAGCGCTTCAAACTCCTCCTGTGTCAAGCCCATCTCTGAGCTTCCCACAAGAACGCCTACTGTAAAAGCTCCCGCGTTCCTGCCTTCTTTGATATCGGAAACAGTATCTCCTACTTTCATAACTTTTCTTACATCCTGAATTCCGAGAACTTCCATATTCCGGTAGATCATATAGGGATATGGACGGCCTTTCTGATTGGTAGAATCCGGACTGAACCAGGCATCCGGCGCATATCCTTTTTCTTTTGCGATGGGAACCACAATTTCCATCATTTTATCATTGTATCCTGTTGTGGAGCCGATGGCGATGCCCTTGTCCCTTAAACGCTTCACCGTTTCTACTACTCCCGGCTTAGGATCCGCGAAAAGATGAAGAATGCTGAGAAGCTTCTCTTCAAAAATTCCAAACAGTTCCTTTACATTTTCCTCTGTGGGCTCGCTGCCGTATTTTTCTGTCCAGCAGGCTTTGATCCTGGGCATATTCAGCATTGTACGGATATGATCTATCTTCAGCATTCCCATAGGCTCGCGGACCTCCTCCATGGTCGGCTCGATTCCATAATGGCGGAAAACCTCCACAAACGCCCGCACAGGAGCAAAACATCCGTAGTCTACTGTCGTTCCGGCCCAGTCAAAAATAATACATTCAAAATCTCTGTTCATGATAACTTTCCCTTTCCTGCATCTTTCCGCGAAATCATTTCATCTTTTTGATCCATTATTTTGTGCTTTCTAGAAATTCCCCAATGAGATCTGTTACTTTTATAATATCTTCTTTACAAATTTCTCCGATATTTCCAATACGGAAGGTTTCCGCCTCTGTTACTTTTCCCGGATAGATCGCGTATCCTCTGTCCTTGATGTAATTGTACATATCTGAGAATTTGAAGTTATAGTTTTCCGGGTAGAAGAAAGTCGTAATGATCGGTCCCTGGTGTTCTCTGTCAATATAAGTATGGATTCCCATTTCTTCCATTCTCTTAATAAGAAGCTCGTTATTTTCTTTGTATCGTCTGCTTCTGGCCGGAATGCCGCCTTCCTCTTTCAGTTCTTTCAAAGCCTGTGCAAATGCAAGTACCACATGGGTTGGAGAAGTGAATCTCCATTTTCCATCCACTTCCATTGTTTTCCACTGGTCGTACAGATCCAGAGAAAGACTCCTTGCTTTTCCTTTGCTCTCCTCCAGCAGCTTCCTGTTCGCAATAATGAAGGAGAATCCCGGAACGCCCTGGATACATTTGTTGGCACTGCTGATGATAAAGTCGATCCCCCAGTCTTTTACCGGAATATCCACTCCTGCAAAGCTGCTCATAGCGTCTACGATGAACACACGGCCCATTTCTTTTACCACTTTACCTACGGCTTCGATATCGTTGAGAATACCGGAGGTCGTCTCGCTGTGGACCATAGCCACATGAGTGATCTTCTGGTCCTTTTCCAGCATATCGCGGATCACCTCAGCCTTTGGAACCTGATTATAATGCTCATGATAAATAGCATAATCAATTCCCGCATGTTTTGCAATATCTTCCATTCTTTCTCCATACGCGCCGTTCGCCGCGATCAGAAGTTTTTCCCCGTTTCCGATTACGCTTGTCAGAACAGATTCCACTCCAAAGTTTCCGCTTCCCTGCATCAGGACGGCCGTGTACTCCTTCTCGTCCACATGAGCAAGCTCCAGAAGTTCTCTGCGGATTTCCTGAGTGATCTTCTTATAATCATCGTCCCAGGTGCAGTGGTCGAACATCATTTCCTTCTTCACGGAATCTGTAGTGGTCAAAGGACCAGGGGTCAGTAATTTGTAGTACTTCATCTTTCAAATTCTCCTTTATTTTCGTTATATTTTATTAAATATATTTCATTTCCATTTTTAAATTTCAGAACACGTATTTACGCTGCTTATCTTACCGATTCAGCAAAAATATCCACCTGTCCCCAATTTTCCTATTTACTGGCCTCGGAAATTTCCTGGTGTTTCTCCAGAAGCTCCACTGTATGCTTTTCCTTAAAGGTTTTGGGATTTGCCGACGCGTTGGCCGGATCGGTAGTCTCGCCCTCATATAAAGCATTTGGATATGTCTCCTGGAGTTTTTCCCGCCCCTCTTCAATAATGCATTGTGCCATATCCATAGCGATTTCGTCTCTTTTGGTCCCTTTGTCCACCACAGCCAAAGACTCTGTCAGAGAAAAATTCCCTTCCTCCGGATCCACATAATCTATAGGCAAACCGGCCTCCTTATCTGCTACCGCCTGATGTCTCAGGCCAAATCCTACCGCCACTTCTCCGGCACGCACTTTTTTCAGCGGGCCGGAACCTGAATCTTCAATATGAGGACCCGCGTTTTCATAAATTGCTGTTAAAATCTCCTGCGCCTCATTTTCTCCATATGCATCAATGAGAGCCTGCAGCAGAAGCCATGCGGTAGAGGAAGACGACACGTCGGTAACAGAAACCATGTCTTTATAAACCGGATCTGCCAGATCTTTGATAGATTCCGGAACCGGCAGGCCGGAGGATTCAATTACCTTTGTGTTAATGATCAAAGATCCCTCCTGAGCTGTAATGGGAGCACAGTAGGACGGCATTTCATCCAGCGTATTTACAGGAAAAGTAAGATCCTTAAACATCTGATTCTGTTCCTGCGCGCTGTCTATATAGAAGGTGCTCATGGTGATCAGATCCGCCTCCAGATTTTTGCCCTCTGCCAGAAGTTTTCCCCCCAGCTCTGATGTTCCGAAAGTCTGAAGTATATATTGGCCCTGATATCCATTCTCATCTAAAGTATCCTTTATTGCCTGGATCGCCTCATCGTCTGCGTTGGAATAAATGACTACCAGATCACTGTTGCGTCCGCCGCTCCCAAGAGAAACCGCAGAAATGACCAGTATGACTGCCACAGCCGCAGAGATTACTTTCTTTGCTATTGAAAATCTCGGAGACGGAGCCGCGTCTTTAATTCCATCAGAATAATTTTCCGCAGTTTTGGCTTTTCGAGATGCCAGGTAGCTGAATAATCCTTTTGCCGCCAGGTTTGTAAACAGCAGAAGAAGAGAAAGTACAAAGATCTCATTATACTGATTGTAGTACTGAAGCTGTTTGATCTTGGTGGTGATCACCATTGTCCTTGCTCCCGCCAGGAAAATTACCGCGCTGATCGTTACCATAGCATTAATGAAATAGTAACTGAACACCTGAATGATGGTGGAAACCGCATTGGGAGTCACCACTCTTAAAATTGTTTTCAGCCAGCTGTCCCCCATCAGCATCGCCGTAGTCTCCCATGAAGAGTTCATCTTCGCCAAAGATTCTTTCATCATCAGATACGGCGTGGAAAAGAAATGGATCACATTACAGATCACCATAATAAGAAAAGTACTCTGCAGGCTGCTTCCAGAGAAACAGAACAGAAAAGCAAGGCCAAGAACCATTCCCGGAATGGTGTTTGTTACCAGCGCGATTCCCTCAATAATCTGCTTCAGCACATGATTTACCTTGCTCCTTGCCGTTACAAGAGCGCTTCCATATGCTACCAAAGTACCAAACACAGCCGTGTAAAAAGCCACATACAGCGAGTTCAGATATACGTTGGAAAGTTCTGGATCAATAAGCACATTCAGTACATTTTGCATTGTAAACTTCATCTGATAAGGCCATTCCTGCACAAAAGGAATCACAAAAATAACTGCAAAGATAGACAAAACGCAAATACAGAATACAGTAGAAATACCTCCGAAAATCACATCCCTGAGCCGGTTTGTGCTCAATTCTTCTTTTGATATCCTGTTGTACCGTACATTATATTTCTCCAGATAACGGAGTAACGCAATACTGATCACGGAAGGTATCAGCATTACCATGGCGACTACCGCTCCATTATTGAAATTTGGAATGCTTCCCAGCATCTGATTGTACAGAACGCTGGCAATAACCTCATACTCTCCTCCCACCGCGGCCGGAATACCAAAATCTGTAAAGCTTAAAAAGAATGACTGTACAAAGGAAGCCGCCAATGTTCCCATAAGGGGACGCAGTACGGTAATACGGAAAGTCGCAAAAGGTTTGTCTCCCATTAAACGGGATACTGTCATAAACTTTTTGTCTATATAGGCCATGGCATTGGAAATCAGCACATAGCATACAGGAAGTGTATAGATTACGTATCCCAGAAGAAGACCCTTAAACCCATAGATAGAGAAAAATTGTTTTCCCAGAATCTTTGTCAAAAGCCCTTCTTTTCCAAAAGAATAAATAATTGCAAATCCATATGTAATTGTTGGCAAAAGCATTGGAAGAACCGCAACTGCACCAATAATTTTCTTTAAATATTTGTTTACATTCGTATATTGTATAGTATAAGCAATCAGAAATGCGATAACTGTTGTAACCAGGGCACTGGTTCCCGCGATCAGAAAACTGTTCCCCAGTGCCTGTACAAATCCTCTGGTACCAAACACCTCTCTGTAAAAGGCAATCGTCAGACCATTGTCACTGAGAAAAGACTTTGCCAGCAGCCTGACTACAGGGATCAGCAAAAATCCAATAAACAAGAGAGCCACTGCCAAAAAAATCACTTTTGTTTCTTTATTCTTTTTACTCATGGTTCTTCTCCTAAAAATCAGCACACCTGAAATCTATCCTGCGGTGCAGCTGAATTTGCAAACAGCATATAAATATTATTTTTCTTAATTTCGAGCTGATTTAAGATAAACTGTTTTACAAAAGAATTCTGAGGGCGGTTAATGATCTCGGCGGGCTTCCCATACTGAGCGATACCGCCTTTTTCCAAAATCAGGACTCTGTTTGAAAGAGTAAGAGCCTCTTCCGGGTCATGAGTAACAATGATAGTCGTCAGGTGATATTCTCTGGCAATCGTCCTGATCCTGTCTTTAATGGATTCCTTAATCACTCCGTCCAGAGCGCTTAACGGCTCATCAAGCAAAAGAATTCTGGGCTTCATTACCATGGTTCTTGCCAGCGCCGCTCTCTGCTTCTGTCCTCCTGAAAGCTGGTCAATCCTTTTATTCAGATGCTCTGTAAGACCCAGCAGCTCGATCAGCTCCTGCACCTCTTCCTTTGAAGAAATATCCGGTTTATTTCTCAAGCCATAGGTAATGTTTTCATATACATTGAGATTTGGAAAAAGAGCGTAGTCCTGAAATACAATATTAAATCCTCTCTTTTCCATAGGCACATTTGTAATATCTTCTCCGTTAAAAATAATCCTTCCCCCGTCTGCATCGGCAATTCCCAGGATCAAATTCAGAAGAGTGGTCTTTCCGCACCCGGACGGCCCTAAGATAGAAACGATTTCTCCGTCTTCGATATCAAGATTAATATTTTCCAGAATAGTAACTCCATCATATACTTTTTTCAGATTTTCAAGCTTTAACATGATCTTCTCCTTTTCTTTTTCTGCATGTCTTCCTGAAACACCGCCATTATAGCAACCGCTTTTTTATGGTTTCAATCAAAAAAAAAATAAAGACTATGTTAAGCACATGTTAACTTAACACAGTCTTTACAATGTCAAAATGTAGCAAAATTACACCGACGGATATGCCTTATCCCTGATCGTCCGGCTGCTTTTATCCAGCCGCTTTACAAATCGGTCGTAGTCTGAAACAATCAGTCCCATATAAATCATATCCACTACCATCATCTGGGATGTTCGGGAAAAAATCGCATCCCCGTAAAAAAGCTGTTCCTGGCTGGTGCAGATCAAAAGGTCTGCAATGAAAGCCCAAATAGAGAAGCTTTGTCAACAAATCCAGAGCCACTGCATTGGAGTTTTCCACACTGTAAATGTCAATCATTCTGGCCTGTTTCAGGGTCTGTATCACCTTTTCATATATATTTACAGAAAAATTTTTCAGAGTTTCTTCCATGATACGTTCCGTGGTCGCCACCACTTTTCCGGGAATATCATCCAGACGGTCGTTCCTGCTGAGAGAATATCCATACATCAGTTTTCTCTCTTCACCTTCCTGTTCTCTGGCCAGTTCCTCTACAATGGCATACCGGAATTCTTTATAGCCGCGGAAACCCAGAGCCCTGGTCAGACGGATAATCGTAGGCTGGCTGACACCGCTTTTCTTTGCCGCCTTTTCCAGTGACATCCCCCGGATTTTATCCATATGTTTCAAAATATAATCGGCCGCTTTTTTTTCCGAGGCTCTCAAATCCCCATACCGGGTTTCAATTAAAATTGTAATACTATTTTTCATGCATACAGTTCCTTGTAGTATTTCTACAAAAAATAAAATTTTTTCCGTTCTTTTTACTTCTCTATTTTATCAGAACCATTGAATCTCCTTCTTTCACGGAATTGTTAAATCTTTGTAAAATCGTCTTTTTTCTTCTATATGTCAAAAAAGGAAGCCGTTTATCTGGCTTCCCATTCCTTCAGCAGCTCTCCGCATTCCTGCACATGGCTTCCGTGAATCGATAAGCCGGGCATCACCTGCGCGCCTGGGCAGAGCTTCTTAATATCTTCTTCGCTTGTTCCCATTCCGCTGCCCTCGTTGGTGCAGAACGGGCGGATTTTTTTCCCTCTGAAATCAAAATGCTCCAGGAACGTAAACACCGGCATGGGCATAGTTCCGCAGTAATTGGGATAGCCCAGAAAAATCTCATCGTATTCCTCAATGCTTTCCGGAAAAGAAATAAGCTCCGGCCGCGCGTTTTCCTTTTTATCCTTTACCGCCTCGGCCACACACTTCTTATACTCCGGTGAATAGGGATGCCGCATTTCGATCCGGAACAGATCCGCTCCGGTATCTGCCTGAAGTTTCTTTGCCGCGGTCTCTGTATTCCCTTCTTTGATATATCTCATTTCTCCGCCGAAATAATTCTCATCTGCTCTAGAAAAAAACACAATTAACTGCTTCATTACGATATCCTCCTGTTTTCTTTAAATTTCCCTGATATACCGTTCCAGGTCTGCCAGATGTCTGGGAACAGGCAGCTTCGGACTCAGGATCCCTTTCTGGCAAAGGACCTCAAACAGCTCCAGGACCGCAGGCTGCTCAAGATTGGTTTCCTGAAGGATTTCCCTGTCCACAAACACCTGCTCCGGCGTCCCCGCCGCCAGAACACGTCCGTCTTTAAAAAGAAATACCTGATCCGCCCATCCCATAGCGTAATCCGCGTCATGAGTAGCCATCATGACTGTGATGCCCTGTTCCGTAAGCTGATCCACGATCCGGTTGACAATCGTGGTATGTCTGGGATCCAGCGCCGCCGCCGGCTCATCCAGTATGATAATATCCGGATGCATCACCAGAATATCGGCAATGGAAACCTGCTTCTTCTGCCCTCCGCTGAGCGCATGTGTGGGTTTGTGCCGGAAAGGAGTGATCTCAAGGCGGCGGATCACTTCCTCCACTTCTTTGGCGGCCTCGTCTTCCGAAACTCCCAGATTCAAAATGCCAAAAGAAATTTCCTGATATACGCTGGCCGAAAAAAGCTGGTTATCCGGATCCTGGAACACGATCCCTACCCTCTGCCGCAGCTTTAAAAGTCCTTTTCTGGAATAGTCATATGGCTTTCCGTCCAGATAAAGACAGCCTTTGGATGGTTTCAGTATACCGTTGCAGCATAGAAAAAAAGTAGATTTTCCCGAGCCATTGGCTCCCATAAAAGCAATCTTTTTTCCCCTCTCAATCTCCAGGGAAAGACCGTTCAGGGAGTGACTCTTTTCTCCTTCATAAGAAAAATATAGATCCTCAGCCTTCAGTATCACATCTTTCATCTGTCCATTCTCCTGCCGGCGCCGGTCTGCAGGGACGCGAACCTCTCTCCCCGCTCCGCCGCTAAAATTTTTCTATAACAACAAGTCCGTAAAGAATTATCTCAAAAATAACGATCCAGAGGATTTCCGCCTTCCGGGGCGGAAAATTCTCGTTTAATACCCGGATATCCCCATTATAGCACCTGGACTCCATTGCGTCATACAATGCATCGGATTTTTTCATGGCCCGGATAAACAAAGCGGAGGCCATAGCGCTGAAAGATTTCATGGAAGTCCTGTAGTCCCTGTTTCCCAGTCTGGAATTCTGTGATACACGGATCGCGTGAGATACCTCAAACAGCACAAAAATGAACCGGTAAATCAGAAGCATCAGCTCCAGAATCAGCTTGGGACAGTGCAGCTTCCGCAAAACATTCAGGATATCCGGCATAGGCGTATGAAAAGAAAGGAAATAGAGACAGGATACACTGGCAAGGGCAGTAAGAATCAGATTCAGCGCATACATCAGAGAATCCCTGCTCCCTGTCAGATAAATGCTCCCTAACTCTACCGCAAACAGATCCAGCGGCGTATGAGAGATATTGATGACAATGGCAAAACTGCTGAGAAGAAGAAACACCAGCGGCACCGTCAGATAACGCAGATAACAGGAAAAGGGAATCCCCCCTTTCCATACGCTGAGGATTCCCATGAAAATCAGAACAAAACAGGAAACTGTCACTGAGCGGCTGAGCACACAGGCACATAAACTCAGAACCGAAAAAGCAAATTTTTCTCCTGCATTTACATATCTTAATTTTGAATTATAGCACAGCCTGTCAATGGTAATCATCTTCTGCCTGTCATTCTCCCCGTCCCTGTTTTTTCCGTTCTACAAATCTTCCCATAAAAAACGCTACAATACCTACGCCGATTCCGGTCTGTATGCAGAAAAGCAGGCTCTCCACTTCGCCCGGAAGCTCTCCTCCCAGAATCCGTTCCAGAACAGGGGTGGCCCAGGCCTCATATCCGGAGTCCACTTCCTCCACAACTACGCTTCCCGCATCGTCCGATCCGCCGAATTCAGCGTCCTTTAAAAGGAAAAGCGGGATAAAAGCAATCAGTATCACAGCTATGATTAATGCGATCACAGTTCCTTTTTTCATCTATCGTTCCTCCTTTATAAAGCCTGCTGCACGCAGTTCCGGTTTTGCGTAAGTTTCCAGAGCGGCAATAATCAGTACTGTCAGAATTCCCTCGATTACTGCAAGAGGAATCTGTGTAGGAGCAAATACTGCGAGAAACTTTGCAAACGCTCCTCCGATAGAAACGTCCGCATGATGAGCGGCCGCAAGCTGAAAAGCAGTAACACAGTAAGTAAAAAGATCTCCCAGCGCCGCGGCAAGGAATACCGCCAGTCTTTTATTTACGCCGCCTTTCTGGCAGAGACGGTATACGCCGTAAGATACAAAGGGACCTGCCACCGCCATGGAAAAGACATTTGCTCCCAGAGTGGTCAGCCCTCCATGGGCAAGGAGGATTGCCTGAAACAGAAGAACGATCAGTCCCAGAATGCTTACTGCCCCCGGGCCGAATAAAAGAGCGCCCAGCCCCGTTCCCGTCATATGGGAACAGCTTCCGGTCACAGACGGAATCTTCAGCGATGAAATCACAAAGATAAACGCCCCTGCCATGGCAAGAAGGGGAAGTACTCTCCGGTTCTCATTCAGAGATTTCCTGATGGAACGGAAACCCATCCAGAGAAACGGAAGGCAGATCACGCCCCAGGCAATGCAGAAGCCTCCGGGAAGATATCCTTCCATAATGTGCATGGCGTTTACGTTCTGAACCACCCCCAGGGTGAGAACCAGAATCGCAGTCAACAGAATACGGTGTTTTTGTTTTTTTGTCATTTTCTCTTCTCCTTTCGTACTTGGGCAGTTCTTTCTCTCCCTGTGAAGCTCTCATATCCGCCGTAACACATACCGGCGTACCTAAAAGCCCGTCCGCCTCCGCGCGATCCTCGCGGAGCGTTCTTGTGCTACAGGAACAAAGTTCCCGATAACAAAAAAAACTGCCATGAACGGCAGGATGCAAAAACAGGCCTTCTTCAGGCCACTGTCCTTACACCTGATCATACTCCGTAATCGTGTGTAATTTCCTATACAAAGGCAGGTCTTCTGACTCGGGAGTCACTGCCGCACTCTGTCTTCCCGGTTTCCCAGTGACCTGTTAGAATGCAGCTCTTCCCATACAGCGGCGGGACCGTGAAAGCTTCTCACTTTCTTCCCTTTTCATCCTTGCGGAACCTTTGCATATCTGTTTATGATTATATCTGCTAACTATTTCTTAGTCAAGAATAACTCCTTATATGCAGATTCTCTTCGCCCCGGTCTGCTGTCTGCATTTTCCGGACAAACCTGTTTTTTATCCAGGTCTGTTTCACCTTCGCTCCAGCTTCTCCGGCGCAGGAGGAAGCCCGAAACATCAATTCAGCATCCGAAATCCCCTCTCCTCCTCGTCCAGAGGGATCCTGCTTCTCCAGGCATGGTCAATCTCAATATACCTGTCATTGGAAAGCGCCTGGATCACCCGGTCTATCTGCTCCTCTGTTCCCTGCACCTGAGCGGAGACAGATCCGTCATATTCATTCCTCACCCAGCCTGTAACCCCGTACTGCTGGGAAAGATAATACATCTTATACCGGAAGCCCACTCCCTGTACTCTTCCTGTAAAAGTAACCGCTTCTCTGATTTTTTTGCTCATCTGCGCATCTCCTGATCTGTCATACTTTGAAAACTTCATTTCATCTGTTCTCACAGCCTTCTCCGCAATTATCTTCCACTTTCCGGTGCGGTATCTGCTGTAGGAAATCGCCCAGTTTAAAAACCATCCCACCGGAACCGCGTACCATACCATGGCGATTCCGAAACGGGGAGCCATAGTCACGGCAATGATCACCCGGACGCTTAAATTCACCAGATTGGCAATGGTAAAGATCTTCATATCGCCGGATCCCCGGAGAACGCTGTCTACAGACATTTTAAACCCGATCAGGCAGAAAAACCATCCCATAAAAATCAGATAATTTTCTCCGGTAGCGAGAGCCGTCTCCGTTCCCTCCGCTCCCAGGAAGAGGGAGATAATACTTCCGTGAAAAAGCTCCAGCACCATACAGATCACCGCCGCGCATACGATCACCATGCGGATAGCAGCGTGAAAGCCCTCCACCACGCGCCTGGTCTGCCGGGCTCCGATGTTCTGCGCCGTATAGGAGGAAACCGCATTGCCGATGCCGCTCATGGGAACTACGCAGATAGATTCAATGCGCATAGCTGCGGAGAATCCTGCCAGCGCCTCCGATCCGAAGCTGTTTACCACCGACTGCACCAGCATCATGCCGATGGACACTGTAGACTGCTGCAGAATAGAAGGAAGAGCAATCCTCGTCATCTCCACAAGCTCTCTGCTGTTAAAAACTTCTGTCTTATCACAGCCGAATTTTCTCAGTTCTCTGACAAGCACTCCAAAGGACATTACCGCGGAAATCCCCTGGGCAATCATAGTCGCCCAGGCCACGCCGGCCACCCCAAGATCAAACTGTATCACCAGAATCAGATCCAGCGCCACATTAAACACAGAAGAAAAAATCAGAAAATACAGAGGAATTCTGGATCTGCCGAGAGCGTTAAACATAGAAGAAAGCACATTGTACATAAACAGGAACGGCAATCCATAAAAGTAAATATTCAGGTACTGAACCGCCATCCCCATGACGTCCTCCGGCGTATTCAGCGCCGTCATAATCTGTCTGCTGAATAGAAGCCCCAATCCCCCCAGCAAAACACTCACTGCCAGAAAGGCAAGGCATGCCGTATAAATGGCGGCTTTCATCTCCCGGTACTGTTTTGCGCCGAAATGCCGCCCGACAATCACGGAAGCTCCCATTCCTCCTCCGATCGCCACACAGATAAAAATATTTGTCAGCGAATACGAAGCTCCTACCGCCGCCAGAGCCTGCTCGCTGACAAAACGCCCCACAATGGCGGAATCCGCCATTGTATAAGTCTGCTGAAACAGATTTCCCAGAATAATCGGCAGGGAAAAAATCAGCAGCGCCTGCATGGGCTTTTTTCTGATCAGATAATCACTTTCCATACATATCCCCCTCGGGTTCTCCTCTTTTACCGCCGGCAGGAGAACCCGGTTCTTTTCTATATTCTATGATTTGTTATATCATAACGTTTTCCATCTGTCAAAAAGCGAAAATCTGCTGTCTTTTCTTTTATACCCCACCGCTGCGGAAATTTATTTTGTTCCGCCTTTCCGGAAGGGCTTCAGGAAAAGGAACCATCCGAAAATCACAAGATTCAGTACCAGCGCCGGAAGAAGATCGCTCCAGTAGATCGCCTGGCCCTGAAGGACCTCCGCAGAATAGTCCCCGGCAAACATGGGGATCAGGTTATTGTTCATAAAGTGAACAACCACAGGAACCCAGATGTTCTCTGTTTTCATGTACACATATGCCAGGAAAATTCCGATAAAAATGCAGGTAATCTGCTGGCTGACGCAGGCGGCAAGCCCCATATCCGGCGTAGTGTAATAGAAAAAGTCAATAGGCAGATGCCACAATCCCCACACAACTCCGAGAAGCAGAACTCCGCCTCTTAATCCAAAGCGTTTCTGCATAATAGGCTGAAGATAATACCTCCATCCATATTCTTCTCCAAAGAAGGCAGCCACCACCAGAAAGAAATTAAGAATCATACTGAACAGGTAAATCCAGGTGGAAGGATCTGCCCAGACCGCCCCAAAAGCTCCCAGCTGTCCGGAAACCGCACTGGAGATTCCCATCCGGATACTATACAGTACAAAGAACAGCAGGATGCAGAGAAACGACGTTTTCCAGTTCTTCCCCTTCAGTCCATAGACTGCTCTCCTCTCATTTCCTGCTGCCAGAAGCAGGATCCAGAATATTACGCTCCCCAGAATCAGAAGAACCTGAACGATCATCAGCCAAGCAGAAACTTCCGTTTCTCCCGACTGCATGGTTCTAGGCATAAACACAGAAAGTATGGAACATACCATCAGCACTGCCGTCAGCAGGATAAAAAATACAAACAGCCCTTTGGGAAGATTTCGATCTCCTTTTTTTGTGACAAGATAGGCCAGCATCACGCCCGCCGCAGGATACAGCATCTGCGCATTGGGGAATACGCTGAGATCTGCTCCTGTTCCATAAAAAGCCCACATAAGAATTCCCAGTACATAGGTCACTCCGTAAGCCACAAAAATAAAAATCATCAGTTGCTTCTTTTCCATCTGCGTCATCTTCATAATGTCTCCTCTCCTTTTTCTGCCGCATTGCAAAATATTTATGTAAAGCCGGCACACATACAGCAGCCGGGCCTTTTTTATACAATCTGCCTTTTTACACAGTCTGTGTTCTTTTCAGGTCTGACCCGGGAAGACCAACGCCGCAGAAAATATCCCATCCCTGTTCTCGATGTTCAGCGCTCCGTGATATTTCTGCACTGCATTGCGCACATTCTCCAGGCCCAGCCCCTCGTGTCCCTTTTTTCCGGATCGTCCGGGAACATAATCTCCCGCCGAAGGGTTCCAGATTTTTACTACCGTAAAATCCTGAATCTGTTCTCCCCGTATTTTCAGCCAGAAATTTTTCCTGTTTTCCCCGGCCTCAATCGCGTTGTCCAGAAGATTAGCAAAAATTGTAGTGACATCCACATCCGCCAGAAAGTCCATTGCGATTCCTCCCAGGTTGCATTCTGCCTGTCCCGGTTCCAGCTTTTTCAGTTTGTCGTTCAGGACAATATTCAGCATACGGTTGTCTGTATAAAATTTCATTCCCAGAGAGTTCAGCATCCCGTGGACATCCTCAAAATATGAGTCTCCTTCCAGCTTGGCCGACTGTTCCAGCATATTCAAATGATTCCGGATATCATGGATGATCTTTCTGGAATCGTTGTAATTCTTTTCCATATCCTCATAGTACTGATGCGTCAGCTCATTCTGCTGGGAAAGAAGTTCCATCCTGTGTTTCAGCTCCTTGTTTTCCGCCACATCATACCACACATAGAGACAGTAGACATTGATGATCAAAAAGAGTACACAGTACACAATCATCCATCCGTATCCATACTTTTCAAAAAATCCGCTTCCCGAGAGACAGAATAAAAAAATCAAAATCATACTGGAGGCAGGCACAAGAACCATTCCCCGGATCTTCAGGTCTTCCCTGTCAGACACCAGACGTTTCTGCACAATCAGCCTCAGCACATACGTCACTGCCACCACAAAGCTGCTCTTCAGAATCTCCATAATATTTCCGAGAATAAAACTGCTCATTTCTATCCTTGTCCCCAGATGGGCGGCAAGATAAATTCCAATAGCCTGAGCCGCATAATTGGCCATTACAAAAACCACTCCATAGAGCAGCCATGTCCTGCTTCTGTGATACAGAAACCAAGTAATCAGAAGATAGCAGAGAATCAGAGCTGTCATGGTAATGACGTCATTCAGAAACAGCGTGGGCACCGCCACCGAAATTACCGTATAGATTCCCCAGGCCAGACATCTGGCCCAGCGGGGTGAATCCACTTCCCGGGGCGCCGCGTGCAGAAACCAGATGCCGCTCCCTGTATATGCTGTCAGAAAAGCAAGGATGATCAGAGTACGCACGATCATCGCTGATATCATAATTTCTGCACCTCCTTTCCCTTTGCCAGGCGTTCCGACAAATACACTGTCAGTTCCTGCTTCCAGGTTTTCAGTTTTTTCTGAGACAGAGGAACTTCCATTCCATTATCCAGATAGATATACTGATTTCTGACATTTTTTACATGGAACATGTTTACCACAAAACTCTTGTGAGGCATGGAAAACCCGAAGCTTTCCATCCGCTTGGCCACACTCCCTATGCGCTCCACCATAAAGAATTCTTCCTCTTTCGTGACAATCCGGATTTTCCGGTTTACATATTCGAAAAAATAGATCGATTCCACCGAAAGGCAGGCGATGCCGTCCACCGTCTTAAAATCCAGAATCACTTTTTTCTCCGGAATCTCTGTATAGCGGAAGATTTCTTCCAGTACATTCCAGACTTTTTCTTTTCTCACCGGCTTCAGCAGATACTGAAAGGCATGTACTCCGAAAGCTCCCGCAACGTAGTCTCTGTAGGCGGTAAGATATACGATTTTCGTGTCTTTATCCATCCGGCGGACAGCTTTTCCGGTCTCTATGCCGTTCATACCGTCCATATCAATATCAAGAAAAATCGCTTCATATCCTTCGTAATTCTCTACCAGGCTTTCCCCGGAAGAAAAACAGGTGACTTCCACCTCCGGATCCCACTCTCGGATCAGCCGTTTCGTTTCCTTTACAATCGCTTCCTCATCGTCGCAGACTGCAATCCTGTACATGATTCTGTTCCTTTCCAGACAGGAAAATATCCGTTTCTCCGCCCGGAAATTTGTCCCTGTCATTTATGTAGTTTCACTATAGCCATTATATCGGAAAAAGTAAACATCGTATACATGAGAGATAAAAAAGATGTATCAAAAGATACTGCCCTCTCCCAACGGAAGAGGGCAGCCAAGAAAAGCTAAAGAACTTGTCGTTTTTATTCATCGAATATGGTGACGATCTCCCCGTCCAGAATACGGTTGGTATTCTTAACCGCGCAGAAATTCCCGCACATACTGCAGGTGTCTTCCTTCTCCGGCTTCGCCTCGGCACGGTAGCGTCTGGCCTTCTCCGGGTCCATGCTGAGACGGAACATTTCCTCCCAATCCAGCCGCTTCCGCGCCTCGCTCATTTTATAATCCCATTCCGCCGCTCCGGGGACGCCTTTGGCAATGTCAGCGGCATGGGCGGCAATCTTCGCCGCAATGATGCCTTCCTTTACATCTTCTGCATTTGGAAGCCTGAGATGTTCCGCCGGAGTCACATAGCAGAGGAAGGAAGCTCCTGCCGCCGCCGCCATAGCTCCGCCGATAGCCGATGTGATATGGTCATATCCCGGAGCCACATCTGTCACAAGAGGCCCTAATACATAGAAAGGTGCGCCGTGGCACAGAGTCTTCTGAATTTCCATGTTTGCCGCGATCTGATTCATAGGCATATGCCCCGGCCCCTCGATCATCACCTGCACATCCTTTTCCCAGGCGCGCTTTGTCAGCTCGCCGAGCGTGATCAGTTCCTCTATCTGCGCCGTATCCGTAGCGTCCGCCAGGCATCCCGGACGACAGGCGTCACCCAGGCTGAGAGTAATATCATACTCTCTGCAGATATCCAGGATCTCATCAAAATGCTCATAAAACGGATTCTCCTGTCCTGTCATCTCCATCCAGGCAAACATGATGGAACCGCCTCTGGAAACAATATTCATCAGCCGTTTGTTCTTCTTAAACCGCTCTGCCGTAGAGCGGTTCATACCGCAGTGAATTGTCATAAAATCCACTCCGTCCTCCGCATGCATCCGCACAATATCAATCCATTCCTCCGAGGTAATCTTCCCCAGAGCTTTATGATAATAAACCACCGCGTCATAGATGGGAACTGTTCCGATCATCGCAGGACATTCTGATGTCAGTCTGCGCCGGAAAGTCCTGGTATCGCCGTAAGAGCTGAGATCCATAATAGCCTCCGCTCCCATCTCCACAGCGGAGCGCACCTTCTCATACTCCATATCCACGTCTTTCCAGTCCCGGGAAACGCCGAGATTCACATTGATCTTTGTCTTCAGCTTTGCGCCTACTCCGCTTGGACTTATACATTTGTGATTCTTATTGCAGGGGATGATCACCTCACCCTTTGCAATCAGCTTTCTCAGCTCCTCCTCATTAAAGTTTTCCTTTTCTGCCACAATTTTCATCTGCGGTGTGACAATTCCCTGACGGGCCGCGTCCATTTGTGTTGTGTAATTTGTCATTTTTCCTCCCTGCCCTGCACTATCGGGCCAAAATGAACTGCGCCTCCTGCTCTCGCAGTGACTTGCACCTGCGCATATCCGTAATCCATAAAGTTACATTTTTCGTCAGAAAGTGGTGCCCCCGGTCTGACTTTGAAATCTGTTCACATTACCGTAAACAGTATCAGGGAAAACCTTTCTGAAGTCCGCCTGTGCAAGCACGGCAGCCCCGGCCGGGCGTATGGCGCAAAAAAACTGCAGCACGCCAACGGCATACTGCAGTCCACATAGACTCCCGGCATATGTTCCCTACGTTGGCATTATCCAAATCAGGTTTGCGGGTCAAAGCAACACAGCTTACTCTCAGCCTGCTTCTGCAAGCTCCCCGTTTACTTAATCATACCTAACAGATTTCCCTGAACCGCCGCTTTCGATGCGGCAATGGTACGATACGGTTATTTTATCACGGTTATACGGAGAAAACAATCTTTTTCACTGCATTTATGCGAAGCCTTTTCAGGAGTACCTTTTTAAATTATTTTTCTTTTCCTACATTCTGAGTTTTTTACGAAACTCTCTCAGCATATTTTTCCTTTGAAAAATGAACAGTCCTGCCAGCACCAGGAAACTGATTCCCGAACAGATTACCGACGGATAACGGAAATGCACCACCCCCGTCCAGACGAGAATGACAGGAATACACCCGGCTATGGCAGCCTGGACAAGATAAAACAGATATTCCTCCGGTTCCAGCCGGCTTACCCTGGCAATCACCGGCATGGATCCCAGTACTGCCATCGCGCCGAAGGGAAGAACAAAATCCAGGGACCAGCCTCTCCAGCCGGTGAAGCTGTCCCATAAAACGGCAATTACTGTTATAATCAATAGCTGCCACATCTCGTTTTTCAAAATGTTTCTCCGCTTTGTATAAGCCACCATCACTACCAGCCAGGCGCACAGACAGCCTGCAGCCGCAAACCAGAACCAGTTCAGCGTCTCCAGAGTGATGTAGTTGATCATCCCGCAGATCACCGCAGCCGCAATACAGAGAAAAGTAAAAGTCTGCACAAGCTTTTTGCTTTCCTGCTTCTGCTCCTCGCCGCAGCCCGGAAAGTCGTTGTACTCCTCCTGAAAAGGAATTCCCTCTCTCTTCAGTATTTTCAGAAAGTTTCTCTGAATGCTGTCATCCGGAATCTTGGAAGTAAGCCCGAGAAGAAGTTCCTCTCCATAGGAACAGGAACAAAGCTGAAGTGAATTTGTGCTGGCAAAAAATCCAAATCTTTCTATATAGTTCTCATATTCTTCCGGAAGGCGGATTACTCCGATGTTGGAATAAACGGAAGTAATGCTCCGGCTTCCCAGCTCTGCGCCCACCATAAGAAAATACCGCTTTACTTCCAGGGGAACCGCCCGTATGATCGGGTTCTTTTCCAGCCTCACATAGCCGCTCATATGTTCAGCGATCTTTTCTTTGACAAGCTCCGTCTCAAACTGCTTCTTCACATTATCCAATACTTCCCGGAAGGTAGTATTCTCAGAAAAAGTATAGCCTACCTCTATCCATCCGAAGAAGTTTCCCATAGACTGGGACGGGAAATAATTTCTCAGATTCACCGGAACCATCAGAGCCACAGGTTTTTTCTGGCGGCTCCGGGGAATCTCCTCATGGATCGCGCAGATCAGCACCGCCGATAAAAAAGCGGTGATAGAAGCTCCGTATGACCGGGCCTTTTTCAGAATCTCTTTTACCGGGATTGCCGCCTCCAGAATCTGCATTTCGTCATGGGCCAGCTTCTCTCCCTTCAGCCGCACCGCAGCCGGCTTTTTCTTCTTATGTCTGGGCGTATCCGAATTATAATACTGCGAAAAGCTATCCTCCTCCTGATCGCCGGGGGTAATCTTTTCTTCCTCCGGAATCCTCGGAACAGGACTCTCGGGATGGGCCAGAATCAGATAATTCTGCACAAGCTGCAGAAGGAAATTCATAGCTCCCGTACCGTCGGTAAGAGCATGAAACACCTCAAAATTTATCCTTTTCTCATAATATGTAACTTCGAACAGCAGTGATTTTTTATCCGGTATATACAGACGGCTGCAGGGAGGTTTTTTCTCCTCTTTTGCCAGAGGTCTGATATCCCTTCTCTCCAGATAAAACCAGAACAGGCCTTTCCTCAGCACCGCCTGAAACAGGGGATATTTCTCCATCGTCTGATCCAGGGCGTCCTGAAGAATCTCCGGCTGTACTGTCTCCTTCAGCTCACAGTAGAACCGGAATACTCTTGTGTCGTTTTTTCCTGTCACAAGAGGAAAAGCCAGGGCGGCATTATCCAGTTTTCGCCATTTTGAATATCTTCTTTCCACTATTCCCAGCTTCCTTTTCTTTATCTAAGAAATTCATTAATATACGCAAAGCTCTCCTTCACATGAAAAAAACTGATTCCCAGAGCAAAATATCCGTGAAGGGCATCCGGAATCCTGTGTATTTCCACCCGGTTTCCCGCCTCCCTCAGCCTTCTGCCGTACTCTTCCCCCTCATCCCTGAGAGGATCAAATTCCGCTGTAAGGATCAGAGTTTCCGGCATACGGCTCAGATCTTTTTCCATCAGAGGAGCAAAGTAGGGATTCTGCAGATCATCGGGACTGCTTTTGTACAGATCTACATAATCCTGCATTTTTACTGCTGTCAGGAGATAGTCCTCTCCGTTCTCCTGAACGGAAGCATAAGGAGATTCCTGGGTGTAGCAGTTGTTGAGAGTGGGGTAAATCAAAATCTGCCTTTGGATCTTAAAGTCTCCCGTATCTCTTGCTTTCAGCGCCACCGCAGCCGCCAGGTTGCCTCCCGCGCTGTCTCCCATAACAGTAATTTTATTCGGATCCGTGTGAAGAATAGAACGGTTTGTATAAAGCGCCTTCGCGGCTGCATAGCAGTCCTCCAGCGGAACCGGAAAACGATGTTCCGGAGCGCGCCGGTATTCCACCGAAGCCACGATCTGTCCTGTAGACTGCGCCATTCTGGCGCATACGCGGTCGTAGGTTTCCACACTTTCCGTCACCCAGCCGCCGCCATGGAAAAAGAGGATCACAGGAAGCTCCTTTCCCTCAGACAGCTCCTCCTTCATAGATTCTTCAGATGGAAAATACAGTCGGACCGGTACTTCATAATCTTTATTATACACCTTTGTATCCAGTTTTTTCCAAAATATCCGCATAACATCTAATTTTTTCAGATCTGCCAGTTTTCTCGACGCCTCCACCTCAATATTCCCGTAGGACAAAGCGTGTAAAATTGTTCGCATTGTTTTTGAAATCAATCTGTTCTCTCCTTCATTCGTCGTGTATCTGTCAGTATGCTGCGGACGTCTGGAATCTGCCTTTTCTTTCTGCTTTTATATCTGTAATCATTTTTATGCTCAGCTGATCTGCCAGCGCACATGGCTTCCTGTTTCATCTTTTCTTACCAGAAGCTGATCTTCTATTTCCTGCTTCAGCTCCGTTACATGAGAGATAATTCCGATCAGCCGGGAGCCTTCCGCCATTTTCAGGAGCACCTTCACTGCCTGGTTTCTGGAATGCTCGTCAAGAGACCCAAATCCCTCGTCAATAAACATCATATCCAGATGAATGGACGATGAACTCTGCTGAATCTGATCTGCCGTTCCCAGCGCCAGCGAAAGAGCCGCCATGAAAGATTCTCCTCCGGAAAGAGTGCGGACCTCCCGTTCTTTCCCTGTAACCGTAGAATAAACCATAAGATCCAGTCCTCTGTTTTTTCCCTCTCCGGCTTTTTTCAGATCGTACATCCGCAGCTCGAACTGGCCTGTGGACATCTCCCGGAATCTGCGGTTGGCAGCGTGAAGAATCCTCTCCAGATAATATCTCTGCACATAAGTTTCCAGATCCATCCTGGAACCGCTGACATTGCCGGAGGTCATCCGGTAAAGAGCGTCCAGCTTTCCATGCTGCATCAGCGTCTGCTGCCTCTCTTCCATTCTTGGCACCAGCGCATCGTATACTTCCTGATTGTCCTTCTTCAGAGATTGCCGGGCATTTCTGTTTTTTTCAGAGATTTTCAGCCTGTTTTCCGCCTCCTCTGCCTGCCTTTTCAGCTCTTCCAGAACCGGTTTCTTCCTTTTTCCAACAGCTTTTTTCATGGAATCCCTCAGCTTAATGGCCGCTTCCTTTCGGCTTTGGTAGTCATTGATCTCCTTTCTCAATGATTCCGCAGACTCTTCTTCATAAGTCCGGGCAAGAACCTTCCATCCAGACTCCGTCAGCTTTCTGTTTTCCATTTCCCGCTGATAATCCGATCTTTTCTCACTGATTTTTTGTTCCATGGAAGGAAGTTCCTCTATATACCGGGCAATCAAAGTCTCCGTTTGCTGCCGCCTCATTTTCCACACTTCCGCAGCTTTTTCCGCAGTTTCACTTGCTGCTTTCCGCTTGTCTCTTTCTGCCTCAGCCAGGCGCATCTGTTCCTTTGCTTCCTCCCGGGAGGAAAACTCTGTGGATCCGGACAGACTGGAAAGTTCTGCCCGGGCAGCCGCAAGATCTTTTTCCGCTTTTCTTACAGCATCCTCTGCAAATGCAAGAGCTTCTTTCTGCTGTCCCTTCTCTTCTTCCACTCCTTTAAGGGAAAGGCGGATCTCATTCAGAAAGTCCACATCTTTCCTGCACTGATCCCCCTCCTTCTGAACAGAAACCGCCCATGTTTCCACTGTTTCTCCGGCCTGCTCCCAGCGAAAATCATCCGGAATTTCCGAAACCGCCGCAGTAATTCTCTCCTTTAAATGATCCCATTTTTCCTGACAGTCTTCCGTTTTTGCCTCCGCAAGATCAAGGTTTGCCCTGGCTTCTGCCGCAAACTTTTCCTGGTTCTGGCGAAGCTCTTCTTTCCGGTTTTCCAGTTCCTCCAGCCCCTCCTCAGAAACATCCCCGTACTCCTCTTTCCACTGGCAGGGAGACGGATGGGTCAGCGATCCGCAGACAGGGCAGGGCTTCCCCTCCTCCAGGATTCTCGCCAGAAATCCCGCCTGAGCGTCCAGAAAAGTCTGTCTCATCTTTTCATAGGAATCTCTGATCTGTTTGTACTCCTCTCTGGCAGAAGCATAGCCTGCCTGAGATTTTTCCGCCTGTTTTCTGTATTCTTCTGTGGTTTTAAAAGTCTCTTTCAGAGCTCTGATTTCCTTTTTGATTTCTTCTGATTCGCGGTATTTCGCTTCCCACAAAAGCAGCCTCTGCTCAGCTTTGGAAAGCTTTTCTTCCTGTTCTTTCCATAACTTTTCCCGTTCTTCCAGCTCTTTCTGTTTCTGCTTTAAGGTCTCTTCTTCTTCTCTGGCCTTTTGGAAGCTCTTCTCTCCCGATTCAGTCCTTTTTTTCGCGCGGCTGATTTTTTCAAACAGATCCAAAGCCGAATTTGCCCTTTCTGACATTCTGCTGAACTTTTCCTGTTCCCGCTCAAAGTCAAGCTTTGCCTTTTCTGCTTCCCGCTTTGCTCTGTCTGCATTTTCTATAATACCTGGAAGTTTTTTCTGATTTTCTCTCAGGACTTCACGGGTTTTCTCCGCGGTTTCCTCTGTTTCTTTCAGCCAGCGGAATTTCTTCTGAATTTCAAAAGCTCCTGTAAGCTGTTCCGCCAGATTTTCTTTTTTCCGGATCTCTTCTGTCTGGCTGTCCAGGATTTCCAGCTCTGCCTCCGCGCTTTCAAGATTCTGATACATTTTTTGCAGATCCACCGCTCCGGCCAGCTCATCTCTCTTTTTATCTCTTTCCCTGGCCGCGTCTTTATATTCTTCTTCCGCTTTCTTATAGTCTTCTCCGGCAGCAGCTGTCAGCAGCTGCAGTTCGTCCATAAATTCTCCGGCAGCTGCAAAGTCTCCGTCCAGAATACTTTTTTTCAGCTCTGACATCTGCTGCTTTCTCTCATACTCTTCCGGAATTTTCACACGGACGGTCTCCGTCTGACACCGGGTTTTCAAAACGGCAATTTCTTTCTCTTTTTCCCGTTTCCGATTTCCCAGCTCATTGACAATATCCTGATATATATCTGTATGAAAAAGTTTCCGGAAAATCACTTTTTTATCGTCGGATTTTGCCCGGAGGACCTCCATAAATTCTCCCTGGGCAATCATTGCCACCTGCATAAACTGGTTCTTTGTCAGTCCTACGATCTCCTGAAGCTTTTTATCCGCCTCCTTCTGGGGATATTCCGTTCCGTCCGGCAGAATTAAGGCCACTGCTCCTGCGATTTCCCTGGTACCCACTCCCTTTGCCGCGCCTCTTGTAATCAGTTTTAAATGCCGCGGTACACGGCGGACAGTATAAACATCCCTGTCTTTTCCTGTTCCTTCCGCAAAGACGAGCTCCACAAAGGGTTCCCGGCCGTAATCCGCATACTGGCTCTGCAGCACGACTCCTTCCTTCTTATTTTCCGAAGAACTTGCCTCCCCGTACAGCGCAAAAACAATGGCGTCAAAAATGGTTGTTTTTCCCGCTCCCGTATCTCCTGTAATCAGAAAAAGATTCTGATCCGGCATCTCAAAATCTATAGTAGTTTTTTCCCCATAGGAGCCAAATGCCTGCATGGTCAGTTTCAGCGGCCGCATCCTACTTCACCTCCTGAACTGTATGAATTACATCGCGGAGAATCTCCTTTTCTTCCTCATCCAGCTCTGCCAGAAAAGAACAGCACAGCTCGTAGGGATTCAGCATTTCCTCCTGCGCTCTCATCTCCCCGCTGTAATCTGCTTTTCTCAGATTTTCCCGGCGGATCTCCAGAAGATTTGGAAAAGCATGGCGAAGTCTGTCCTGCATATCAATCACATCCAGATCCGCCTTATCCGTTAAAATCACCGACACATAATCCTCACAGGTCTGCTCCAGCACTTCCTGAAGGCTGCCGCAGATAACCCGAACCTTCCTGAGGGGGTTCAGAGGAAGTACAGAAATCTCCGGTTCCTTTCCTTTGCCGCTTAACTCCACCATGAGAATTCCCTTTTCCTGCCCTGCCTCGCTTACAGAGCATGCCAGAGGTGTCCCGCAGTAGCGGAAGCAGTCTCGTCCCACCTTCATAGGCTTGTGTATGTGCCCCAGAGCGCCGTAGTCGAAAAGTTCCAGAACATCCGCCGACACCTGGTCAATATTTCCCACCGTCCGGATCTCGGAGTCCATTCGTTCCACATCCTCCGCTTTCTTTCCGGACGGAAGATAAAACTGGTGGCTGACAAGGACGTTTCTCTGAGTTTCGTCTATCCCTTCCCGCTCTATCAGCCGGCGCACGGTGTCATTATAGGAAAGATTGTTCCCATTTTCGTCTGTTCCCACCGCCATTTTCACCATAGAGGGCTTCACAAAAGGAAGCAGATAAAAATTCACCGCTCCATATTTGTCCTCAAGGGTCACCTTTTCTATATATTCGTCCTCTCTCTGAGGGGGCTGTCCCACCATATAAAGATTCTGCCGGGAAAGAATATTCCGAAAACAGTTCACCCTCGGCGCGCTGTCGTGATTTCCGCTGATCATCATAATCGCCGCCTGGGGCAAAGCTTCTGCAAGATCTGCTATAAACCGGTCGAAAACCTCCACAGCCTCGGCGGAAGGCACGGCCTTGTCATAAATATCCCCGGCGATCACTACCGCATCCGGCTGCTCCCGGGAAGCAATGTCTGTAATCTGCCGGAAAATATATTCCTGATCCTCCCTCAGATCACGGTTCATCAGCTTCAGACCTATGTGCAGGTCTGATAAATGAAAAAATTTCATAAGAATCTCCGCCTCACTCTAAACTAAAATCTTTTTTATCGGCAGCAGCTCATTGCCGCACCACAGGCAGCTTCTTCTTTGTAGGGAGCAAGCACAAGCTTTTTATCAAAAATCTTCTCAAAAGCCTTCTGCAGATAGTGGTTTTTTCTGACTCCGTTTCCGGCTGCCGTCATAGTGGAAACGTCCAGGCTCACCTGGCTCCTTATTTCACAGTACATTTCATACAGTTCCTGTGCCATCCCGTCCAGAACTCCCTGTATCAGTGCAGCCGGGGTAAAATTATTCTCACTGATTCCTTCAATGCTTCCTCTCCGCTCAGGATCCGTCCTGGTTCCCTGAAATGTTGTCCGTACCTTCAGCGGATCTGCTGTTTCACCTTGTTCCAGAATTTTTTCCATTACATCATACTGGGCGCGGTCACCTGTCCCTGCGGCCTTTCCGTACTGGCGGAAAAAATTTTCAAGAACCGCGTATGCCCTTCCGCCGCAGAGGGAAGCCCCCACCAAAAGGTAATTTCCATCCAGAAAAGGTCTTGTTTCAATTCCGGGAACCTCAATATTTCTGTCTGAAATCACAGAAATCTGTCCTCCTGTCCCCATATTCACCAGAATCGTTCCCGGCTCCCTGCCTGTCGCCCCCAGAACACTTGCCTGGTTGTCGCCAATAGCCGTGTAAACAGGTACGCCGTCAAACTCACCCAGTACCGAAATTTTGTCTGATATTTCCGGCATAATGCCGCAGTTTATCCCCAGAAGTTCAAGTGCATCCTGCCGGAATTGATTTCTTTCCAGATCAAAAAAACCGAAGCTGGCTGCCATACTGCTGTGTATCAGCGGCTGCTCTCGTCCCGTCAGCTTCATTCCTATGTAATCTGCAATCGTACAGAAGGATGCCGCCGTTTCTGGAACAAGATTTTTTCTCTGATTGTAAAGATGGGTCACCCATCCGTAGCCTGTGTATACTTGCACACCTGTCTCTTCATATATTGTCTCTGTCAGAGATTTTCCTTCAAAGACCGGACGGTTTCCCCGGCCGTCCTGCCAGGTATAAAGAGGGCTGGCACAATTTCCCCGGCCGTCCGTATATAAAATTCCGTGCATCTGTCCGGTAAGACCAATAGAGACTATATCCGTGAATTCCGCAAAAAACTTTTCAACAGTTTCTTTCACTATTTTTTCTATCTCAGCTGCGTTCTGTATCTTTTCCCAGGAATTTCCTGTTTTCATAAAGCTTTCATTGCCGACAGTGGAAGCCTTCACCAGAGTTTTGCTCTCCTTTTCCATTACAGTAAAGCTAATTGATGTTGTTCCAATGTCAATTCCCAGTAATTTCATATTTTCCTCCAACCTGATTGTATACTCATGTTTTATTTACCATAAGTATAACACAGACGGCTGTTCTTGAACATTGCGGAGACTATCGTTCTCTGCCGGCCCATTCTTTCAGGCAGCAGTAAGCCTCTTTTCCCCTGTCTTCCTTCCTGCCGGTAATGTATTCGCAAATATCGATCCACTCGTTCTCCGGAAAGTCCTCATATGAAATTTTATTCTCAAGAAGATAACACAATTCTCCATTTTCCGTCCGTATTTTTCAAATACAACAAAATATCAATTATGTTGTATTTTTTTCCGTTCCCTCATGAAATTTTTTGAAATAAGTCCAGGATTTTATGCCTGACAAATAAATCTCCTGTCTCAAGCAGTGTGAACCGCTGTAATTTATCAGTATTTACAGATTTTAAATGATAAATATAAAAAAGAAGAATGAACATATTATATGATTTTTCTTGACATTCGTCCAGAGAAAGATATTATAATGATATATGTACAACATAATTTATATTTTGTTGTAACCGATTGTTTTCCTGCGCCTTGTAAAAAATATTCCGCCGCAGTTTATTCTAATATAATATTTTATATATGTTCTTTGGAACTTTTTTCTTGTAGCTGAGAGATAAGTATATTAGAATATCAGATAACAAAAATGTTTTTCATCTGTATGAGACTGGGGGATTATGATTATGAAAAGGAACAGCTCTTCCACTGCTTTCCTGGATGTTCTACGCTGGAGCGCCGCCGCTATGGTCGTAATGCTCCACGTAGTTTCCGGTGTTACGGCAGTTCTGTCCGCTGAGATGACTCCGAACCAGCGTGCGGTTTATTATACAGTAAAAGCTCTTACAACCACAGGTGTTCCTGTTTTTCTTATGATTTCCGGCGCTCTTCTTCTGAATCCGGATAAAGAAATTTCTGTGAGAAAAATATTTACGCACTACCTTCGGAGGATTCTTCTTGCCCTGCTGCTTTTTGGGACTGTTTTTGCCGTTATGGAGCTGACGGTAACAGAGGGGCGTTTTTCTCCTGCTCTGTTGTGGAAGGGCTTTCTCAACACGCTTTCCGGCAAAAGCTGGGCTCATATGTGGTATCTGTATGAGCTGACAGGACTGTATCTGGCCACTCCCTTTCTGCGGATGATCATCCGCTGCAGTGGGCGGAAGCTTCTGGAGTACGGGCTGATCCTCGGAGGACTTTTCAGCAGCCTTATTCCATTTTTTGAGCAGCTGACTGATTTTGATCTGGGTTTTACCTACCCTTTCTCCGGCATTTACCTGCTGTACTATATATTGGGATATTATTTTTTGAAATACGGAAAAGTCAGTCCCCGTCTGACTTCCGTGACCGCTCTTCTGACAGCGGGTTTTCTGATTGCAGATATGGCTTTCCTGAAGCTGTTCCGGGTTTCCTATGATTCCCCTCTGATTGTCCTGCTGACAGTCTGCCTTTTTCTCACTGCTGCCAACAGCGGTGTTCATGTGTCATGGATGTCCTCCCATCGGAATCTGTGCTTTGGGATTTATCTGATCCATCCTGTTTTTTTAAATCTGTTTTATAAATATCTCGGCATTACACCGCTGAATTTTGGGTACGGAGGAATTCTGATTTTCTGGGCGGCAGCCTTTCTCTTCTCCCTGGCAGGCTCATGGGTGATGCAGAAGATACCGCTTCTGAAAAAGTATGTCGTATAGCAGAGGGAAAATCTGATCGGCAACTCGATATATTCTTCCGTCAAACCAGTTTGGTTTGATTGGTCTAATTGGTTCGATAGACTCTTCGGGAATATGGGACCTCTCCATATACAGTTTTTATCGTAGGTTCCCGTTCCCCTTTATCTCTGTAAAAATTTCTTGATTATAACAAAGAGGACACCTCTCTAAAATTTCTTTTAGAAAAGTGTCCTCGTATTTGTCGTACTCTACAGCGAAAAGCCTGCTTTCCGGAGTCTTTTGCAAAGATTTAGTACAGCTTTGCTCCCGCAGGAATACCGTCATCTACCATCAGCAGGTTCAGTCCCTCATGTCCGTCATACTCATATACCGCGCTGATCAGCATACCGCAGGAATCAATGCCCATCATCTTTCTGGGCGGCAGGTTGGTAATCGCAATGCAGGTTTTGCCAACCAGTTCTTCCGGTTCGTAATAGTCGTGAATACCGCTTAAGATCACCCTGTCTGTTTCTGATCCGTCATCCAGAACGAACTTCAGGAGCTTCTTGCTCTTCGGCACCGCCTCGCACTCTTTCACTTTCACTACACGGAAATCAGACTTGCTGAAAGTATCAAAATCAACAAAATCCTCAAACAGCGGCTCGATCTTCACCTTAGAAAGATCAAGCTTCACGGAAGAAGCGGAGACTGACGCATCCGCACCGGAGGAAACTGTGTTTTCCGCTTTTCCGGCTTTCCTCGATGAATCGGATCCACCCAGACTTTTCATGGTCGGAAAGGCCAGAACGTCGCGTATGGCTGCGGAATTCGTCAGCAGCATAACCATACGGTCAATGCCGAAGCCGATTCCTCCTGTAGGCGGCATGCCTACCTCAAGAGCGTTCAGGAAATCTTCGTCTGTGGTGTTTGCTTCCTCATCGCCCTGCGCAAGCTGCTCCTCCTGGGCTTTGAAACGCTCTCTCTGATCGATGGGATCATTCAGCTCAGAGTAGGCGTTTGCCATCTCCCAGCCGTTCATGAAGAACTCAAAGCGCTCTACATATTCCGGGTTCTCCGGTTTCTTTTTGGTCAGCGGAGAAATCTCAATCGGATGATCCATCAGGAAGGTCGGCTGGATTAAGTGCTCCTCCACATATGTCTCAAAGAAGAGATTCAGGATATCGCCTTTCTTATGGCGCTCCTCAAATTCAATATTATGTTCTTTCGCAATTGCGCGGGCTTCCTCCAGGGTATGGATTTCATTCCAATCTACGCCGGCATATTTCTTCACTGCGTCCACCATGGTGATGCGCTCGAAGGGTTTGCCCAGATCCATTTCCACACCGTTATAAACAATCTTCGTGGTGCCGAGAACCTCCTGGGCAACAAAGCGGTACAGGTTTTCCGTCAGATCCATCATGCCGTGATAATCTGTATATGCCTGATAAAGCTCCATCAGGGTAAACTCCGGATTATGGCGGGTATCCAGTCCCTCATTCCGGAATACGCGTCCGATCTCGTATACTCTTTCCAGACCGCCCACGATCAGACGTTTCAGATAAAGCTCCAGTGAAATGCGGAGCTTCAGATCCTCGTTCAGCGCGTTAAAATGAGTTTCAAAAGGACGCGCCGCCGCGCCGCCGGCATTGGATACCAGCATCGGCGTCTCCACTTCCATGAAGCCCTGACTGTCCAGATACCTGCGGACAGCGCTGATAATCTTAGAACGCTTCACAAAGGTGTCTTTTACTTCCGGATTCATGATCAGATCCACATATCTCTGGCGGTAGCGGAGGTCCGTATTCGTCAGCCCATGGAATTTCTCCGGAAGCACCTGAAGGCTCTTGGACAGAAGTGTGATCTCAGAAGCATGGATGGAAATTTCTCCTGTTTTTGTTTTGAATACCTGGCCTTTGATGCCGATAATATCGCCGACATCCAGTTTTTTAAAATCCTTGTAAGCCTCGTCCCCAAGACTGTCTCTTGCCACATAGGACTGAATGGTTCCCTTCAGATCCTGTACATGACAAAAAGAAGCTTTTCCCATTACACGCTTGGACATCATACGTCCTGCTACGGTAACGGTCTGGTTTTCCAGCTCCGCAAAATGGTCTTTAATATCCTGGCTGTGATGTGAAACATCGTATTTTACGATTTGAAAGGGATCTTTCCCGTTTGCCTGAAGCTCGGAAAGCTTCTCCCGGCGTACTTTCAGAATCTGATTGAGATCCTGTTCCTGCTTCTTCTGCTCTGCCACTTTCGCGCCTCCTTAAATTTGTTTATCCTCAGAATACAGCGCCGAAGCGCAGAGGGATTCCCTGACTGCGCGGCGACGCTGCTCTTTTTTCCTGTCTTTCTCTTTGTTTCAGAATAAGTCCTGATACTTCCCGCTTCAGATGTTTCTCTGAATCTCCAGTACCTTATACTTCATAATCCCTGAAGGCATCTCCACTTCCACAACGTCTCCCGTATGAGCGCCCATAAGTGCCTTTCCTACCGGAGATTCGTTGGAAATCTTGCCTTCCAGACTGTTGGCCTCTGTGGAGCCCACAATTTTCAGCTCCATATCTTCCTCAAACTCGTAGTCATGGACCTTCACCTTGCAGCCTACGCTGATTCTGTCCAGATCCACTTCGTCTTCCACTACGACTTCTGCATTCTTCAGTATTTTTTCAATTTCTTCAATACGTGCTTCGATGTCTCTCTGCTCATCTTTTGCAGCGTCATACTCGGCGTTCTCAGAAAGGTCGCCCTGTTCTCTGGCCTCCTTGATCTTTTCCGCCACTTCTTTTCTTTTTACAACCTTTAAATCATGCAGCTCTTCCTCTAACTTCTTAAGACCTGCATACGTCATCAAGTTCTTCTTTTCTTCCATAATACCTTACTCCCTTTCAATGCCCGGATAACATCTGTTCTGACAGATCATGTCCGCTGTTCATATAAATTCCCACATTTCGCGAAAGATTTTCTGCTGCATCTTTCTCATTATAGAATATGCCGGACAATTCATCCGAATTGACATCCACATGCGCTCCCAGATACATCATACCGCCAAAAGGGCAGTATTATTCTAGGATATTCACAATTTCTGTATTATACCCAAAACCCTGTCCGTTGTCAAGCTCAAAAAGGCTGTATTTCCGCAGGTTTCAGGCAAAAATCACATTTTATTTTCCTGGGCGGAAAGACGCTCCAGAAGCGCCTCCAGTTCCTGATAGCTGGAAATCAGATTAGACTCCCGCCGGATGCCTGCGCTGTGTCTCATTCCCGCAGTATACCATGCCACATGCTTGCGCATTTCCCGGATTCCGGTATACTCGCCCTTTTTTTCTATCTGCCATCTGGTATGGCGCAGGATCATTTCTTTCAGCTCTTCAAGGGAGGGTCTGGGAAGAAGCTCGCCCGTCTGAAAATAGTGATTCATTTCCCGGAAAATCCAGGGATTGCCTCTCGCTGCTCTTCCGATCATCACTGCGTCGCATCCTGTCTCTTTCAACATGGCCTCCGCTTTCTTGGGGCTGTCCACGTCTCCGTTTCCCATTACCGGAATGGAAACCGCCTCTTTTATCTTCCGGATTGTCTCCCAGTCTGCATGGCCGGAATAGTACTGCTGCCTGGTTCTGCCATGAACCGCAAGGGCCGCCGCGCCGGAATCCTCAATGATTTTCGCGATTTCCACCGGATCCACAGAAGCGCCCTCAAATCCAATACGGATTTTCACTGTCACAGGCTTTTTGACTGCTCCGGACACCGCTGTGACGATCTCGCGTATCAGAGCGGGATTTTTCAGAAGCGCCGATCCTTCTCCGTTATTCACCACCTTCGGTACCGGACAGCCCATATTGATGTCCAAAATATCGAAAGGCTGCTCCTCAATGCTCCTGGCCACCTCAGCCATCAGTTCCGGCTCGCTGCCGAAAATCTGAAGAGCTGCCGGATGCTCCCCGGGGCTGATCTCCATCAGGGGGAGCGTATTTCTGTTGCGGTAGGAAATTGCTTTTGCGCTTACCATCTCCGTATATACCAGACCCGCTCCCTGCTCTCTGCAGAGTCCCCGGAACGGAAGATCCGTAATTCCCGCCATTGGCGCAAGCACAAAAGGATTTTCTATATCCACCGGTCCGATTTTCCACCGTCTTATCATGTTTCAGTCTCCGTTATCCACATTTTTCCCCACTTCCTCGGGGATTTCGCCCAGGAAAAATACACGGTAGTACATTTCCAGGGATTCCAGAAGTTCTCTTTTTTCTGTCTGAAGTTTTTTGATTCTCAGCACACTGCCGATCTCGTCATACATGGCGTCTGCGTCCAAAGCCTCTGTTTTAAACTGAAGATTCCCTTCCTCATCGAATTCAAGAGTCAGGATTCCTCCGATTTCTTCGGTATAAAGCACGCACATAATCTGCAGTTCTTTTTTTACCGCCTCCGGCAGAGAATCAAAATCCTGGTTAAAATAATATTTCTGCTCATAGGCGCTGGCGCCGCAGAGCACAATTCTGTCCTGATACATATCTTCCTCCTGTATCTTTTCTCATGGCGGACCTGCAAAGAGCGCACAATTTGCAGAGCGTCCGCCTGCTTCCCTCACACATAGCTGTACAGTCCTCTCACGGACACTTCCCCTGCCCGGACAGGGCGCACACCCTCCGTCTCCGTCTGCACCAGAAGTTCCCCTTTTTCATTCACTCCCAGAGCGATGCCCTCAAAGGGCTGATTTTTGTCAAGAATCCGCACCGGCTGTTCTCTGTTTGCAAGAAGCCGGTTGTAATCCTCCAGGAGCAGGCTGAGATCGCAGGTGCGGACAAATCTTTCATAGTTTGTCTCAAATTTCCCCATCACCAGGCCTGCCACCTGGTTCCGGTCATATTTCTTTCCTGTTTCCAGCCGGAGGGAAGTGGCCTTATCCGCAAGCTCCTCCGGAAAACTCTCCGTATTCACGTTGATTCCCACTCCGATGATCACTTCGCGGATCTTCCCGTTTTCCAGTCCCATTTCCGTGAGGATGCCGCAGATTTTTTTCCGGGAAACCACCACGTCATTGGGCCACTTGATGGACGTCTGAATGTCCAGGCTTTCTACCGCCTGGGCCACGCTCAGACCCATAACAAGCGTCAGCATGGACGCGTACGCCGGCTCAAAGGACGGGCGCAGCAGAAGGGACATCATCACCGAACTTCCCTCCGGGGCCTTCCATGCCCTTCCCAGTCTTCCTTTTCCCGCAGACTGAAATTCTGCCGCTGCAAGTGTTCCATGAGGAGCTCCCTGCCGCGACAGATCTTTGGCCCAGTTATTTGTAGAATCTGTTTCTTTCACAAAATGGACGGTTTTGCCCGCCCATTTCGTATGTATTGCCTTTGAAATTGTATTTTGATCGTACATTGCTTTCTCCGCCATATCATCCTGTATCTCAGAGAATTTCGCGTTCGCCGCGGCAGTACAGGCTGTTATTTATTCTCCGGCTCTCCCAGGGTTGCCACCATCACCGCCTTAATTGTGTGCATACGGTTTTCCGCCTCGTCAAATACAAGAGACTGGGGAGATTCAAACACCTCGTCCGTAACCTCCATATCCGTAAGCCGGAAGCGCTCTCCCATTTCCTTTCCGATCTTTGTTTTAAGATCATGGAAGGATGGCAGACAGTGAAGAAAAATCGCCTTTTCTCCGGCGTTTTTCATAACATCCTTTGTCACTTTATAAGGCGTCAGATCACGGATGCGCTCTTCCCACACTTCATCCGGCTCTCCCATGGATACCCAGACGTCCGTGTAGATCACATCGGCGTTTTTCGTTCCCTCTTCCACGTTTTCCGTAAGAGTGATGGTTCCTCCGGATTCCTTTGCCCAGCCCTGGCAGAGGTTTACCAGTTCCTCATTGGGGAAGTATTTTTTTGTGGTGCAGGCAACAAAATGCATGCCAAGTTTTGAGCAGGCGATCATAAGGGAATTTCCCATGTTATAGCGGGCGTCTCCCATATATACCAGACGGATTCCCTTCAGCCTTCCGAAATGTTCCCGGATAGTAAGCATATCCGCCAGCATCTGGGTAGGATGGTACTCGTTGGTCAGTCCGTTCCACACCGGCACGCCCGCGTACTTCGCAAGCTCCTCCACGATCTCCTGGCCGAATCCTCTGTACTCGATTCCGTCGTACATTCTTCCAAGAACTCTCGCGGTATCCGCGATGCTCTCCTTCTTGCCTATCTGAGAACCGGAAGGATCCAGATAAGTGCTCCCCATACCCAGGTCATGGGCCGCAACCTCAAAGGCGCAGCGGGTTCTGGTACTTGTCTTTTCAAAGATCAGGGCAATATTTTTGCCTCTGTAATACTCGTGAAGTTCTCCATTTTTCTTCTTTTCTTTCAGCTCCGCGGACAAGTCAAGAAGGTAATTGATCTCCTCCGGTGTAAAGTCCTTCAGTGTCAGGAAATTCCGTCCTTTTAAGTTCATAATAATCTCTCCTCTTATTTTCTGCAGAGACCGGTTTCGAACCGGCCTCTGCGCATTGTTTTTTACTGCTGCGCCGAATTTTTATCCTCTGCCACAATTTCCTTCAAAGAAGACGCAAGGCCTGCCAGCCCCTGTATCTCGGAAGGAATGATGATCTTCGTGGCTCTGCCGTCGGCTGCCTTCATAAACGCCTCCAGGCTCTTCAGAGTCAGAACTGCCTGGTCCGCGCCGGCTTCCCGGATCATACGGATGCCTTCCGCATTGGCATTCTGTACTTTCAGGACGGCCTCCGCCTGGCCTTCCGCCTCTTTGATCATACGCTCCTTCTGGGCCTCCGCCCTGAGGATCGCTGCCTGTTTCTCCGCCTCCGCGTCAAGAATCGCGGACTGCTTCTTTCCTTCCGCCACAAGGATGGTAGAACGCTTCTCACCTTCCGCGATCAGAATCGCTTCACGGCGCTCACGCTCAGCCTTCATCTGCTTCTCCATAGCGTCCTGAATCGCAGCCGGAGGAATGATATTCTTCAGCTCCACACGGTTTACCTTGATTCCCCAGGGATCTGTAGCAACATCAAGAGACGCGCGCATCTTCGTATTAATCACTTCACGGGAGGTCAGAGTTTCATCCAGCTCCATATCGCCGATAATGTTTCTGAGGGTGGTGGCGGAGAGATTCTCTATGGCCATAATAGGATTCTCCACACCGTAGGCGAACAGTTTCGGATCCGTAATCTGGAAAAACACAACCGTATCAATCTGCATTGTTACGTTATCCTTAGTAATTACGGGCTGGGGAGGAAAATCCACCACCTGCTCCTTTAAATTAACCTTCCGGGCAACACGCTCAATAAAAGGCACCTTAAAATGAATGCCCGTATTCCAGGTGGTGCGGTAAGCGCCCAGCCTTTCCAGAACAACCGCATACGCCTGGGGAACGATCTTGATGCAGGACGCCAGAATCCACAGCGCCAGAATACATATAACAATCACAAAAATAATACCAAAGCCCATAGTTTATCCCTCCTTTTCCTCTTCCACAATCAGTTTTACGCCTTTTACCTCTTTTATTATCACAACCGCCTTTTCCGGGATCGTGCATTCGTCCTCTTTTGTCCGCGCCATCCATTCCAGGTCATTGATCCTCACCTGTCCTGTCTGGGCCAGATTATTGATTTCCTGAATCACGACAGCTCTTTTCCCGATCAGGCTGTCTACATTGGTGCGGGAAACTTCCCGGTTCATGTAGCGCACAGCCAGAGGTCTTGTAAAAATCAGGAGCACCAGAGATACAGCCAGAAAAAGAATCCACTGCACTGCCTGTCCTGCTCCCAGCCAGGACGCTATCGCCGCCGCAAGCGCTCCGCCGGCAAACCACACGGTTGTGAGCCCTACTGTGACCGCCTCTATAATCAGCAGCACAGCCACCAGCGCCAGCCAGATAAAAGGCCCCATAACCAGTTCCATAAGCCTGAACCTCCTTCCTCTCTTCTGTCCTGCGTAACCGTCCTTTGAACCGTCTCCCTCAGCTTCTCCGCTGACGGGCCGCTTCGTACATAAGGATCCCCGCCGCCATAGCCGCATTGAGAGATTCCACCTGGCCGCACATGGGAATGCGGATCAGCGTATCCGCCGCCTCAGCCGCCTCAGCTGTCAGGCCTTTTCCCTCATTGCCGATCAAAAAGGCAGTTCCTCCCTGATAGGTTTCCTCATAATACGCTTTTTTACCCTGTAAATGCGCGGCAAAAATCCGGATTCCCCTGCTCCGGAAAAGTTCTTTCAGAGACGGCACATTCTCCACATATACAAAAGGCATTCTATATACTGAGCCCATTGTAGCACGGATTACTTTTGGGTTTGTAATATCCACACAGCTCTTTGTGAGAAAAACACCGCTGACGCCAGCTCCCTCAGCTGTGCGCAGAATCGTTCCGGCATTTCCGGGATCCTGAAGATCCTCCAGAACCATAATCACAGGATCCGGCTGTTTCAGGAGCTCTTCCTCCTGATAGGCAGGCCTGTGAAGGACAGTCAGAACGCCCTGCGGCGTCTGCGTATCGCTCATCTGGCGGAACACTGTATCCGTCACCGTCTCCCGGGAAAAGAGCCTGGCGCGCGCCATCACCTCTTCGTCCTTTTCCATGGACTCCGACACATACACCTTGTGAATCCAGCCGGAGGGCGCTTCCAGAAACATCTTTCTTCCCTCAGCGATAAAAAGGCCCTGTTCCCTGCGTTCCTTTGCCTTCTGATTCAGTTTTATAATATTTTTGACCTGCGCATTCTGCAAACTGGCGATCATATATACTCCTCTATACATAACGGAGACCGCCTGACGGTGGTCTCCTGTAAATCCCCGGCTGCACGCAGCCGGTTATGATTTTTATTTCTTGTAATTGTGAGAAAGAGAATTGCATACCTCCCACATATAAGGAGATACGTCCTTCTTCATGGCAAGAGCCTCGTTGATATCAAAGTCCATGAACTCGCCGTGACGGTATCCGACTACGCGGCAGGATTTTCCCTCTACCAGAAGGTCTACTGCAAGAGCTCCCATCATAGACGCATATACACGGTCTTTACAGGTAGGACTTCCTCCCCTCTGCATGTGGCCGAGAATTGTTGCGCGGGTCTCAATTCCGGTGGCAGCCTCAATACGCTTCGCCATAGCCTCGGAATGGCCGATGCCCTCCGCGTTGACGATAATGTGATGTTTCTTGCCCGCCTTACGGCTCTCAATAATATTGTTGATCAGCTTCTGCTCATCGTAATCATATTTCTCAGGAATCAGAATATCCTCTGCGCCGTTGGCGATGCCGCACCACATTGCGAGATAGCCTGCGTTCCGTCCCATTACCTCGATGATGCTGCACCGCTCATGGGAAGTAGAGGTATCACGTACTTTGTCGATGGCCTCCATCGCTGTATTCACTGCCGTGTCAAATCCAATGGTATATTCTGTACAGGCGATATCCAGGTCAATGGTTCCCGGAACACCGATTGTGTTAATTCCAAGGTTCGCCAGTTTCTGAGCGCCTGCAAAGGAACCATCGCCTCCGATAACAACCAGTCCGTCAATGCCGTGCTTTCTGCACACTTCCGCGCCTCTCTGCTGGCCTTCCGGCGTACGGAACTCAGCGCAGCGCGCAGTATACAGGATCGTACCGCCTCTCTGGATCGTATCAGATACGTCCTTCGCTGTCATATCTATAATTTCTTCATTTAAAAGTCCGTTGTATCCTTTATAAATACCTTTTACATTCAGTCCGCTGCTGAGACCTCTTCTTACAACAGCACGGATTGCGGCATTCATTCCCGGAGCATCTCCGCCGCTGGTCAGAACGCCAATGGTCTTTATCTTCTTTTCTGCCATGATTCCATTCCTCCATATTCCGACTTTCCGCCGAGAACGGAAAATCAATACTTATCTGTTCTACACATATTCGGTTATAGTTTAAAGCATTTTCAGAAGTTTTTCAATACTCTTTGCACAACTTTAACATTGGATTCTCCATATTTTTTGCTGAGCTCCTCGGTGCAGGAATCATTTATCCTTACATGAAAACCAGCCGGCAGCCTCTTCATGGCATTGACATCCTTTAAGTAGATGACAACACTGTCAGACCCTGAATTCTGGCTGAGAAATCCCAAAAGCCACTGCTCCTGACGGCTGTAGTCCTCCCTGTCTCTAAACTGAATCCACAGTTCTCTGGGAATATCGTCAAAAGCTCTTGCCTTTTCCAGAATCAGTTTGCTGGCCTTGTCGTCCTCAGCGCTTACCCGTCCCTGAATGAACACCCGGGCTTCGTCTCCGAGAAGAGAATTCCATTTTTCATAATCCCTGGGGAAAACCACAACTTCAACAGTTCCCACAAGATCCTCCACTGTCAGAAAAGCCATCACCTTATTATTCTTTGTATATTTAATCGTTTTATCCGTAATCATGCCGCCCACAATCACTTTCTGATTGTCGCGCACCTTGGGTATCCCGGACTCTTCCTCCGGCTGAAAATCTGTGGTTCTTGCGGTTATGATTTTTTCCATCATCTCCCTGCACTGTTCCAGGGGATGTCCGCTTAAGTAAATTCCAAGAACTTCTTTTTCAAAGGCAAGGATCGTATCTTTATCGTATTCTTCTACTTCCGGCATCCGGATCTCGAAATCTTTTTTCACATCTTCTCCGGCAAAATCAAAAAGCGTCATCTGCCCTGCAATGTCGTTTTTCTTTTCCTTAGCGATATTGTCCACAATCTGGGCATAAACGGTCATCTTCTGCCGCCTGTTTCCCTCCAGACAGTCCAAAGCTCCGGATTTGATAAAGTTTTCAATTGCCCTTTTGTTCACCACCCCGGAAAGACGCTCCGCGAAATCTTTGAGGGACAGAAATTCTCCTCTTTCCTCCCGTTCTTTTACCAGGGCTTCTATGACAGGTCTTCCCACGCTCTTTATTGCGGACAGGCCATAACGGATCGCGCCTTCGTCCACCGAAAATCCATAGGTACCTCTGTTCACATCCGGCGGCAGAATCTTAATTCCCATCTGACGGCAGACAAGAATATACTCCGCCACTTTATTTGGCATTTCAATTACGGAGGTCATCAGCGCCGCCATAAATTCCACCGGATAATAGTATTTCAGAAAAGCGGTCTGATAGGAAACCACCGCATACGCCGCCGCATGGGACTTATTAAAAGCATATTTGGCAAAATCTGTCATTTCATCGTAAATCTTATTTGCCGTTTTTTCCGGAATTCCATTGGCAATGCATCCCGGAACTCCCTCTTCTTTATTTCCATAGACAAAATTCTGGCGCTCTTTTTCCATTACGGAAGCCTTCTTTTTTGACATAGCGCGGCGCACCAGATCGCTTCTTCCGAGAGTATATCCTGCCAGGCTGCGCACGATCTGCATAACCTGCTCCTGGTACACAATGCAGCCGTAAGTCGACTTCAAAATCGGTTCCAGCTGAGGGCAGTCATAGCGGATTGTGTCCGGACGATTTTTCCCCCGGATATACTGGGGAATGAAATCCATCGGGCCCGGGCGGTACAGGGAGATGCCGGCGATTACATCTTCCAGGCTCTGGGGCTTCAGCTCCTTCATGAAGCTTTTCATCCCGGCGCTTTCAAGCTGGAACACCCCGTCCGAGCGTCCTGTTCCGAGAGAATCAAGGACTTTCTTGTCATTATAATCAATTTTCTGCATATCCAGGCGGATGCCGGTATTTTTTTCCACCTGCTGGACTGCGTTCTGGATTACGGTCAGGGTGCGAAGTCCCAGAAAGTCCATTTTAAGAAGCCCAAGCTCCTCCAGGGTTGTCATGGTAAACTGCGTTGTGATAGAACCGTCCTGGGCCCGGGAAAGAGGCACATATTCATCTACGCTTTTCTGGCTGATCACCACGCCTGCCGCATGCATGGAGGTATGTCTTGGCAGACCCTCCAGACGCTTTGCCGTGTCGATCAGCCTGGTGATGTCCTCCTGCTCCTCATAAGCCCGGCGCAGTTCCGGATTCATCTCCAGAGCCTTATCAATCGTTATATTCAGCTCCTGGGGAATCATTTTGGCAATGGCGTCCACCTGGGCGTAGGGCATATCCAGAACTCTCCCTACGTCGCGGATCACGCCCCGGGCGGCCAGCGTACCGAAGGTTACAATCTGCACCACCCTGTCTTTTCCGTATTTCCGCACTACATAATCAATAACCTCCTGTCTTCTCTCGAAGCAGAAGTCCACATCAATATCCGGCATGGATACGCGCTCCGGATTCAGGAAACGCTCAAACAGAAGGTCGTATTTAATAGGATCAAGCTGGGTAATGCCCAGGGTATAGGCAACCAGGCTTCCTGCCGCCGATCCCCGGCCGGGACCTACCATGATGTCGTTGTCCCTGGCATATTTGATAAAATCCCATACAATCAGAAAGTAATCCACATATCCCATGTTTTTGATTGTGGACAGCTCATATTCCAGGCGCTCCCTGAGCTTATCCGTCACCGGCCGGTACCGTTTCTCAAGCCCCTCATGGCAGAGCTTATTCAGATATTCCCAGGATGTATAGCCCTCCGGCACGTCATATTTCGGCAGCTTGGTTACGCCGAATTCAATCTCCACGTGGCATCTCTCTGCTATTTTATGGGTATTCTCAAGCGCTTCCAGCGCGTATGGAAAAAGGTTCGCCATTTCTTCCGGAGATTTGACATAATACTGTCCGCCTTCATATCTCATGCGGTCTTCATCCGCCAGTTTTTTCCCGGTCTGCAGACAGAGAAGCACATCGTGAGGTCCGGCGTCCTCGGCAAACGTATAATGTACATCATTGGTGGCGACAAGTTCAATTCCTGTCTCCCTGTGCATCTTCAGAAGCTGCTGGTTTACCGCCTGCTGCTGGGGAATTCCGTGATCCTGCATCTCCAGGAAAAAATTTCCTTTCCCGAAGATATCCTGATAACGGAGAGCTGCGGCTTTTGCGTCTTCGTACATTCCTCTTGTCAGATATCTTGCCACCTCTCCCGCCAGACAGGCGCTCAGTGCGATAATTCCCTCATGGTATTCTCTGAGAAGTTCCAGATCCACCCTTGGTTTATAGTAAAATCCCTCTACAAACCCCTTGGAAACTATCTTCATCAGATTACTGTATCCCTGGTTGTTTTCCGCAAGGAGCACAAGATGATAATAACGGTCTTCCCCGCTTCCTGTCTCTCTGTCAAATCTGGATCCGGGAGCCACATAGACCTCGCAGCCGAGAACAGGATTAATTCCGGCGGCTTTCGCTGCCTTGTAAAAATCAATTACCCCGTACATAACCCCGTGATCCGTAATTGCGGCGCTGTCCATGCCCAGTTCCTTGACCCTGGACACATATTCCTGGATCTTATTGGAGCCGTCGAGAAGACTGTATTCTGTATGAACATGAAGATGTGTAAAATTCATAATACCATCCTTTACAACAGATAAATTTTTCGTTCGCGGATTTCAATTTTCCCTTCTTTCAGAAGATGGCCCACCGCGCGCTTGAAAGCGTTTTTGCTGAGCCCGAACTCCCTCCGGATCACCTCCGGGGCAGCTTTGTCATCGAAGGGCAGCACGCCTGCAAATTCCTGCAGCACCTGCAGCACATTCTCCGCATCTTCATTTATCTGGAGATAAGCTTTCTTTCTGTCTGTGACATTCAGTTTTCCGTCCTCCTTCACTTCTGTGACACGAAGGTCGAGAACTGTTCCCGGGCGATACTTTCCTGCCGTTTCCCTTGCCGGAATCAGGGCGGAATATTTGTCGTCCACTGCCACAAAGACCCCGAAATTATCGCTTGTCTGGTACACACGGCCTTTTACCTGATCCCCTTTCTGATAAGGTGATTTTTTCTCCAGATAAGGGTAAACTTTCATAGTTGCGCAGAGACGGCTGCTCTTGTCCACATAAAGAGCTACAAGACATTCCTGTCCTTCATGCACCCGGACAGTCTGCTCATGATAAGGCAGAAGAAGATCTTTTTCAAGGCCCCAGTCAAGAAAAGCGCCGATTTTCGTCACCTGGCGCACTTTTAACACAGCAGTCTCTCCCACTGTCAAAACCGGTTCTCTAGTTGTTGCGATGAGACGGTCCTTGGAATCCTTATAAATAAACACCTCCAGCGAATCTCCCTCTCGGATATTCTCCGGCACCTGTTTCGCCGGAAGGAGCACACGGTTCTTTGCCTCCGCCCCCGGATCCTCCCCAAGGTACACTCCAAATTCCACCGGTTTCACCACAAGAAGCCTCTGTTTCTTTCCCAGTTCAATCATATATTCTCCATTCTGCCGCCTTCCCGGCGGCCATTCTCTGTTTTCTTTTTATTTATGCAGCTGCCGCCGCAGAAAAACGCATATTTTTCCACAGACGGCGGTTCTTTTACAATTTCAAATATAATTCCGCGGCAGTACCGCCCGGTCATATGTTCATTGTAGCACAATCTCTGTCCGAATGACAGAAAAAAAGCAGAGAAATCGCCCGAAGCTGATATCTCCGCCTTCTTCTCTGTATTTCCTTTTCAGTCTTTAAAAATCACGGTTTTTCCTGAATTTCCAGCAGCTCTGCCACGTCCACGCCAAATATTTTCGCAAATATAAACAGTTCATAATCGGCTACAAATCTCGTTCCGCTCTCTATTCTGCTGATGCTGTCTCTCTCCAGCATCACGCCTTCCACCTGAAGCCTGGCGGCCAGATCACTCTGAGACATCCTCTTTTTCACGCGAAGCTGCCTGATCATATCGCCGCTCACATTCTTCTTTCCCTGATAGTCGTAAATCTTCATATAATCAGAACCCCAGCACATGCTAATCATTCGTAATTTTCTTGACATTAACACATGCAGGCCGAAAAAATATGCTAAAGTTCAGCAATTCCGAATATTTTATCTTGCCTGATCAGGCCCCTTTCCTGTATAATATTCTTATATGGAAAAACCTTTTTCTTTACAGATGTCCTTTCTCACTGCCAAATAAAAGGAGGAAAAATTATGTCTGAAAATCTGGATATCTTACGAAAACAAGAAGAGCTTCTGCAGTTTCCCGAATTTAATCACAAAGTAGCCTGGGAACTGGGAACATGCATGGTTTCCTATGCACAGAAACACAACATCACAATCGCTGTGTCCATACGGATGAATAACGGCTGCATCTTGTTTCAGCACTGCCCGGATGGAACCAATCTACTGAATCAGAAATGGATGGAGAGAAAATTCAATTCTGTAAAACTCATGGAGCGCAGCTCTCTTATGTCCGCGCTGATTTTTGAACAGGACGGAGATACTCCGGCCACCCACGGCCTTGCGGATGCCGACTATGCTCTGTGCGGAGGCGGCTTCCCCATCCGGATCAAAGGAAGCTCTCCGGTAATCGGCGCAGTGATCGCTTCCAATCTCTATCATATCGCGGATCATGAATTTGTCGTCAACTGTCTGAAAGAGTATCTGAACTGTCCGGAAGCTCCCGATTATCCTTACACTCTTCCTGAATAGAAAGCGACCGGACTCAGGAAAACATTCTGACTTCTCTTCAGAAACAGCAGGGGGATGCCGTACGGCATCCCCCTCTTCTGCCGGGTTCTGTTTCCCGGCTCTTTTTATGCACTTACAAAATCAGGAAATTATTTTGTAATCTGTCCGTAGTATGCGTTTGCTCCGTGCTTTCTGTAGTAGTGCTTATCCTGCAGTTCCTGAGGAGCAGGTTTTACCTGCGGATTGATCATTTCGCAGCGGCAGGCCATCTTCGCAACTTCCTCCAGGACAACTGCGTTGTGAACTGCTTCATGAGCATCCTTGCCCCAGGTAAAAGGACCATGATTTTTGCAGAGAACTGCCGGAACAGCCTCGTAATCCTTGTCCTTAAAATAGTCGGCAATCAGAATGCCTGTATTTTTCTCATAAGCCTCATCAATCTCTTCTTTTGTCAGATTGCGCACACAGGGAACTTCTCCGTAAATATAGTCTGCATGTGTGGTTCCATAGCAGGGAATTCCTCTTCCTGCCTGCGCCCAGCTTGTAGCCCAGGGAGAATGGGTATGTACAATTCCTCCGATATTTGGGAAGGCATTGTAAAGAACAACATGTGTCGCTGTGTCGGAAGACGGATTGTATTCGCCCTCAACCTTATTTCCCTGAAGATCCACAACTACCATATCTTCCGGTTTCAGTTTCTCGTACTCAACTCCGCTGGGTTTGATAACAAAAAGTCCCTTTTCTCTGTCAATTCCGCTTACATTTCCCCAGGTAAACGTAACGAGGCCATATTTCGGCAGATCCATATTGGCTTTGTAAACTTCTTCTTTTAATTTTTCAAGCATTTTTCTTTCTCCTTTACAAATGATTTTCGGATGCTCCTGTATTCTATTATATACTTGTTGCCTCCGAAAGCCAAGTTGTATCTGAGATTTCGGCACCGTCCGCCGCATGCATCTCAGAATCTTCCATCAATCTCTGAGTTCTGCTGTCTTTATTCCTGGGCATCCAGAATAGGACGCATCATTCCCACCGCAAAATCCAGATCTTTCTTCCACTCAGGGTTGCCTGTATACCAGAATTCCGTTACATATCTGCGGACTCCTGCTTTCCACGTCTCTGCAATCACTGCGGGGAAATCCACATGCCCTGTTCCAAAGGGAACCTCCCGGAATACGCCGGGCACGGTTTCCTTCAGATGTACAGCGTCCAGATGTCCGATGCCTGTGCGGATATCTGCAAGCACATCGGTGCCGTAGGTCTTGGCTGCGTTTGTTATATTTCCCATATCCGGATAAACTCCCAGATAAGGAGAATTGATACGGTTTACATATTTCATCGCCTTTTCCACCGTATTCATAAACTCCGTCTCCATGGTCTCAAATCCCAGGACAATTCCTTTTTTGGCCGCCATGCGTTCACATTTCACAAGGTTTTCCCCGAATCGTTTTACTGTTTCCGGCGTAGATTCCTCATAGTAAACATCATATCCTGCAAGCTGGATAATGCGGATTCCCAGATCGTCCGCAAGCTGAATGGCTTTTTCCATAATTTCCATTCCTCTCGCACAGGTTCCGGGATCGCTGCTGCCGATGGGATATTTCCGATGGCCGCTCAGACACATGGTGCGGATAGGAAGGCCCACTTCATACATGGTCTTTACAAGATCCAGACGTTCTTCCTTTGTCCACTCCAGACGGGCAAGCTTCGCGTCTGTCTCGTCAATACTGATCTCAACGAAATCATAACCTGCCGCTTTGGCTGTTTCCAGCTTTTCCTTCCAGGTAAGGTCGGAAGGCATTGCTTTTTCATACAAACCTAAAGTATATGCTCTCATACTGCTCTCCTGCTTTGATCTATGAATTTAAAACACTGGCTTACGCCGGCAAAATCGAAACGGATCAGGAAATCAGCGGAATTTCATATCCCCAGGACTGACGGATGCTGTCCATAATTTCCATAACCTTAATGGTCTCCGCATGAGGAGCCTCCGGGCACTCAATCTCGCCGTTTTCAATAGCCCGCATGCAGGCAAGCACTTCATACTCATATCCTGTGATCTGCTGCGGCGGCAGATAGGAAGCTACCTCCTCATACTGATCGTTGAATACGGTAATCTTTTCAGGATTGTTAATATTGGTGATCTCAATGTATCCCTTTGTTCCGAATATTGCCGCGGAACGGTTCTGTGCAGCATAAACATTCGTCTGCATGGTTGCCATCTTGCTGTCGTCGAAAATCATGGTAATGTTGTCGCACATGTCAACGCCGTTGCGGAATACAGCGGAAGTCTTCATGTCTGTGATGTTGTCGCCGAAAATCATGCGTGCAAAATGAACAAGGTAAACGCCGCAGTCAAGCAGAGCGCCGCCGGCAGAGTTTACATCCCAGATTCTCGGAACCGCACTGAGCTCATAGCCGAGGTTTGCCGTCAGAGAAGTAACTTCTCCGATCACACCGCTGGCAATGATATCGTCGATCATCTTTCTGGAAGGCATATATCTTGTCCAGATCGCCTCCTGGAGAAGAAGTTTCTTCTCCTCTGCCAGAGAAAGAATCTCTTTTGCCTGAGACGCGCTTACTGTAAAGGATTTTTCACAAAGTACGTTCTTTCCGCCTTCCAGGCACATTTTTGTAAATTTATAGTGAAGTGAATGGGGAAGCGCGATATATACAAGGTCTACCTGATCGTCTGCAAGAATATCGTCCACAGAACCGCAGATTTTTGTATATCCGTATTTTTCTCCTACTTCTTTTGCTTTTTCGATATTTACATCCGCGATAATGTACGGTTCTACATTATCCATCTGAGAAATAGTATTTGACATTTTGTGTGCGATGGCGCCAGCGCCTAAAATTGCCATTTTAAACATAACTTTTACCCCTTTTTCTAATTTTTAAAATGTTCCCACGCTTTGCTCAGCCCGTCGATTACTGCACGGTAAGTTGCATACTTTTCTTCATAAATCTCTTTATATTCCGGACGCGGATTTACAGTCTTGGTAATATGCACCGTCCTGCTTATGGCTTCCTGATAATCTTTGTAGATACCGGCCGCAATTCCCGCTGCCATAGCCGCTCCCTGAGCTCCCAGCTCTTTATCGCCGACTACGTCAATGGGAATCTGAAGAGCGTCCGCAAAGATCTGCACCCATACGTCCGAATTTGCCGCGCCTCCGGAAAGGCGGATGCTCTTGGGCACCTCTCTGTTTCTGAGCAGTTTCTTTACATGCGTCACATGTGAAAATACAATTCCCTCATATACTGCGCGAAGCATATGTTTTTTATTATGGTAAGCCGTCAGACCCACAAAGGTTCCCTTGGCAAGAGCGTCTTCATTGGATCCGTTCAAAAACGGCAGGAAGATCACATTGCAGTCCTGAGGCTCAATAGATGCCACCCACTCGTTTGTGATGTCATATACAGAGCCGCCTTTTGCCTTGGCTTCTTCCTTCTCGTAATTCATCAGGTTCCGGATGAACCACTCCATGTTTCCTGCGGATGTGGGGCTGCTCTCCTCAATAAGGAAATATCCCGGCATACAGAACATGGAATTCAGAGCCACAGTACCGTTGGTTACCGGCGTCTTTCTGATAAATTCATTGATGCTCCAGGTTCCGGCAATCATGCACATCTGCTCTTCGTCTGACAGACCGGAAGCAATGCCGCAGGCATTGACGTCAAACATTCCGGCTGCCACCGGAGTTCCCTCCGGAAGGAGCGTCTTCTCACTGGCCTCTTTTGTTACATGGCCGCAGATCTCTGCGGAATATTTCAGAGGCGGAAGCTTTTCATAGCAGTCTTCCAGGCCGTAAAGCGCCATCAGTTCTCTGTCATGCTGTTTTGTAACCATGTTTACCAGATTTCCGCCGGAACAGTCTGTATATTCACTGTAGGCCTCTCCGGTAAGCATATAACGGATATAATCCTTTACTGCAAAAATATATTTCGTGTTTTTCAGAACTTCCGGCTGATTGTCTCTGAACCATGCCAGAAGGCTTACCGGCTGAACAGCCAGGATTTCCTGGAAGGTTTTTTCATAAACCTTTTTATTGGTTCCGTCTTTATACCACTGTTCTACCTGCGCCCAGGCTCTCGTATCTGTTGACATGATTCCGTTGTAGGAGGGCTTTCCATCGTAGCCGATCATATAAAGACCTTTTCCCGCGCCGGAAAAAGAAACTCCCGCAATATCCTTCGGATCAATCCCGCTTTTTTCAATGGCATTCCGAACTGCCTGCGCATTTACTTCCCAAAGCTCGTCCAGATCCTTTTCTGTATATCCCGGCTTTGGCGTAAGGGTGACTGTGGGAACGCTTGCCACGGAAATCTGATTTCCGTCCACATCAAAAATAGCTGCCTTGGAGAAAGTTCCTCCATTATCAATTCCCAGTAAATATTTCATGTTTTACTCCTTTTCTCTAAACTTATTTCACAGTATTATGCAGCGGCAGAAAGATATTCTCTTCCGCTTTCTGTATAAAAATTATACTGCCTTCCCATGAAATAATAAAGAAACAATCAGCCCAGAATACATAGAAAAAGGGAGGAGTATCCTGGGCTGCCTGCATCAAAGCCTGCCCTTTCGGAGGCTCAGAATTGATTATTCAGCAACTTCCTGCGGAACACCCGGGCAGTTCGGTCCGAAGTGTTTCAGAACAACGAGAGGCTCTACAGGGCTGATGTTTGTAATCGTAACGCCGTCTGTTGCAGCTTTTTCAGAAACGAAGAATTCATCTGTGCTCTGCTGGCCAAAGTGAAGAAGTGTCGGAGCTTCTGCTGCATATACGCCGAATTTTCCATGGCCCTGAATGAAGATACATCCATAAGCAGCTCCGTCTTTAATCGTTACAGTCTGTCCCGGATATACGGTCAGCTCTTTTGCAGCGATATATGGGTTTGCATAGGTGATCCATTTCTGAACATACTGATCGGTTTCTGTCTCCACGATTGGTCTGCGGAAGTAGTGTTTCTTGTAATGCGGATCTACGTTCTTCTCCCAGTCAAGAAGTTTGAATACATCCTCTACTGTCTTCTTGTCTTCCGGAAGCTCTTCATCCAGCATTTCCGGAGGATAAACCTCGCCGGATACGATATTCTCATATACGGAGTTTACATCGGAGTTCCACTGCGGCTCATAGGTCAGAACAGAAGCCGGTGCATGGATAACGCCTGCCGGTGTGTACCAGCCTGTGCCAAGCTCAACTCTGTATGCTCTGGAGAGCTCTGTAATTCTTGTATCGTCATCTGCGAAATGACGGATTCTCTCTTTGATCTCTTCAGGATCTACATCCGGGTCAAATCCGAAATATGTATAGTTTGCTTCACCGAAATAGTTGTTCAGCTGTTTCGGGAAATAGTAGTTTTCCGGTTTGCCCAGTTTTCCTACTCTGGCAGCATCTTCGAATCCCAGGTGCAGATGGTGGAACAGCGGGTTCTCATTATCAAAGAATTTGGAATACATCGGCCATCCGTTGTATTTATCCATAAGCTCTTTTCCAACCAGCTCTGCGCCAAGAACCTTTACCGCATCTCTTAAGGAGAATTTCTCATCGCTGTTGTAGTCTACACATACATAAGCCATACCTTCGTCAGCCTTTGCAGTTTCTCCGTTCTGTGCAGCAATTGTGGAAGCAAACCAGCGCTCTGTGATGGAGCCTCTTGCCATTCCGAATGCGAAGTAATCATCCGGATGAAGTTTCAGTCTGTGTCCTGCTTTGCCGAATCTTCTCGGTACAAATGCCGGGAACAGACGGAAGATTCCTTCTCCCTTTTCAAAAGTAGAACGGATTACGCTCTCATCTTCTGTCGCGTCCTTTACTACAAGATTTCCTGTCTTTTTTGCCTCAGCGAGTTTTGCATCCAGCTCCTCGCCGGCTTTCATGATTAATTCTTTTTCTGTCATCTTTCATACCTCCTGTTTTCTGTTGCTCTATAGCTCTTACTAGTATACATCGTATTCAGGGTTTTTTCTTTATTTTTTCAAAGCTCTCCCTGCCTTTGAGGATGTGGAAGGTAAGCTGATATTCTCTGCTTTCTCCCGGTTCCAGATATTTCATGGATCCGTTGTTTACTGCGTCCTCAATTCCGTCAATGGTGGAGTTGCCGGGTTCCAGACCCATCACATAGTCTCCGGCGCCCATCATCTTCCACTGGACGAAATGATCCAGTGTGCTCAGATCTATTTCAATGGCTATTCCAAGCTCTAATTCCGGATTATAGATCGCAGCTGTTGCATGATTATTTTCATCCGGTTTCAGTTTATGGTAATAGCACATCTCTTCATAGTCGGGATCTGCCTCCTGGAGTTTCATCCAGCTGTCAATTCCCTCCTGAGCATGTGCGTTGCGGGCTTTCACTTCCAGAGAAGGGATATAGATTTCACTGTCCGGCGTAAGAATCGGATAACCGATATTGCAGTGATAGAGAATCATCTGGCGGACTTTTTTATATCCATCGTTCGTCACCTTGTCATGAAGTGTAAATTTCCGTTCTTTATAGAAACATTTGATTTCTCTTTCCAGAGTCATTTTATCTCCGAAAATCACCGCGTCACGGACTGTTCCCCGGATGACTGCAGCAGGCACCTCACCGTCCTCCACAATTCTGCAGCTTACGTCTTCCGCCGGCGTATGAGAAAGATTTCCGTGAAGTCCATAGGCGGTTCCCTCATATTCGCAGGGAGCCCCTGCCGCCTTCAGACCGCAGGTAGTAAGAAAGCCTGCAGTAAAGCTTTTCAGAAATCCCAGCTCCTTGTCGTCAAAATATTCCGGAGCCACCACGCCGCAGGGAGAAATAAAACCGACATTTTCTCCGCAGAAATCCAGATACGGAATATCCATTCCACGGCTTACATTTACATCAAAATGCATACCGGAGCGGTTCTGTACGTCAATCATATCAACTCCGCTGGCCTTGCCTTCCTGCATTTTGATTCTCTTTACCTTCATCAGCTGGTCTTTGTGGCCGATATATTTTTTTTCATTCTGGTAGTTCATAAAGTCTCAGCATATTCCTTTCTGCAGAATGATATTTCCATAGCGGGATTCGTCGCCAGTCTGCACGATTACATAAGCTTTCTCCGCCACTTCATAGAAGGGAAGGCGGTCAATAAAGTCAAACTCATGGAATGCGTCATCTTTGTCATATTTGTTCAGAAGTTCTCTGTAAGTATCCCAGATTTCCGGAACCGGTTCTGTCGGAAGGTTTCTCATCAGCCGAACCGGATTGTCAATAAAATTATCCAGAGGAAACAGCTGCAGTATTGCCTCCAGAAGCTCCGGAATCATAATTCCGTCCATACGGATGATTTTTTTTGCATGTGCTGTTCCCGGGAAATTGGCATCCGCAATAATAAGTACGTCGGAATGGCCCATCTCCATCATGGTTTTTACCAGTTCAGGAGGAAGAATTTTCGGTATATTTCTAAGCATGGTTTCAATCCTTTCTGTTCTGCTGTTATTTCGGCACAGGTGCCGGTAAAAGGTCAGCAAGGCACCGCAGCAAAGTCCTTATCATGTATATCTTTGCCCGCGGTGCCTTGCTCTTGTCAATCAGGTCTTAAACTGTTTTCTATATTGATTATTCTGCTGCTTCTTCCTCAGCTGCTGCATCGTCTTCTGCTGCCGCGTCGTCTGCTGTCTCTTCTGCTGCTGCGTCATCTTCTGCTGCTGCGTCATCTGCTGCTGCCGCGTCGTCTGCTGTCTCTTCTGTAGCTGCTGCATCATCTGCTGCTGCCGCATCGTCTGTTGCTGCTTCTTCTGTAGCTGCTGCGTCTTCTGCTGCCGCGTCATCAGAAATTGCCTCTAAGCCGCCTTCAAGATAAGCTTCTACATTGTCTGCATCGATGGTGTGGAATGGGATTCTTGTGTCTTTTTCATAGTCTTCGCCGTTGATGATCTGCATAGCTACGTCAACACCAACAGAGCCCTGTCCCTCAGAGTCCTGAAGAATACTTACGCCATATGTACCGTCTGCAACTGCTTGAACTGCATCTTCAAGTCCGTCAACGCCGCCGATGATGATGTCGTCGCGTCCTGCTGCCTGTGCTGCTGCCAGAGCGCCCATACCCATATCATCGTTCTCGCAGATGATTGCTTTCAGCTCGTCGCCGTAAGTGGTGATCCAGTCTTCTGCAAGAGCCATAGCTTCGTCTCTCTTCCAGTTTGCAGTCTGGGTTGCAACTACATCAAAGTAGTCAAGAAGTCCGACTTCCTCAAATCCTGCCATACGTCCAACCTGTCCGGACTGTCCCATCGGTCCCTCAATGATGGCAACTTTGTCGCCTTCCTTAAGGCCGGATTTCTCAATAAACCATGTTCCGAGAAGCTCTCCGGATTCCTGGTCAGTGCATCCTACGAATGCTGTATAGTTTGTATCAGCGATATCTCCATTGTCAACAACGATCGGAACACCTGCATCATTTGCCATTCCTACAACAGGAGCACTTCCTTCTACACTCTGCGGAATAACGATCAGTGCATCTACGCCAGAGGCCAGAAGAGTCTCGCAGTCGCTGATCTGTTTGTTTACATCGCCGCCTGCATCATATACCAGAAGCTCTACGCCCAGCTCCTCTGCTCTTGCCTCAGCAGCGTCTGCAATAGCTGCAACAAACATATCGGAATTATCCTTGGAAGAAAATCCGATAGTGATGTCGGAGTTGTCCTCTGCTGCTACGCTTACTGTGTTTACAGCTCCCATTGATGCTACCATTGATACTGCCAGTAAAGTACCGATAACCTGTTTTTTCATTTTTGTTCCTCCTTACTTAAATGAGTTTTATTTTTTAATATCGCAGTGATATTAAATTTCACTTTATAAAATTTTCTATTTGTAAAAACTATAGACTTAATTCTTCTTGCCCTTTGTTCTCATATCCAGGAATACTGCCACAATGATCAGAATACCTTTTACAATCTGCTGCCAGAAAGAGTTGATGTTCATCAGGTTCATGGAGTTCTGCAGAAGACCCAGAATAATGAAACCGATGATTGTTCCTGTCAGGGAACCGATACCGCCGTTCATACTTGTTCCGCCGATTGCCGTAGCTGCGATAGCATCCATTTCGTAAGACTCACCTGCATTGGGCTGTCCGGAACTGATACGAGCTGCCAAAATCAGACCTGCCATCCATGCACAGATGGAGGAGAATACATATACCATGGTCTGAATTCTCTGTGTGCGGACACCGGAAAGTTTTGCTGCGCTCATGTTGCCGCCGATTGCGAATACATAACGTCCGAAGGTAGTCATCATCAGGATAACAAGACCGATCACGCAAAAGATTACCAGCAGAAAAATCGGAATCGGAATACCGAGGAAGGAACCCTGTCCAATCTGCTTAAATGATTCGTCTGAAATCATGTACGGTTTTCCATCGGACCAAACCTGCGCGAAACCTCTTCCGATTGTCATGGTAGAAAGTGTAGCGATAAACGGCTGGAATCCGATGTAGGCGATCAGCCATCCGTTGATGATACCGCAGATAATGGAAATTACCAGTGCTATAAGGCTTGCCAGAACCCAATTTGTACCGTTCTGCAGAAAGGAACCGACAATAACACCTGTGATACCAACTACGGAGCCTACGGAAAGATCAATGCCGCCGGTCAGGATAACGAAGGTCATACCAACTGCCAGAATACCATTAATTGCAATCTGTCTCAGAATATTGATGATATTCTGACTGGTCAGAAATACGTCTGACGTAATGCTCATAAAGATAATGATAATAAGGGCTACAAATACAAGGCCAAACTGCCTCAGAATTTTACCCATGTCTTTTTTCTGTGTCATTTCATTCTCCTCCAAACGCTAGATTCATGATTGTCTGCTGGGATTTCGCTTCCTCACCCACCAGCTCGCCTTTTACTTCACCTTCGGCCATAACGATCACCCGGTCGCTCATGCCGATCAGTTCCGGCATTTCCGAAGAAATCATAATGATCGCAATACCCTGTTTCGCAAGGTTAATCATGATATTATAGATCGTTGCTTTTGCTCCTACGTCGATACCTCTGGTAGGCTCATCCATGATCAGCACCTTCGGGTCAGACATCAGACATTTTGCAAGTACCACCTTCTGCTGGTTACCACCGGAAAGACTGGATACCAGATCCCCGATGCCATTCATCTTTGTGGACATCTCTTCTGTGTACTGCTTCGCAAGCTGAATCTCTTTTACTTTGTTAATAAAGCTTCCGGTTGACATCTTGTCAAAATTCTGAAGCGAAACATTTTCTTTGATGTTTCTGCAGAGTACCAGGCCAAGCTGTTTTCTGTCCTCAGAAGCCATGATAATATGATGCTTGATGGCATCCTTGGGATGCTTGATCTCGATCTTCTTGCCTTCCAGAATAATTTCTCCGGAATCAAGTTTATCGTAGCCCACCAGTGCTCTCATTACCTCGCTTCGTCCGGCTCCTACCAGTCCGGCCATACCAAGGATTTCTCCGGCGTGAACCTGAAGATTTACATTCTTAAAGACGCCCTTTCTGGTGAAATTCTTAAGTTCCAGAACAACTTCGCCCTTCTCGGCCGTATTACTCGGATAACCGCCTTCCAGTTCACGTCCGACCATCATGTTGATCAGCTGTTCTCTGGACGCATCGGCAACCTTCACACAGCCGATAAACTGTCCGTCACGAAGCACGGAAACTCTGTCTGCCAGCTCAAACACTTCCTCCATACGGTGGGAGATGTAAATGATACCAACCTTTTTCTCTTTCAGATTGGCAATGATGCGGAATAGGGTTTCTGTCTCTTTTTCTGAAAGAGATGAAGTAGGCTCATCCATGATAATGACTTTTGAGTTATAGGATACCGCCTTAATAATCTCCATCATCTGAATCTGAGCAATGTTCAGATCCTTCATTTTCATGTTCGGTTTAATGTATTCACTTAAGTCATATTCTTCCAGGAGCTCCTGTGTTTTCCGGTTCAGTTCCTTCTTATCAACAAAAGGAAGACCTTTTATTTTTTTCTGCTCCCTGCCAAGAAATACATTCTCAGCAACTGTCATTTCCGGAATAGGGCTCAGTTCCTGATGGATCATGGAAATTCCCGCGTCCAACGCCTCTCTGGCAGATTTGAAGTTCACTTCCTGTCCTTCCAGAATAACCTTTCCAGCGTCCTTGGTATAAATCCCCATGATAATCTTCATCAGAGTGGATTTTCCTGCACCGTTTTCACCCATAAGCGCATGAAGCTCTCCAGGTTCAATACACAGCTCCGCTCCTTTAAGAACAGTTACTCCGGAGAAAGATTTGTCAATCCCTTTGGCTTCCAGTATATATTTGCCTGCCAAGATTCCTCTCCTCCTTTTAAAAATTTATTTTATTACAAGATCCGGGTTTTCTGAGAAATGTTTCAGAATTACAATCGGGTCTGTAAGAGACGGGTTTGTGATAACCACACCCTCCTTTGCCGCTTTCTCAGTGACAAAATACTCATCGTGTGTCAGCTCTCCGTAACGGATCAGCGCCGGGGATTCGATTTCCCATTTGCCGAAGGTACCGTGGCCTTCCAGACAGATCAGACCGTAAGGAGCGCTGTCTTTGATAGTCACCGTATGTCCCGGAAGAATTGTAAGCCTCTTTGCACAGACTGTTTCGCATTTATAGCAGATCCACTCTTCCATATATCCATCCGCTTTCATTTCCTCTTCCGGTCTTACAGGAATCGGCTTCATAAAGCGGTTCTTATGGAACTCAGGATCCACATTGCGTTCCCAGTCGATCACATCGAGAAGATATTCGTAATTTCCGATTTCTTCCTCAGGAGTGTTTTTCCAGAGAAGGTCTTCTCCTACAATCTGTCCGTTCATCAGAACTGACTGATACATTGCATAGACATCGGAAGCAAACTGCGGTTCATATGTACAGAGACTTCCCGGTGCATGCATTACTCCCGGAGGCACATCCCATCCTGTATCCAGATCCAGCTTGTATGCCATGGAAAGAGATAAAATTTTGTTGTCGCCCTTTGTAAAGTTCTTCAGGGCTTCCAGAACCTCTTCCTTGGTAGTCTCAGGATTAAATCCGAAAAATGTAAATGGAAATTCTCCTCCATGGTTGTTCATCTGTGCCGGGAAGAAATACATTTCCGGTTTCCCGGAAGCTCCGATCCTGGCTGCATGCTCCTGTCTGTGGTGGATATGATGCGGGAGGGGACCGGCATTATCAAAGAATTTTGAAAACATCGGCCAGCGATGGTACTTGTTCCAAAGAGAATCACCGATTACCTCAGATCCCATAAGGTCCACTACATCTCGAAGAAGAATTTTCTCTTTTCCTTCTTCGTCCAGAGCCACATAACTCAGGCCTTCATCCTCCGGCGTTCCCGGTCCGTTTTCCGCCCATGTTGTGGACGAGAACCATCTCTCATCAATCCCGCCGCGCTGACCTAAAACAAAATAGTCATCCGGATGCAGTTTAATACGTTTACCTGGTCTGCAGAAGGATCTCGGAACCCATGTAGGTGTAAGTCTCAAGATACCGCCGCCCTGTTCCAGGGCCTGCTCCGCCATTCTCTTCTGATCTTCCATAATTTACCTCCCTTGCTCTTTTTTGGTAAAACGTTTTTCTGTTTTTGAAAAAAATAAATTCACAATTTCTGCCATCCAAATTTGTGCAATTTTACTATGTGAATTTTTCTTTCGTCCTGTCTCTTGTTTAATGTGTTTATATCATACTTCTAGAAAAACGTTTTGTCAATGTAAAATTCACAAAAAAATATTTTTTGTGCATTTTCAAACGTTTTTCATTCTTAATTTTGTGCACTTTTTATATTTTCATACTATTTTACTGCAAAATAATTGTTGTAAAACGTTTTGCAATTGGAATTATTTGCACATTTTGCTATACTATTTCAATCTTTATTATACGCGTAAAGATTGCCGCGCAGGAATCACAGCAATCTTTGTCCTCAGCTCTCTTCGCCTATTTTCCTATAAATAATTTTTCGTTTTCCTTCAGATATTGTTCTGTTTTCTCTATTTCAGCCTTATTTAACGGGGAAATTCCATATGAAGTATACGGCTGAATCAGTCCTTTTCTTGCACAGAGATACTTTACCGAGGAAATCCAATTTCTGGAAAAATCAAGCACTCTTTTCATTTTAATAATTGCTTTCTGGCATTCTATTACCTTTTCTATATTTTTTTCCTGTGCGTATCTGTACATTTTTGAATAAAACTCCGGATAAGCATTGGCAAGGCAGGGAACGCTGCCCTCTGCCCCAAACGCCATGGCCGCCCCGCACAGCTCCTCATTCCCGCTGAGAATTCCTCCATGATTCAAAAACAGGGCTTTCTGGCACAGGCTCCAGTCCCCTGTGCTGTCCTTGACAGCAATTACTTCCGGTATTTCTAGAATTTTTTTCATTGTCTCCGGCAGTATGTCACAATGCACATAGGGCGGAATATTATAGGCAATCAGTTTTCCTTCCGTATGTTCAGCCAGAAAGCGGTAATGCCTCAGAATATCCTCCTGGTTCTGCGGAGAAAGATAGTAAGGCACTGCCGAAACAAAATATTCTGCTCCTTCTTTCTCATATGTTTTTATTTCCTCAAGTATCTTTTCTGTGGAAGTTTCCAGGACTCCCACTAAAACCGGAACCTCTCCCCCGGCCGCTTTCAGCGCGGCGCTGACTGCCGCTCTTTTCTGCACAGCAGTCAGGGAAGAGCCCTCTCCGCAGGAACCAAGTATAAAAATTCCCGACACGCCGCCGTTAATACAGAAACGGATAAGTTTTCCCAAAGATTGTTCATCTATCTTTCCCTCCCTGTCAAGAGGTGTTACTAAGGGAGGGATAATTCCCTTCAGCTTTTCTTTTTTCATTTTCTTTCTCCACTTTAAAACTTCCAGCATTTCGGAACACGGACCGGATCCTGAAAATTGAAATACAGAATCCCTTCTCTATGGCCCATTTTTTCCGCGCTGCTCAGCTTTCCTCTGCATACCTCTGTAAGCAGCCTTACCATACGCTGTGTCATATCGGACATTTTTTCAGTGCCGTCAAGAAGCCCTGCAGCACAAAAATCAATATCATCTGACATCTTCTCATATGTTCTCGGATTTCCGGTAACTTTAATGACCGGACTTACAGGAGTTCCCACCACATGACCTCTGCCTGTCACCAGAAAAACAAGATGACATCCCGCCGCTATGAGATCAAGCATATCCGAGGGATCCGCCGCAATAAAATGAGCGGGCTCAAGTTTTTCGTCCGGAATTACATCAAGGAGATGAAGTCCTTTGCGCACCGGCGTCTGCGCAATTTTCAGCACATTCTGAATGGGCCGTCTTCCGCTTTTCACCATAGCTCCCATACTTTTCTCCTCTATGGTTGTCAGCCCTCCGTCCATATTTCCCGGTGCAATAGAAAACTGTCCGTAAGCAGAGCAGAAATCCACTGTCTTATCATAGGCGTTTGCAATGTCCTCTTTTACCTTTTTGTCTGCTCCGCGTCCTACAAGATAGTCTCTCAGGCCGATTCCCTCGCTCAGCTCTTCAAATACCGCTGTTCCTCCCTGATCTATGACATAATCAAACACGCTTCCCACCAGCGCATTTCCGGCCAGTCCTGAGGTAAAATCAGACCCTCCGCATTCCCCTCCTATTACAAGATCACTGATATACATAGGAACCCTTGGAACCTTTTTCAGTTTTTCCAGCATCTTCTGTACTGTGGAAATTCCTTTGGAAATACTTTTTTCAGTTCCTCCCGCTTCCTGCTGATAAAACCAGTCGGCCTCTCTTCCGGTATTCTCTGCCGCCTTCGCAAGCATGGACGGATAAGTATATTCACAGCCATGGCCTACTGCCAGCACTCCTCCTACATTAGGGTGGGTACAATATTTCAAAAGTCTCCGAATATTCACCTGATTATGGAGGCAGGAGTGGGATCCTATTGTTTCCACATCCTCTCCGAGATCCTGAAAATGCTCTGCGATTTTCCGGCATACATGTTTACTGCATTCTACTGTAAATACAATCAGAACTTTGTTCCGGATTCCCTTAGATCCGTCTTTTCTCTGATATCCCTGACACAAAATATCTTCCTTCACCCTTTTCCCTCCTAGTACACTTTATATTCAATATCCTTTGCATGCGCAGTTACCGGATCCAGCTGTGCAGAGCGGAAATCATATGCACTCTTCATATTATGAAGATGAACATACATCCCTTTTCTGATTTTTTTTGTGGCAATCCCGATACAGACCCCGTATTTAATTATCTCCGATCCCTCCTCAATATCATAAAGAGCAATCTTGTGTCCAAAAGGAATGGGCTGAAAAACCGTAATTTCATTTCCGGCTCTCCCGCACTCCCCTGTAAGAGTTATTTTTCCCGGAGAAATATCAGCCATCGCTGTTGCAACATTATCCGGTTCATGCACAATGTAGCATATCTGCTCCATATTTCTCATCTTCTTCTCACCTAACCTTTCACGCCGCCGGCAGTCAGCCCTGCAATCAAATCCTTCTGTACGATTACGAACATGATTACTACCGGAATCACCACAATAATTCCTCCTGCCGTAATCAAATCCCACCGTATGTTATACTGAGACATAAAATTTGACAGGGCAACCGTTACCGTTCTGGATTCTTTATTCGTAAACATATTTGCATATGTATATTCGTTCCATGAAGTAATAAAAATAAAGCTGAGTGAAGCTACCATAGCCGGCCGCAAAAGAGGCAGTACAATTTTGGTCATTCTCTGAAAAAGATTACAGCCGTCCAGGGCAGCCGCCTCCTCCAGCTCAAAGGGCACCTGGTTGATAAATCCTGTCGTAAGCCAGACAGCATACGGTATAGAGTATGTACTGTACGCAATAATCAGGCAGAGCTGCGTATGAAGAATCCCTATTGTATTAAAAATTGTATACAGCGGGATCAAAAGGAGCGTACTGGGCACCAGGTAAAGCAGAAGGAAGAAATACATCAGTCCATTTCTCATCTTAAACCGATATCTGGAAAGAGCGTAGCCTGCCAGAAAAGAAACAACGCCTGCAATGAGTACGGTGGCAAAGGAAACCACAAGGCTGTTCCACATATTGTGGAGAAAGTCCGTCTTCTCAAAAAGCTCCCGGTAACTGTTCAGCGTAGGTGACAAAGGCAGAAAATGAAAGTCTGCAGAAAACATTTCTTTTTCTTCTTTCAGCGACGTCAGAAAGATCCATGCAAAAGGAAACAAAACGACTACCAGAAAAAATACAAGAGGTATATAAAATGTCCATATGCTTTTTCTCTCTTTCATTTGCTTATCATACCTCCCTGTTCTCTTGTCAGTCTCAGATAAATAAAAATTACCGCCGACATGAATACTGCTCCAATGATCGCCACAGCGCTTCCATAGCCGAACTTCATAGATTTCTGAGCCTGCTGATAGGTATACACCGACAAAGTCAGCGAACTGTATCCCGGGCCGCCTCCTGTCATAGTATAAATAATATCCACGTTATTAAAGACCCAGATCAGACGGATCATGACTGTTGATACAATTGTGGAGGCAATCCCCGGAAGCGTAATATGAAAATACTGTTTAATGCGGGATGCCCCGTCCACACTGGCAGATTCATAAAGCTCTCTCGGCACAGACTGCATGGCGGCAAGAATCATAATCGTGAAAAACGGAATTCCCTGCCAGATCATGGCGAGTATCTGTATCCACAACGCGGTATCCGGCTGCGCAATCCACGCAATATTTTCACTGATTATGTGCAGCCTCTTTAAAATTTCATTCATAACCCCGTAATTTCCGTTAAAAATCCATGCCCACATGAGAGAAATCAGCACACAGGGCGTCACCCATGGAATCAGCACAATGGACCGTACCAGGCCTCTTCCAAAAAAAGCTTTATTCAGAATATTTGCCAGCAGAAGCGACAGCAAAAGCTGCGCCGCCACAGTGACTCCCACCCAGATCACCGTATTCTTAAATGCCGGCCAAAAGGCAGGGTCATTTGTCAGAATATCAATATAATTCTGAAGTCCTACGAATTCCACTCCCTGCAGATCCGTAAGATTATACTTGTACAGACTCAGTACAACTGCACGCACCACCGGATATCCGATGATCAGAACCACAATCAGGATTGCAGGAGCCAGAAGAAGATAGGGCTGATACTCAAATTTCTTTTTTGATTTCATTATGCAATTCCCCCTGAAATTTGGGGGGCTGTATTTTCACACAGCCCCGGCATTTTATTCTCCAGCTAAGTTGTCAGCCAGAATTTCCATCATCTCTGCACTGTCTATCTCTTCCATCATTGCCCTCTGCATAGTCTGAGGCCACACCGTCTCCGACCAGTCCCCAAATGTATTTACTACCGGGAAAGTCTTTACATCATCCAGATATTCCATAGAAGCCGCGCAGAACTTATCTTCTGTAAATTCCGGATCTTCCGTAACCGGGGAGACGAACGGAACAAGTCCTGCGCTCTGGCACAGCGCTTTATGCGCCTCCGGTCCGGTAGAATATTTCAGAAAATCAACGGCCTCCTCTTTATTTTCGCTGCTTGATGAAACAGCCCAGTGGCAGGGTTCACTGGGAAGATATCTGCCGGCCGCTCCTTCCGGAAGCGCCACTACGTCTACGTCATCTCCCAGAACTTCTGTAATCTCCTTTGCGGAATTCAGATGATGAACCAGCATTGCTGTAACGCCGCTCTCGAAATTCTGCACAATTTCTGTATATCCGTCTGTAGGCGCTGTCTTAGGCGCCCATCCGTTCAAATAAATATCCAGGTACTTCTGATTTGCCTCCACCATTTCAGGAGTGTTCAGCGTAACATTCCCTTCACTGTCAAAGAAATCTACACCTGCATTCAAAGTCAGTCCGGCCCACATAAAATGTCCGCCCCGGGCGCCGCGCATACTGAATCCATATACATCTGTGGTCCCATCGCCGTCTGTATCCTGTGTAAGTTTCTCACAGGCCTCATAAAATTCATCCATCGTCTCCGGATATTCCAGTCCGGCTTCCTCAAAATAAGATTTCCTGCAGTACAGATACAAAACCACAAGACTGTGCGGCCATGCATAAGTTTCCTCCTGTCCTGCCCTTGCTGATTCCCACATACTTTCCGGTATGGTGTCTTTCTCCTCCCAGGAATCAATGTACTCATCAAGACCTTCCACCGCCCCCAGACTGATCAGTTCAGGAATCCAGGTGGGCTGAATCTTATATACATCAGGAAGATCCCCGGAAGCGGCCGCTGCAATCAGAGTGTCATGGTAACTGTTCCACGGAATCGCTTCCAGTTCCAGGTTTACGTCAGGATACTGTTCACTCCATGTGGAATACGCCTCTTCATAGGATCCGTCATTGTCTTCCCAGTACCAGACCCGAATTGTTTTTTCTGATTCCGCTGCAGCCGGTACTGCTGAAACAAATGGAAGCGCCATACATGCGCTTAAAGTTACGCTCAATAATTTCCTTATCCCTTTTTTCATTCTTTTCCTCCTTTTCTCTTGTTATTTGATGAATTTATTCTTACATATTTTCTTTTTTTCTACAATGTAGAAACATCTGTTATAATTGTAAAATATTATGTCTTTTCTATAATGCTTGAAAAAAATAACGAAAAAATTGGAAGATATTACGTTCTTTTTGTATTTATTGTCAAATATCCAAAAAGTAATGTATAATAATAGTATGTTGAAAAACCTTTTTCCATTTTTAAAGGAGTGTTCTTATGCTGAAAGTCTTAGTTGTAGACGATGAATTTATTGTCCGTACCGGACTCATAAACTGTATTGACTGGGAATCTCTGCACCTCCGCCTGATCGGCGAAGCATCCAACGGCCGGGAGGCATTGAATATAATCCTGCAGGATACTCCTGATATTATACTTCTGGATTTAATCATGCCTGAAATGGATGGAATGAAACTGATTCAAAAATTGGAAGAACTGAACATTAAGACAAACATTATTATTTTAAGCTGTCACGAAGACTACAGCTATGTGCGGGATGCCTTCAAAAAAGGAGTCCGGGATTACATTCTCAAGCTGTCAGCAACTCCCGAAGAAATTTCCGGAATTATGGAGGATGTTGCTCAAAAAATCACAGAGGAACAACAGAATGTTCTTTCCAGTTCTGTTCAGAATCTTCCCGCTCATAAAAAAATACGTTCAGACATTGCCGACGCTTTAAGATATATGGAAATGAATTATAAAGATAATCTTACTCTCTCTGATATTGCGTCTCATATTCATATGAGCAAAAATCATCTGAGCTATCTGTTTCAAAAAGAAACAGGTCATTCCTTCAGCGATTATCTTTCAGATCTTCGAATTGCAAAAGCAAAAGAACTGTTGAATGGAAGTAAAAGATACACTGTTGCAGAAATTGCGGAAATGACAGGTTTCAGCGACACCGGTTATTTCTGTAAAGTATTTAAGAAATCTACAGGTATGTCGCCGAATCATTACCGGCAGGGAGGTTCTTCATGAAAAAATATCTTCACAGTCTTCAGATTAAAATTACCCTCTGCATTCTTCTTTTTGTTATCATACCTGTAATGGCGATCAACATGATACTTCAGCTGCAGATGGAAAGTCAGCTTCTGAAAAACACTGATTTTGCATTTCAAAATGCTGTGGTAAATGTAGACAATACCTTAAAAACCCTTATGAGAGAAATGGGTGTCACGCTGAATCTTTTGTCTACAGACTCCGTACTTTACAGATCCTTGGAAAAAGATAAGCAGACGTTTAACGATGAATTAAAAACAACAATCTCCATCGATAACCTGACCTCACAGTATCAGAGGTATGTTTTCTACTGTACTGTAGATTTTCTTATTCTGGATAAAGACCACTATGCGTACAGTACCTATTACATCAGTGACCCTGCTGTGTGGGAAACTCCCCTGACCAGCCGGTATCTGGAAGAAATAGAAGAAAAAGATCTGAATTATACATATTTTTCCGCTTCCATGCAGGAGCTTGGCGGCGACTCAGATAAAAAAGTCCTGTGCATCGGAAAAAATATACGAAATTATAAAAAACAGTATCTGGGAAAGGCTATTCTCATTGTGGATGAAGAGAAATTGTTTCGAATTCTTCGATCCTCAACCCTTTATCAGGAAAGCGTACATCTTTTATGTGATGCTGATGGAACAATTATTTCTTCCGGAGACAAGTCCCTGATTGGCCAGCCCTATAATTCTTATTTAAAAGAACACTCTGACAATTACATTTTGTCCTGTTCTCTCTACAATGGGTGGAATTTTGTTTCAATGATCCCCAAAAGCGTCCTTTATCATGAAGTCTCCCACAGCGGCCTGTTTATAGGTATTGATCTTCTGGTAACTGCCGGTCTGATTATTGCGGTTCTGCTAATCCTGCATTCTTTTCTAAAGCCGATACAAACTTTGAAAAGTTTGATGATAAAAGTGGAAAAAGGAGACTTTTCCTGCAGGTTCTCCGGACGTTCCAAAGATGAACTGACAGATCTTGGAAACAGCTTTAATCACATGACAAAAAAGCTGGCTGTTCTTTTTGAACGTACGCAGACTCAGCAGCAAAAGCTTCTGGAGCAGGAAAATGAAAAAGAGAGGTTCCGATATATGATCCTGCAGTCTCAGATTAATCCCCATTTGATGTTTAACACTCTCAATAACATTAAATGGATGGCTTTTCTGAATAAGGACACTGCAGTCGCAAATACCATTTCCTCTTTCGGAAGACTGCTGGAAAAAACTCTGAAATCAGGAGACGACCATTTTACCATTCGGGAAGAAATCGAATATCTGAAAGAATATCTCCAAGTTATGCAGCTCCATGTACCCCAGAAAATTATGATGGATATCTACGTCCGGGAAACGGTATATGAATGCAGAATCTTAAAGATGCTTTTTCAGCCTATTATAGAAAATTCCATATTCCATGGATTTAAAGAAAGCCGGCCGGATCCCCATATCTGGATCACCATCCGGCGGAAAGGAGAAATTCTGATCTGTTCCCTGAAAGACAACGGAACAGGGATTTCAGAAAACCATCTGGAAAACATTTATCAATGCCGGGATCAGGAGAAAAACCCTTCCCACTCCATCGGTCTTAATAACGTAAAGGAACGCCTGAAACTGTTCTATGGAAATACGGCAGACGTGAAAATACTGTCCCTTTCAGGATATGGAACCACTGTTATTTTTCACCTTCCTATTCTGGAAGCATAAAATTAAGAGGGGCATCCGCCCCTCTTTTACCAGTCAACTAAGCTCCAGTCTCCTGTTTCGCCTTTTCCGATCGTTGACTGCCGTATTACCAAACTGGCATCCATTTTTATTCCGATCGGCACATTGTGATCATCCTGGGGATTCTCAATACGATGAAAAAGAATCTCAGCCGCTTTTATTCCCGTATGGCGTTTACGGATATGAATCGTAGATAAAGACGGCTCTACTACGCTAGAAAGAAATACATCATCATAGGCCATGATTTTAATGTCCTCCGGTATTCTTTTTCCGCTTTCTTTAATCGCCTTCAGCGCTCCTATAGCCATCTGGTCATTTCCGCAGAAAACTCCGTCCATATCCGGCACCTGTCCCAGAAGCTTCTTCATTGCCGTATACCCGCTCTGGTGGCTGTAATCTCCTATTGCAATCATACTTTCGTCATAAGAAAGATGATTTTCATCCATACAGTCTTTATATCCCCGGACACGGTCCCGGGCTATTTCCAAATCCTGCGCTCCCGTAATATGACAGATTTTCCTGCATCCGCAGTCTACCAGATGCTGTACCGCCTTGATCGCGTTGCCATAGGAATCAAAATAAACCGAATCAATCCCTACGCTGGTGAAGTCTCTCTCTATACTAATCATAGGCGTTCTTTTATACCGGTTGGCTTCTCTGTAAAGTTCGCGGAAATAGTCTTCCTGATTCTCCGCCGATACAGTGGATGCAAAGATGATCCCGTCCACTCTGTTGGATATAAGCCGGCGGAAAAGCTCCCTTTCACGCTTAATCTGACTGCCATAGGTTCCCTGGGCATCACAAATCAAAAGTTGATATCCTTTTTCTACCGCAACAGAATTTATCCCCTTAATAACGTAAGGATAAAAGATCCCGCACAAATCTTCTGTAATCACACCTATAAGTCCGGTTTCCTTATTTTTCATACTGCGGGCAATAGGATTCACCTCATAGGAAAGTTCCTCCACAGCCTGTTCCACCCGTTTTACCAGTTCCGGACTCACATATTTTGTTTTATTCAGCACATTGGACACCGTCGATATTGAAACTCCGGCTCTTTTTGCCACATCTTTAATCCCGCTCATGTCATTACCTTTTCAAACAAATATATTTTTCTTTACAAAAAATTATACAGGATTCTTCAAGTGTCCTCAAGCATCTTTTTGTCGAAAAAACGATGCACAAATAAAAAAATTTGTTTTTTCCTTAAACAATCTAATAAATTGACTATTTTTTCATTTGTCAGGGAAGTGTCACTCCATACTCCTTCTCCATCGCTTTCCGCATCACATCCATCGGCGCCGGCTTTCCCGTCCAGAGTTCAAAGGCAACCGCGCCCTGGTTTACAAGCATCTGCAGGCCATTAAATGTACGAAGTCCCCTGTTTTTTGCTTCCAGAAGAAAAGGTGTCCACGCTTTGTTCGGAATAACATCACATACAGCCATCCCTTCTTTCAGATCATCATAGGCAATGTCCGGTTTCCCCTCATCAGTAAATCCGATTGGAGTGGCGTTCACCAGGATATCTGTGTCTTCCGGAACAGACACAGTCTCTTTCCATGGCATAAACACGCCTTCTGCCGCTGTTTTTTCATTTATAATCTTCACAAGAGCCTGTCCGTGCTCCTCATTTCTGTTTACAACTGTCACTACAGCTATCCCGGCTCCGGCCAGCTCCACTGCAATTGCTCTGGCTGCCCCGCCGGCGCCCAGAATCATAGCTTTTTTTCCCTTTATAGGTACCTGTCCGTCCTGTAGGCTCTTTAAAAATCCTTTTCCGTCTGTATTTTCACCGGCCAGTTTTCCGTCCTTCCAGTAAACCGTATTTACGGCTCCCATTGTTTTCGCACTGTCTGAAATCTCGTCCAGATACTGAATAACCTCTCCCTTATGCGGCATAGTGATATTGATTCCGGAGAAGTTCATTGCACGCATGCCTTCCATGGCCGCCTTAAGATCGCCTCTTTTTACCTGAATCGTGAGATACTCCATAGGAATTTCTGCATAATCAAAAGCTGCCTGTTCCATGACAACAGTAGGATTGTCATCTACAGGATCTCCGAATACGCCCACCCACTGTTTCTGATATGATTTGCCCATAATACAATTCCTCCTTTTATCTGGCTTCCTGTGCCTTTACAAACTCTACTACTGCATAAGGATTTGATTTTTCGTCATTCAGAAGAACCGTAACTTTATCCTCCTCAACGGATTTCTGCGGGCAGATCATATCCTGCAGCCTTGCCTGCTGCTTATATTCCGCTCTCATCTGCCAAATCTGAAAATCCGCAGGAATATAGTCCATTGCCATCTGAATATACTGGCTGTTATTTACATGATGGTTCGTATCCAGATGATGCTTCTGAACATAAAACGGGGCTTCCTTTTCAAAACTTCCGGGCAGGGCGATTTTTCTGGGCGCATAATCCATATCCAGTTTTTCTTCACTTTTATATCCGCTGATATCCTGTTCTGTCAGCTTTTCCGGCATACCGGTCTCTCCATTGATGAAGGACCAGTAAGTATTGGCGTATGCAAGACGCTGTCCGTCTTCCGTATCCATGGTAAAATTTCGCATTCCTATAAACCCCCGGAAACCGTAAGCCCAGGTGGAGGTTCTGATTTTCTCTCCCAGGGCTGGATACCGGTCCACAATCACCTGCCACGCCGAGAGGACCCAGAATCTCTTTCTGTTCTTCAGAACCTCAAGCCCCAGTCCGACCTCTTCTGACTGAAAGGTACTGCAGTCCTGAAAATAGTTCAGGATTCCCGGCAGCGTCAGACGGCCGTTTTCTCCAATTTCACTATAGCGGACTCTTCCGCTGAAACTATATGCCATGATGCTCACTCTTTTCCTGTCTTTTTATTCTGTCTCGATCTTTGCCACTCTCACGACAAGCTGGCGTCCATATGTATAAGGCACTGTTTTTACTGTTACCTTTCCGTCTTTCTGGTCAAAGTCAATCTTCTCTCCGTTGTCCAGCCACGTAATCCTTTTTATCTTCTTATCCAGGCTGAAAATATCCCGGAATTCTCCTTCCTGTACCAGAGCCACATTCGGATCCGCAGCCATAGGAAGGTGATCACAGAAAAGATAGTACACGTTGTCTTTTTTAAGCAGAAAATCGTCTTCCTTATTCTCTACTTTCACCTGGCAGGGACGCGGCTCATAGACAGCCTCTCCATTGATAGAAACCCATTCTCCCATCAGGTGATAAATTGCCGCGTCCATCTCCCGCAGCGTTCCGTCTCCCTTTGGCCCTACATTCATCAGAAGATTGGAGCCATATCGGCGGCAGAGAACCAGATCCCTTATCATATCCGCAGGCGACTTATAGTTCAGATCCTCCGCAGTATAACCCCAGTGGTCAGCAAATACCTGGCACATTTCACTGGCCACATATTTCGGCGCTCCTTCCATATTCAGCGGCTGCGGCTTCCCTCTCTCAAAGGTTACGCTGTCCAGCTCAATATGGCCGAGCTGTCCGAGGGCTCCGAGCCCGGTATTGTTGATGATCATAGCCTCCGGCTGATGCCGGCGGATGCATCCGTAAAGCGCATCCTCTTCCCAGTCGTCATCCGGCCTGTCCCACATCCCGTCAAACCACAGTCCTCCGATTTTTCCGTAATTGGTGCAGAGAATCTCTACACTTTTCCGCAGATACTTCAAATATTCCTTAAAGTCAGTGCGGTAGGATTCTTCATGCCAGTCCAGAAGAGTATGGTAAAAAAACGGGATAATATCCTGCCTGCGGCAGGCATCCACGAATTCTCTGACCAGATCCCTGCCGCAGGTATGCGGCGCATCCAGAGGATTCAGTCCGCAGGTATCATACAGGGAATATCCGTCGTGGTGTCTTGTGGTAAGAGTAATATATTTACAGCCCGCTTTTTTCGCCGTAGTCACCAGCCGGTCCGCCCAGTCCGGAACCGGATCAAATTTTTCACTCAGCTTATAATATTCTTCATCGCTGATAGCCAGCAGTTTCTTCGACCACTCGCCTTTTCCCAGCACGCTGTAGATTCCAAAATGTACAAACATACCGAATCCGAGTTTTTCAAAATCCTTGATATACTGTTTAATAATCATGCAAAGTCCTCCAAGCAGTTGTGTATTCACTGATATTGTACTACATTCCCGTCCTTTATTCACTCCATTTTTTTCATTTATCTGTCCGTTGAAACAAAAAGAGACCCCCGTTTACCGGAGATCTCTGTAGATTTTTCATATGGTGATCATTTGCTTGCTTTCGACGGATATCTGCCCCCTCTGGTTACTGAGGACAACTTCTTGTTATAAACAGACTTGCTTACTCTTTTTCCGTTGACTTTGTATCCCTTCTTATATTTCGCTCCAAATCTGACAAATCTTCCATTGATATATTCTGTCCTTAATGCAAGCTTCGCCTTAGTTCCGCTTACACGGTATGCGTAATATCTGTATCCGCCGGTATCGGTCTGCGGAAATATTACAGTATGTCTGGACACGGAATATCTCGGTTTCGCCCAGTCTTTTCCCCAGCTCATACGCTTTAGGCATACCGTCCTCCTGGTTCTCGGATTATAAGTATAAAGCTCGTTTGTCATCTTTGTCCTGTTATGAATAACCAGCTCCGGTATTCCGTTCTTGTCGATATCCACCATAGAATACCAGCCTTTGTTCTTTTTCAGATAGGCCTTGTACTTCGTGATCGCGATCCTCTGATTCCTGGTCGCCGCTGCAGCAGGAACTGCCGTACCCATGCATAATATAACCGCCAGCATCACGCAAAACAACTGTTTCAATTTCTTTTTCATTTCGCTTTCTCCTTCATAATTAATATCTTTCCTCCGGATAATATTCTTTATTATCGTTTGAAAAAGTGTCTGTATCCAGAGTATCTGAATAATCTACTGTCTCAGTAAGCTCTTTATCCACTTGCTCCGATTCACTTGTATATCTGAATCTCATAGCATTCTCTTTATTTACAACACTGAAATTTTCTTCTTTTATGTCAGCGCCGGCAACAGGCTTGAAAAAAATAAAGATGCTATTTTCTTTTTCATATCAGCCTCCTTGTTTTATATCATAATATCACTGAGATAGTTATTCGTCAATTTATTTACTCAGCATGTAAAAATATTCTATATGTATGAGACTTCCGAAAAGGAACAAAAACAAGTTAAAATAGAAATTTACAACTCCGATAAGAACCTGTAAAATAAAAATAAAAACATAAAGAAGAAAAGAGAAAATCCGGAAGAAAACTTCCGATCTGCTATTATTGACGCAATAAATGCGTCAGAAGGAGGTAAGATTGAACATGAAAAAACGGCTCTGCATATGCTGTACCGCACTGATATGGGGTCTCTTCGGAAACACACAGGCAATGGCCGCTTCCGATACCGGACACGGCTATGAAATTCTGGAGTCAAATGACCTTTTCTTTGTGGGAAACACAGAAAAAATACAGGAATTCAGCACAGAGGAACTGGAAGAAATCACAGCTGTACCGGACGGATACCGTGTCATCGGAAAACAGGAAAACCAAGTGTATTACCTGGACAACAACTCAGAATTTGGACGCAATTTTATCTCCTATGATCTTCTTACCAAAGAGAGTACCATGCTCACAGACAAAATCCGAAATGCGGATTACTGGAACGGGAACATTGTTATGTCCGGCATGCGCACCGATGTGGGACCTGTAAAATTTATGTTTCTGGACGACAGCGGCACTTTATCCATGATCGATGAGCACTGCGTATTTTCCTATACCATTTCCGACGATTATGTTTACTATCTCCGATTCGATATGGACGAAAACAGCGACACCAGCTGGAACGGCCTCACGCTGTGCCGGCTGAACGAAGAGGGGCAGGCAGAAGAACTCACTTCGCTGGAGCTGGGCAGCGCATTAACCGCCCAGCCTGCGGGGATCCATGACGGCAGCTATTATTACAGCATAAGGGAGAATCAGCAGGATGTTTACAAGGCCGTAAATCTGGAAACACTGCAGATTTCAGATGCCGAAACCCCCGTCCCGGATCCTGCTTCCGATACAGAACCGGACTGAATACCTATACAGAGATTTCTACATGTCATTCATTGCCGTTTCGGATATTGCTCAGTGATACTTTCCTGAAATCAATGTCGCTGAAATTTCGCACCCCTCCGCTCCCCGAGGGCGACTGCGCTTCAAATCCGATCTTTATCGTGCTGCTCATTGGCAAATATGTGAGTCTGGCCATCCTGAACTCTTTCCCGTCCAGGGAATAATGTACCGCAAATACATTCCCTTTTCGGGACAGCTGCAGCCATGCTTCTGTACCATCGACACTGATACCGTTCGCGTCGTCCGAACGGCCGTTAGTCATGACGGATACGATGAGAGGAACACCAAAATCAGACATTTCAAAGCACGCCTTTGTTTTTTTAAGTTCATTTTCATCTCATTTTCCTCCTTTAACATATGTGGTTGGTTAAACTATGTTTTTCTCACCGCAGGATCACGCCGTTCTCTGCCGGAGTACTTTCACCCATATTCTTCTTATCCCTTTTCGCCTTCCGCATACAGAGAGTATATCGGAGTCCTTATAAGCAGAAACATGTTGAAAACCGGTATAAGCACCCAGAGAAGCACAAGCACTTTCCAGTTTTCAATACCTGCAAACGCAAAAAAGATCGTAGACAGGAGCACTACTCCCATTTGCCCCCAGCAATAGAATGAGTGAAGAAGACTCATCGCTTTTTCTTTATTTTCAGTAGGACATGCTTCCATGATCGGACTGACAAGAACCTCTATCAGACCGCCGACGACGGCATAAACGCAGACAGAAAGCAGAAGTCCCGCGAATGCGTCCGGCAGCAGCTCCGGCAGAACTGTAAGGGAAATCAGGCCTGCCGCCGAAAAAAATATGTGCTGCGATCATAGATGCGCGATACCCGATCCGGTCAATCATGCCTGCGGACAGCGCATCAATGACCAGCTGAATCAGAAAAATTACCGTTATGAGAACGGTAATTTTTGACAGCGGTATCTGATAAGTTGTCTGAAATGTCACAAATAAAAGAGGCGCAAGATTATTGACCACCGCCTGTACAATATAGGCAATGAAACATGCCGGCGAGGCTGCCGCATTCATCTGTACAAACAATTTTGTCCGGATTTTTTACCAGTCCGTATTCTGTTTCAATATGCAGATCATCTGTCAGTTTTGCATGATCTATTTCCTGGATAATCTTTTTATCCTCTTCTGTAAAAGGCTGATTTCCCGTATAGAGATTAAAATACAAATCATTTTGTAAAATTCTGTTCTCTCCTGATTTCTGAGTATAAATATGAATCATAAGCTGCGCCTTCTTTCCCCATACAAGAGTTTCTTCACATTACAAAGTCATTCTCCGCTTTCGTTTTCCTTTATTCATTATACAGAATAAAACAATTGGTTTCTCTGGTAATTTATAAGCAAAAAGGGTAGCGCAAAATTATCAAATCAGAGGACAGAGCGATACCCTTATTTCGTCTAAAGAAATAAAGAAGAAAATCCTCCCGGGCAAATCTTCATAGTTACAAGCAGGTAACTATGCCACAATATTGTGCGTACTTCACAGTCCGTGCAAAGAAGATTACAATAAATTTATAAGAAAACCGTTCAATTTTCTGAAGAGAATCAGCATCAGCCTTGTCACCATGCTGCTTTATAAGCAGCTTACCCCGATTTTAAAGGGCGGAGAAAAACAGGAGGTTTATTATGCAGACAAGAGATTATCTTAAATACATCGTGGAAGAAATCCACTCTACCGTATTTGCCACTGTGGACAGTGAAGGACGGCCCGTTACCTGCGCTATCGACATCATGGACTATGACGAAAACGGTCTTTATTTCCTGACCGCAAAAGGGAAGCGCTTTTATGACCGCCTGAAAGCCAATGAAAATATCGCCTTTACCGCAATGAAAGGGAAAGATACTCTTTCCTGCGTGGCCGTATCCGTACAGGGCAAAGCAGAAGAGATCGGGCCGGATAAATTGCCTGACCTGTTCCGCAAAAATACATACATGGAAAAGATTTATCCCGATGCACGCTCCCGCAGCGCCCTTACCGTGTTCAAAATTTATGAGGGAACCGGTGAATGGTTCGACCTTTCCAGACTTCCGATAGACCGGGCCGGCTTTTCTTTCGGCGGCGTACAGACAAAGGAAACCGGTTATTTTGTGACAGACAAGTGTATCGGCTGCAAACTGTGCTATTCCAAATGTCCCCAGAAATGCATTGATATCTCGCAGAAGCCTGTTGTGATTAAACAGGAACATTGCCTGCACTGCGGAAACTGCCTTGAGATCTGCCCCGCCGGAGCCGTTGAACGAAGGTAGTTCCATAACACAGGAACTTTTCAACGAAAAAAGAGCACTTCTTCCGAAGTGCTCTCAAGCAGGGCTACAAGGATTCGAACCTTGAAATGACGGAGTCAGAGTCCGTTGCCTTACCATTTGGCGATAGCCCTTTATATTCGCTTTTCTCGCTTGCGACAAGTGGTATTATATAATACTCTGAATTAAAAAGCAAGCCTTTTTTTTAATTTTTTTAAATTTTTTTATTTTTTTTCAGGCAAAGAAGAATTTTCTCTTTGCCTGAAAAGCTTAATTCAGCAGATTATCGTTTTCGAAATAATCAATCCGCATAGCGTGACGCACATCATGAAGCGTCTCGGCTGCTGCAGCTCTGGCTTTTTCTGTTCCTTTTTTCAAAATTTCGCAGACCTCCGGCAGGCGCTGCTCCCACATTTTTCTTCTCTGCCGGATAGGACTCAATTCCGCCTGCATAACATTATTAAGGAATTTTTTAACTTTCACATCTCCGAGTCCGCCCTTGCGGTAATGTTCTTCCAGTTCCTCCAGACCACTGTATTCCGGCAGAAATTCAGCAAAATGCTCCGGCCGCGAAAAAGCCTCCAGATAAATAAACACCGGATTTCCTTCCACACGCCCAGGATCCTGCACTCTCAGATGATTGGGATCTGTAAACATGGACATCACTTTTTTGCGCACATCCTCCTCATCGTCGGAAAGATAAATGCAGTTTCCCAGAGACTTGCTCATCTTCGCTTTTCCGTCAATTCCCGGAAGCCGCATACAGGCCTCATTCTCCGGAAGAATGATTTTCGGCTCTGTAAGCGTTTCTCCATAGACCGAATTAAACTTATGCACAATTTCCCGGCACTGCTCCAGCATCGGAGCCTGATCTTCTCCTGCCGGCACTGCAGTGGCCCGGAAAGCCGTAATATCCGCCGCCTGGCTGATGGGATAACAGAAGAAGCCAACCGGAATACTGGCTTCGAAATTACGCATCTGGATCTCCGCCTTTACTGTGGGATTTCTCTGTACACGGGAAACTGTTACCAGATTCATATAATAAAAAGTCAGTTCCGTCAGCTCAGGAACCATCGACTGAATAAAAATCGTAGATTTTTCCGGATCCAGGCCGCAGGCAAGATAGTCCAGCGCAACCTGCAGAATATTCTGCCGTACCTTTTCGGGGTGCTCTGCATTGTCCGTAAGCGCCTGAGCGTCGGCAATCATAATATAAACTTCATCATAATTTCCCCCATTCTGAAGTCTTACTCTTTCTTTCAGAGATCCCACATAGTGTCCTACATGGAGATGCCCCGTAGGGCGGTCTCCCGTTAATATAATATTTTTCATCTTCCGTTCCCCTCTGTCTCGAAAGAATCAATACCATCTTGTCATAGGCAGGTCATTATTGATTCCCTTCGTCATTAAAATCTGATGTATATCTATAATTCCATTATGGAAAGTAGAAGCACAGGCTGCCAGATACAGATCCCACATACGGATAAATCTCTCGTCAAACATCTTTCTCACCTCATCAAGGTGCTCCAGATAGTTTTTCCTCCAGCAGAGCAGGGTACGGTTATAATGCAGCCGGAGATTTTCCACATCCATGGTATGGAAATTATCCTCGGCCATTGCCGACATCATCTCCCTCAGGCTTGGTACCGTTCCGCCGGGGAAAATGTATTTCTTAATCCATGCGTCTCCCGGATGTTCCTTCAGCGCGCTGATAAAATGGAGGAGGAAAAGGCCGCCCTGCTTCAGTGATTCGTTTACACAATCCAGGAAAAGCTTATAATTGTCACGTCCCACATGTTCCACCATGCCGACACTGACTACTCTGTCAAACTTTTCTCCGTATTTAGGGAGATCACGGTAGTCCATCAGTTTTACTGTCACATAATCCTGAAGTCCTTCTTCTTCAATGCGTTTCTGGCACTCTTTATACTGCTCTTCACTGAGCGTAATTCCTGTTCCATGAACTTTATACTTTTTCGCTGCTTCTATTAAAAGGAATCCCCATCCGCATCCGATATCCAGGAGCGTCATTTCCTCTTTCAGGTAAAGTTTCTTCAAAATGTAATCCACTTTATTAACCTGGGCCTGATACAGAGTATCGTCCTCATGCATAAAATAGCCGCAGGAGTAGCTGAGCGTATCGTCCAGCCAAAGACGGTAAAAATCGTTTCCGATATCGTAATGGCTTCGTACTTCTTTTTCCTGGTTTTTCTTAGAAGAAGGAGTAAAGATCAGCTTTTTCAGAGCTTTCTGGTCTGTGGAAAATTTTCCCATCTGTCCCAGGAAATTGTCAAGGGCATGGTAAAGATCTCCCTCTACCTCCAGATCTCCGTCCATATAGGCTTCTCCGAGAGCAATGGAAGTGCTGGTCATAAGCGCCTTCAGAGGAATTTCTTTATTGATCTTTATGGTAAATACCGGATCCCCCTCTCCGACTTTATACTCCTTTCCCCCGCATTTTATCAGAAAAGGATGCTCGTCAAATTTTTTAAGAAAAGAAATCATTCCATGTTCTACTATCATTTTTCACCATTCCTTTCATAATCAAGCTTTCAACATAGGTCAGAATTTCAGGCCTGTGATTTTACTTTGGACAATAAAACATTTCGGATATCTTATTATTGCCGCTTTCTCTGCGGCCATGCAAAGTATTATATACCCATTTCTTTTTTTATGTCAAACACCCGCCTTTAAATATCTGTGAGAAAATATTTCATAATTGTTTTTCCTCGTCTGAATGACATTTA
>DWYN01000086.1 GCA_019118645.1 Candidatus Blautia excrementipullorum | reverse complement strand
TTCTGCCGCGGCTGTAAATCTTTCTCTGTCCGGCAGATGCATCAGTTCATCCAGGAGGCACCGGCTTTTTCCTGTCTGGTCTTTATACAGGGTATGTGTAAAAGTAATATCTCCCACAATGGAGATCAATGTCCTTTGTCTCTTCCGCTGTACAGTATAACCGCCTTTGCGCATCCCGCTGTCACGGATCAGCTGGTCTGCATTCGTCAATGCCAGGCCGATAAAATCTGCCGCCATCTGATTACTCAGGCTGCTCACCGTTTCCTCGAAAGTAGTAAATGAATCCAGATGTTCCAGAAATTCCTCTTCCGCATTGAGTAAACCACTGACAAGAGTATTGATTAATGCTATAATATCCATGAGTATTGGACTCCTTTCGGTTTTTGTTTTTTGGGTCGAAATCATTATACCTCAAGGAACCAATACTCTTTTCATTTATTTTTTTATCAACTGACTATTTCTTTACTCCAACGCTGCCGACGGCGTACTCCCCGTGACGGTAGTCGTAGGCAGGGTTGATGCTGAACATCAGCATATCCAGGATGTGCATATCCAGCACTTTTTCCGCCACTGCAGGAGTATGAGAAGACAGTCCAATGTGACGAATGACGCCCTGGCGCTTCAAATCTTCTATGTAGGCGATAGTTCCATGAGCTGTTGCCTTTTCCAAATCGGAAAATTCATCAATACAGTGGATAAAACCAAAGTCGATATAATCCGTCCGCAGGGCTTTCAACTGCCAGTCGACAGAACGCTTGATCTCGTCCAGATCCAATGTCCAGCCGTATTTTCCGCTGCGGTAATCCGCACCGAAATGAATCTGAAAGTATATCTTGTCCCGGCATCCGGACACCGCCCGGCCATATGCCGGAAAGGGTGCAGCGTCCCCTGCGGCCATGTCGAAGTAGTTGACGCCGTTTTCCAGCGCCATGGCAATGGTCATTTCGGCTTCCTCCTCACCAGAAGCACCAAGAGAACTGTTTCCCATGCCGATGATACTGATCTGTTCGTCTCCGTGGGGTAATTTACGATACTCCATAGAATCCTCCTTACATCTTACTTTTCAAATTTTCTATTGTTCGGATTTCTTTAGCTGGAACACCGGCCATGACTGTATCAGCCGACACATCTATCTGATGACCATTTTCCTGCGCGCCCTTTGCAAAAGCCGCCGCCATAGCTGCGGTGTTTCCGTGCGGCCGGGGGCTGCCGTTTAAGACAAGTATTTTCATCCCTTAGTCCTCCAAAGAGAAGGTGACGGTTACATCACCGCTGCCCAAAGCCTCTTCCCAGCCGGTAAGATCATCAATGTGGCCCAACCGGGTATAGCTCCAGGAATTAGAGCCGTAGAACATGACAATTTGATTGCCCTGATACAGAACGATGTCCCCGGCCTGCGTGGTGGTTTGCTGGTTGCTGGCAGGAATGCTTGTTCCCAGAGGCCCGACTTTTTCAAAACCGGAATAGTCGCTCATCTGGATGGTGACGGGACCTTGTTCCATCATATCCACCAGCGCATCCACCGCTTCATTTTCTTCTAAAGCAGCAGTAAAGGTGCTGCCGCCAACCTGTACTTTCATCTGCATTTTGCTGTTTTCCTCCTCAACCTGCCTGTTTTCAGCGGCCTCCGCTTCCTGCCCACTGCTGCCGCAGCCAGTAAGCAGCACTACCAGGGACATCATAACAATAAATGCCAAGGACAAACCTTTTTTCATAGTTTGGTCACCACTTTCTTAATAGAATGACTTATAGAAACAGTCTGACAAAAACAAGATAAGCTGCGTTAAGCCAGAAAGAGTTCCCCACCAAAAATAAGTTCCCAGAAAAACTCCTGCCACCAGTAGAATACCACCCAGCCATCCGCTCACTTTTGAGATGCTGAAATAAGAGAACACAAAGAGAAAGGTTAAAATAGATGCCGGATTCGTAAGTGAAGCAGGAAATCCGAGATAAAGGTCAGCCCAAAGGTCCCGACACAGGCATAGGAACAATCTGCCACAGAGGAACCGAGTCCTGTCAAAAGACCAGCTTTAGCGCCTAAGCTCCAGGTTCTTTGTACAGTCAGCGCACCGATCGCTCCCACTGGAAGTCCAAATAAAAGACCGATCAAAATTCCCCTCAGCAAATATTCCATGCCATACCTCCTCTATGCGGAAAAAGGAGCCCACAAGGTCTCCCTTTCCCTCTTTCACGCACAGGCACAGACGCTTTTAGCCTCCTGTTTCTGCACCTGTACAGTTCCGGTCCCCTCTTTAATATCACGGATAATTTCTCCGACAGCCGGTACTGTAATGCGGCTGCCTGCAAGAGGATTTTTGATGCTGAGTACCGGTGTTGTAATCGCAGCTTCCACCTCGCTGCGCTCAAAGGCCAGGTCGCAGTCGATCATCTCGCAATTGATGAGTTTCAATCCTTTGCAGTAGCAAAGAGGCTGTGTTCCGATGATTTTACAGTTTTCAAAAGTGACGTTCTCGCAGTACCAGGCCAGATACTCACCTTTTACAACGCTGTTCCGGACGGTGACATTTTTTGCATGCCAGAAAGCATCCTTAGTATCAAAGGTGCAGTTTTCAAAAACGGAATCCTCAATGTACTGGAAGGAATATTTGCCTTTCATGCGTACGTTCGTAAAGTGCAGATTTGCAGAACGCATCATGAAGTATTCGCTCTCGACGTCGCAGTCCTCCATTTCGATACCCCGGACAGACCAGCCGAACTCCGGAGAAATCACGTTGCAGCCTTTCATCTTTACATCGGCGCATTCGCGCAGGGCCTTGATACCGTGAAGCTTGGTGTTTTCGATGGTAATGTGGTCGGAATACCACAAGGCGGCCCGGCAGAGCTCCGTCATCTCCGAATCACGGATCACAAGGCCATGGTCATGCCAGAAAGGATATCGCAGGTTAAAAAAGTTATGTTCTGCCTGTATGTTTTGACATTCTTTGAAAGCGCTCTCTCCATCGGCAGGGCCGTCAAAGGAGCAGTCCTTTACCACGATATCGCTGCTGCCGTAAAGAGCCCTCTCTGCATCAAAAGTCTGATTCTGAATCGTTCTCATATGGAAACCTCCTTATAATCGTTTTTATTTCTTCTTCATTTGATAGATAAGATAATCAAGACAATCGATCCGTTTTTCCTCCCGGTGAAGCTTTTCTAATAAATGCTTTCTATGACCAGAAAGAAGCTGTATCTGCTGTTCCTCATCATCACTGTCCTGAAGAGCCATAAACTTTTCTATCATTTCGTCGGTACATCCAGCATCCTTTAAATTCTGCAAAACACTGTAAGCATAAGGGTTGCTGGCTGTCTCCCGCTTTGCTGTATTATTTTTACGCATTTTTTATTCCTCATCACTAATAACCACGATCTGGTTATCCCAGCCCTCCAGAACGGGGTTATTTTCTACAGCGTCCACAAATTCTTCTGTGGCGTCGAGTGTGCCAACCCTGGTATTACTGCTCGTTGATTATAGGAACGCTCCATTGCATACCTGCAATACCTGACCTTTCACATGACGTCCCATCTTACTGGCCAGATACAGGCAGGCATACGCCTGATCCAAAGGATCGCATTCCGGACCGGGGAAATAAACAAAATGGCCGCTGTATTTCAGCATTTCCGCTCCGCCAGGCTGTTCTCCCGCTTTATTTGCCAAGTGCGCCGGCGTAACGGTCGCTCCGGGAGCTACCGCATTGCAGCGGATGTTGGTGTCAATAAGCCGCATCGCTACATTCTTAGTCAGTGTGTTCAAAGCGCCCTTTGTGGAAGTATATGTAGCTCCGCAGAAGGGTCGGGTGCCGTTGACGGAAGAAACATTGATGATAACCCCGTCATTCTTAGGCAGAAAAATCTTCAGAGCCTCCCGGATATACCGCATGGGTCCTCCCAGATTGGTGTTCATCACATACATCATCCAGTCGTCATCAGTTTCATCAATCATTTTCTGTTCTCCGATACCAGCGTTATTGATAAGAATGTCAACATCGCCAAATTCTTTCAGCGCAGTATCAAACACCCGCTTCGTATCCTCGGTGGAGCAGACGTCGGCTGCCACGCCGACAGCCTTTCCGCCTTTCCCGCGGATGCCATCCACGACATCCTTCAGCTTATCTTGATGTCTGGCTGTGAGTACCACCGCCGCGCCTTCTTCAGCAAACAGTTCCGCCATCGTCCGACCCATACCATAGCTGGCTCCGGTGATGATAGCGACTTTATCTTTCAACATTTCTTGTTCCATTTCATCCAACCTCTTTTCATCATTGCTTTTCCTTACGCCCTCAGTTTACTTCCTAGAATATAAAATATCAAATACTTATGTTTTATGGTTTTTCATAACTAAATCAAATGAAAAATCAATACAGATACCTCTGTTCAAGTATTTATAGTTCATCGTCAGGACTCCTTTAGAAGTTTCATTTCTATAACCCAAGTATATACATCAGCAGATTATATACCAAATACTTATCTATTATCATTTTTCATAGTTGATGCTTATATTATTGTCCGTTATACTAAATATCAGGAGGCGATTTTAATGGAATTTCGATTGTTAGAATATTTTTTAGCTGTAGCAAGGGAACAGAATATTACTGCGGCTGCAGAGTCTTTGCATATCTCTCAGCCCGCCTTATCCACGCAGCTCAAGGCTCTGGAAACAGAGCTGGGCAAACAGCTCCTCATTCGCGGCGTAAAAGGTTCCCGCAAAGTTGTTTTGACAGAAGAAGGGATGATTCTGCGTAAACGCGCAGAAGAAATGATCTCACTCATGCGCCGCACAGAAGAAGAAATCACAGGTTCCAACGACACCATCGCAGGTAATGTTTTCATCGGAGCCGGAGAAACGGAAACCGTTCGTTTATTTGCACAAGTTGCTAAAAAATTGCAGCAAAAATATCCAGATATCCGGTATCATATCTCCAGCGGAAACGCGGAGCATGTATTGGAATATCTGGATAAAGGACTCATTGATTTCGGATTGCTTTTTACAGAGATTGATTTACAGAAATATGAAGCCGTCCCGGTTCCTATCAAAGATATCTGGGGGGTTTTAATGCGCAGGGATTCTCCTCTGGCCGAAAAAGAAGCAATCTGCCCGGAGGATCTGTGGGATAAACCTTTGATTGTTTCTCATCAAAAGGGAGATAACATTTATTTGGGACGTTGGATTAAGCGGGAAGAATCTGAACTTCATATTGTCGCCACCTATAACCTTATTTTCAATGCCTCACTATTGGTGGATGAAGGACTTGGATACGCCTTGTGCTACGATAAACTCATTAACACGCAGGGAAGCAACCTTTGCTTTCGTCCGTTTTCTCCCCGGTTGGAAGCACGGGGATTTATCGTATGGAAAAAATATCAGATATTTTCCAAAGCATCAAAAGTTTTTATTGACTATCTAAAAAAGGAAATTCAAAAAAAGGGGTGCATCTGCACTGGAATTTAAAATTTCAAGTCAGCACTACGCTAAAAGACGCCGGAAATCTGATATCTCTCGGATTTCCAGCGTCTTTTCTTTTTACTGTCCTTTTTTATGATTTGCTTATGTCTCTTATACAGTCTGTTCTTTGTGCCCGTTTACTACCAGCAGATGACTTTTGATCAGTACCGGACGGACTGCGTTGTATACTACCGCGACCAGGATCGTGGAAACTACCGCGTTAAAGAGGGTAGTCATGGTGCTCAGCTTTGCCAGTGCCTCCGCCAGCTCCTGAGGCTGTCCCAGAATGAACTGCTTGTAAAAATATCCGACTACAGGATCGGCTACCACATTAAAGGCAAGCCCTGCCACAGAAGCGATCACGCTCCATTTAAACACATATTTTTTGTCTGTGCTTTCATTAATATGAGCGATCCGGTGAGCTACCAGTCCGGTGATCAGTCCGATACAAAGCTTTAATATGATCGTCTTTGGCGCCACTGTAATATATACAGGATCCATCAGATCCGCGATCCCCATTCCCACGGCTCCTGCGATTCCGCCGTACCATCCGCCCAGAAGGAGCGCAGCCAGCACACAGAAAGCATTTCCCAGATGAATGGATGTAGCGTCTCCTCCCGGAACCGGTATCTTGATCTGCAGGAAAGTAAATACCACATAGCAGAGAGCGGCCATAAGCGCTGTCTGCGCAAGTTTTGTAATCATTTTGTTCTGACTGTTCATAAATTCTGTCCCCTCTTTCTTTTGATGTACTGCTATCATACGCAAAAACTGTACATTTGAAAATACACAATTTTAACAATTTTAAAGGGGACAGTTTTGTTTTTTATAACGCTGCCGGATTCCTCAAATGCCTTTTTTATACAGAATAAAGGAATAAAGCCCCGGCACGACTGCCATAAGGATCGCCGCCCCGACCATCCATTCAGTCTGCAGGACAGCGCCGTTGATAATAAAGAGGATACCGCAGAGAACAAACAGCCAGGAAGCCATTCTGTGAGTCCTGTTCCAGTTTTCCTCACTGTTCAGCGTCCATGGAAGCTTGATCCCTACCGTATAATTCTGTTTGATCCTGTGCATGTAATTTCCCATGATGATAAATACGATCCCGACACAGACATTCGTTATCATTCCAATATCCACCTTTTTCCCCAGAGCAATGGCGTAGCAGGAAAAGTTTACGATCAGGGAAAGCACCGGAATGATCCAGAGGATCAGGCGCATCAGTTTTTCGTCGATATTTCTCTTTTTCGGATCATTGGTCGTGGCAAAAAACAAAATAAGCTCTACTGCCGTCATAATCCCCGGAATTCCGAAAACCGTAAAAGCCTTGCTGCTCCAGCCGTTGGCCTCTCCGCCGCTTCCGAAATGGGTGGCGATCCTGTCCGGAAGCTGGTTCCACAGGATCAATCCCACGATGATAGGGCAAATGCTGACGATACACGCCAGTATTAGTGTCCATTTATACTTTTTATAGTTCGCTTTCATTCTTATTTCCTCCCTTCAGATCCGTAAGCCATAAAAGTATTTCGTCCACCACGGTAGTGTTCAGTTCATAATAAACATAGTTCTTCACCTTTGATTCCCATACCAGACCTGCCTTTTTCAGAATGCCCAGATGATAGGATATCGTCGCCCCGGTCATGTCGAAATGGCTGCCGATTTCTCCGGCAGACAGCTTCCCGTTCTTGAGAAGCTGAAGAATCTCCCGCCGTACCGGATCCGACAGGGCTTTAAATGTATCTGCAAAAGACATTTCTCCATCTCCCTTCTTCTTTAATATTTAGAAATATTTCTAAATAGAATATACCTCCGGGAAAGGAAAATGTCAATAGTTATTTAGATTTTTTTCTAAATAGTTTTTTTTCTGTATTCTCTGGGCGTTATTCCATACCTGGCTTTAAATTGCCGGTTAAAATTCGACAGATTTTCAAATCCGGCGTTTGCGGCGATCGTTACGATCTTTTCGTTGCTGCGGCGGAGATTTTCGGCGGCGGCGGACAGGCGTCTGTCGTTTACATAGGATATAAAGCTTCCTCCTGTCATCTGTTTGAACCATCTCATAAAATGGCTGCTGCTCCAGCCGCAGAAGTCCGCCATATCCGCTACGGTCAGCGGCTCCCTGTCCCTTCTCTCGATTTCCTGCAGAACACTTTTCAGGCGTTCCATATCCGGCGAAATATTATGGGGGCTGCCCGGAAATTTCTGCACAAGAAGAAAGATCAGTTCAAGGGCTGCAGCCTTTACGCCAAGTTCAAATCCAGCCTCTCTTGATCCGCACAGACGCTCCATCTGCTGAAGACAGGCTGCTGTCTTTTCATATCCTTCTTCTCCGCCGGAAAGCCGCACCGGAGGAAGGAGCCTTCCGGCCGCAAGAGGATTCAGATACTCCCCGGCGCAGACATCCGCCGCGCCGGCCCCCAGGAATTCTACCTCAAATATGATATTTTCATATTCCATGGAATGTCCCGGCTCCCTTCGAATGGCGTGAAGAGTTCCCGGAGGTATCACAAAAATATCGCCTTCTTTGCCCGGATATGTTTTCATGCCAAGCTGTATCTTCCCTCTGCCCTTTTTTACATAGACCAGTTCCATCTCCTTATGCCAGTGAAGAACTACAGAAGGAAAATCCAGGGGAATGGTACAGGGATAGATATTAAAGGGAAAAAGTCTGCTGCCGTGTTTTTTTGTCTCTTCATACCGTTTTTTTATTTTTTCTTCTCTTTCTAATTCCATTCAGAACCTTCCCCATTTCATTTTATCAGAAGTATTAGAAAAAACAGGTTTCTCCCTTTTCCGGGTATTATCCTGTCTTTCTTCAAGTATGATAGGATTGTATCATTATTTGCAATCATTTTACAAGATAAACGATCTCATCCATGGTAAAACATAGTTGTATCAAAAAAGAAAATAAATTCTGGGCTCTGAGGCATATGCCGCAGAAGCGCAGAAAATATAAATCCAGTCACATGAAAGGAGTTTCTTATGCGTACATCCATGAATTCCACTCTTACACGCCTTCTGGGAAAAAGTCCGGCAGAGGCGTCCAATGAAGAGATCTATGCCGCTCTTCTCAAACTGGTCCAGGAGCAGAGCGCCGGCCGCACAGCGGCTGCCGCCGGACGGAAGCTCTATTATATTTCCGCCGAGTTTCTCATCGGAAAACTTCTTTCCAACAACCTGATCAATCTCGGACTTTATGACGAAGTTCGCTCTGCTCTTGCCGAAGCCGGAAAAAATCTTTCCGACATTGAAGAACTGGAACCGGAGCCAAGTCTTGGCAACGGCGGGCTGGGACGTCTGGCTGCATGTTTTCTGGACAGTCTCGCAACTTTAAACCTTCCGGGAGACGGCGTAGGGCTCCGCTATCACTGCGGACTTTTCCATCAGGATTTCAAGAACGGCGTACAGAATGAATCTCCTGATTACTGGCTGACTCCCCAGAGCGCGGCAGAGCCTACGGATATCCTTTTCCCGGTATCTCTGGCAGGAAAAGAATATTCCGCCCGTCTTTACAGACTTCCTGTCACAGGTTACGAAGGACGGACAAACAGTCTGAATCTTTTTGACCTGGATTCTGTAGATGAATCCATTATCGGAGAAGGCATCTCCTTTGACAAAAAAGACATTGCGAAGAACCTGACTCTGTTTTTGTATCCGGACGATTCTGACGATGACGGACGTCTTCTGCGTATTTATCAGCAGTATTTCATGGTCTGCGCAGGAGCACAGCTTATCCTGAAAGAATGTGCGGACAGAGGCTGCAATTACCATGATCTTGCGGATTACGCCGCTATCCAGATCAACGACACTCATCCCAGCATGGTGATCCCGGAGCTGATCCGTCTTCTGGAACTTCACGGCATTGAGTTTGAAGAAGCTGTACAGATCGTTACGGATGCCTGCGCCTATACCAATCACACGATCCTTGCGGAGGCTCTGGAAAAATGGCCCAGAAGCTTCCTGGAGCAGGTGGTTCCCCAGCTTATGCCTGTGATCGAAAAGCTGGACGCTCTTGCGCGCACCAGAACAGACAACGAAGCCGTAGCTGTCATTGATAAAAACGACGTGATCCATATGGCTCACATGGATATCCATTTCACCCATTCCACCAACGGGGTGGCGGCTCTCCATACGGAGATTCTGAAGAACAGCGAGCTGGCTGATTTTTATCAGCTTTATCCGGAAAAATTCAATAACAAGACAAACGGCATTACTTTCCGGCGCTGGCTTCTGAAATGCAATCCTGCCCTGGCAGATGAAATCGAGGCTCTTATCGGACCCGGATTCAAAAAAGACGCCTCCCAACTGGAAAAGCTTCTGGCATTTACAGAAGATAAAGAGATCCTGAAAAAATTCGCGGAGATCAAAAAGGAAAACAAAAAGGAACTTGCCCGCTGGCTGAAAGCGAAGCAGGGCGTCAGCCTGAATACGGAAGCCATGTTCTCCATCCAGTCCAAGCGTCTTCACGAATACAAACGCCAGCAGCTTAATCTTCTGTTCCTGATCCATCAGTATTTTGAGATCAAGGCAGGACATAAGCCCTCCGTACCGCTGGTAAGTATTTTCGGCGCAAAAGCGGCCCCGGCGTATATTATCGCCAAGGATATCATCCACGCTCTTCTCACTCTGTCAAAAGTGATCGAAAACGATCCGGAGGTATCCCCCTGGATGCAGCTTGTTTTCGTAGAGAATTACAATGTCACCGCCGCTGAAAAAATGATCCCCGCCTGCGACCTTTCCGAACAGATCAGTCTTGCATCCAAGGAAGCGTCCGGAACAGGAAACATGAAATTCATGCTGAACGGCGCCCTGACTCTTGGAACCATGGACGGCGCCAACGTGGAGATCTGCGAGGCGGTGGGACAGGAAAATATCTACATCTTCGGCCAGAGCAGCAAACAGGTTATCCACCGCTACGCAGAAGGCGATTACTGTGCGGCCGACTGGTACGAAGGCGATCCCAATCTGCGCCGCGCCATTGATTTCCTGACCGGGAAAGAAATGATGAAATATGGCCTGAAAGAACAATTAGGCCGTCTGCAGCACGAACTGATCAGCAAAGACTGGTTCCAGACTCTTCCGGATTTCAACGCATACGTTGTCCGCAAGCAGCAGGCTATGGCGGATTATGCGGCAGATTCTTCGGACTGGACACGAAGAGCTCTGATCAATATTGC
>DWYN01000085.1 GCA_019118645.1 Candidatus Blautia excrementipullorum | reverse complement strand
GAGTTGAAGGCAAAGGTTGAGGAAGGCCGGAAGAAGCTGGCCGATGAAATCCGGCTTGCGTGTGACGCCCGCCAGTGGGTGGAAGCCATTCAGGAATACGCCGACATCACGGAACTGGACGCCGCCACCCTTAACCGCCTGATTAAAGAAATCGTTGTCCATGAGAGCATAGACAGCGATAAGACAAGACACATTTCTATCGAAATTCATTTTAATCTTAAACCCATCCCGGAAGTGGAGCAGGTCACAGCCTGACCTGCCCCGCCGGGGCGGTTCTTAAAAACTCCATAGATATTTCTTGACACGCCGCCGCCCGCCATCGAGCCGTTTTCCTACACCTATTTGGGGATAAAACAGCTCATGGCGGGCGCTGGAGTAGCGCTCATTGGAACTACGCTTGTGCCGCTTCTGTCAGGGCTATTCGGATGACAGAGAACTTCTGTAAATGCTCTCGTTCCGCGTGGCGCGGAACGGGAAGAAAGGAGGCGACAGCCGGATGGATTTTATATGGGAATCTATTACCGAGGAGTTGAAAAAATGGCTGGTCGGAGGAATTATGGAACAACTGTCCGGAATGTTTGATGCAGTCAACCGGCAGGTTGGAGACGTGGCGGCGCAGGTAGGGACATCTCCAGCGGATTTCTCACCAAGGATATTTTTAATGATTCAGAATATATCGGAATCGGTCATTATTCCGATAGCAGGCATTATTCTCACGATTATCGCTTGTTATGAACTGATCCAGATGATTATTGAGCATAATAATCTGGCCAACTTTGACACCTGGATTTTCTTTAAGTGGGTGTTTAAGACTTTTGTGGCTGTCATGCTGATTACAAACTGTTTTAATATTACCATGGCTGTTTTTGATGTCAGTCAGCATGTAATCAGCGGTGCGGGTGGATTGGTTGCCGGTTCCACAGCCATTGACGGCTCAGCACTGGAAACTCTTGAGGAAACCTTAATGGGAATGGGCATCGGTCCCTTGATTGGGCTGTTCCTTCAGTCTTTTTTACTTAACATCACCATGTGGGCGCTGAGCATTATTATTTTTATAATCGTATATGGCCGGATGATAGAAATATATTTGGTTGTGAGTCTCGCGCCGATTCCATTCTCTACCTTTGGAAACCGGGAACAGAGCCAGATGGGTCAGAATTATCTTCGCTCTCTGCTGGCACTGGGATTTCAGGGATTTTTGATTCTGGTCTGTGTCGGCATCTATGCAGTGCTGATTCAGGGCATTTCCTTCAGTGGGGATGTGATCGCCTCGATTTGGGGTGTTGTCGGCTACACGGTGCTGTTATGTTTCACACTGTTTAAAACAGGCTCTCTCGCTAAGGGAGTGTTTTCGGCGCATTGAAGTTAGGAGGAGATTAAATTGGCGGCATATGTTTCGGTCCCCCGTGACCTTACGCGGGTGAAATCAAAGGTTCTGTTCAATTTAACAAAACGGCAGATTATCTGCTTTGGAATCGGGGCGCTTATGGGTGTTCCGGTTTTCTTTTTGCTAAAACAATCCGGAAATGTGTCATTTGCAACCATCGGCATGATGATTGTTATGCTGCCTATGATTTTTATGGGACTTTATGAAAAGCATGGGCAGCCGCTGGAAGTCATAGCGAAGCAGTTTATAGAAGCAAGATTTATCCGCCCCAAAGAAAGACCGTATCAGACAAATAACTATTATGCGGTTCTGATGCGGCAGGCGTGGGCAGAAGAGGAGGTACGGCATATTGTTGATTCACAGAAGCAGAAAACAGGCAGAAATGGCGGATTCCGCCCTGCCGAAAAATCTTACAAGACAGGAAAAAAGGCAGATTCGTTCGGTGATGGAACGTGCCAGAAAGGATGACGGCATCCCGCGTACAGCACAGCAGTCTATTCCGTTTCAGAGAATGTTTCCGGATGGGATATGCCGTGTCCGGGATCGGTATTATACCAGGACGATACAGTTTTATGATATCAATTATCAGCTTGCACAGCAGGAAGATAAGACAGCCATCTTTGAAGAATGGTGCAGTTTTCTGAATTTCTTTGACAGCTCTGTACATTTCGAACTGTCATTTATGAATACGGCCACGGACCTGGAGAGCTTTGAACGTCAGATACAGATTCAGCCCCGGCAGGATGGCTTTGACGATGTGCGTCAGGAGTACAGCCAGATGCTGCGCAAGCAGTTAGAGAAAGGGAATAACGGCCTGACTAAAACAAAATATCTGACTTTCGGAATTGAAGCGGAAACGATAAAACAGGCCAAGCCCAGACTGGAGCACATCCAGACGGATCTTATTAATAATTTCCGCCGTCTGGGTGTGACCGCACAGCCATTGGACGGCAGAGAGCGACTGCGGCTGATGCACACCATGTTTCACATGGGGGATCAGGAACGGTTTCATTTTGACTGGAACTGGCTGGTTCCCTCCGGGCTGTCAGTGAAGGATTTTATTGCTCCCAGCGGTTTTGCTTTTCCCGGTGGAAGAACATTTCGGATGGGCTCTCTGTATGGAGCGATGAGCTTTCTGTCTATCACTGCTTCTGATCTCAGTGACCAGCTGCTTAAAGATTTCCTGGATATGGAGTCGAGCGGAATTGTGACGATGCACGTTCAGTCGGTAGATCAGAATAAAGCAATTAAGACTGTAAAGCGGACAATTACGGAACTGGACCGTTCAAAAATTGATGAACAGAAAAAAGCAGTCCGGGCCGGATATGATATTGACATTATTCCTTCGGATCTGGCCACGTATGGGAAGGATGCAAAAGCACTGCTGAAAGAACTGCAGAACCAGAATGAGAGAATGTTCCTGATGACGTTCCTTGTGATGAATACAGGACGGACGGAACAGGAACTGGAGAATAACGTATTCCAGGCGCAGAGTATCGCACAAAAGCATAACTGCAGCCTGTGCCGTCTGGATTATCAGCAGGAACAGGGACTTATGAGCAGTCTTCCGCTTGCACAGAATCTGATAGAAATTCAGAGAGCATTGACAACCAGCTCCACGGCAATTTTTATTCCCTTTACGACACAGGAGCTGTTCCAGGACAGCCCAGAGGCGTTGTACTATGGACTGAACGCGCTTTCCAATAACCTGATTATGGTTGACAGAAAGAAGCTGAAGACACCTAATGGATTGATACTCGGTACGCCGGGAAGCGGAAAAAGTTTTGCCGCAAAACGCGAGATTGCCAATACCATACTGGCTACAGATGATGATGTGATAATTTGTGATCCGGAATCCGAATATGCTGCTCTGACAGAGAGATTTCACGGGCAGGTTATCAGGCTGACTCCGGCAGGCAGCGAAAATTCGGAGGGACAATATATCAATCCGCTTGATATCAACAGCAATTACAGTGAAGATGATAATCCGCTTGCATTAAAAGCAGATTTTATCCTTTCGTTATGTGAGCTGATGGTTGGAAGAAAAGATGGGTTGAGGCCGGTTGAAAAAACGGTGATCGACAGATGTGTTCATATGATATATAAACCGTATTTTGAAAAACCTGTTCCAGAAAACATGCCAATTTTGGAAGACCTGTATACTGCTTTATTAGCTCAGGAAGAAAAAGAGGCCCACTATGTTGCGGCAGCTATGGAAATCTATGTACATGGATCGCTGAACAGCTTCAATCACAGAACTAATGTAGACAGGCAGAACCGGATTATTTGCTATGACATCAAGAGCCTGGGAAAGCAGCTGAAGAAGATGGCAATGCTCGTAGTGCATGATCATGTATGGGGCCGTGTAACGCAGAATCGGAACGAAGGGAAAACGACACGCTATTATATGGATGAATTTCATCTTCTTCTGAAGGAAGAGCAGACAGCATCCTACAGCGTGGAGATCTGGCAGCGCTTTCGGAAATGGGGTGGCATTCCCACAGGAATTACTCAGAACGTGAAAGAGCTGCTTCTCAGCCGAGAAATACAGAATATTCTTGAAAATTCGGACTTTATTATTATGCTCAATCAGGCGGCAGGCGACCGAGAGATCCTGGCAAAACAGTTGAATATCAGTCCGCATCAGTTGTCGTATGTCACCCATTCAGGTGAAGGAGCAGGACTTCTGTTTTATGGAAATGTGATTCTTCCCTTTGTGGACCACTTCCCAAAGGACCTGGAGCTGTACCGGATTATGACAACAAAGCTGTCTGAAGTGTCTGGGCAGGTAGAATGACATGAAGAATAAAACAATGCGGCTGCGTTTCTCAAAAGAGGAACTGGAAAATGAATCTGTTTTCCGCGCGGCAAAGAGAGCTGAGAGGGCAGCGGATAAAGCAGACGAAGTAAAAGCGCGGCTTCCTGTAAGAAATAAACTGCAGAGTGAGAAAAAGCGCGTTTCCGGATACCGGGATAAACTGCGTTTTGGGAAACAGGATATTTCGGTGGAATTGGAGACTCGGCCAAGGGGAGAGAAAAAAGCAGGCAAATCCGGAACTTCAAAGGGAAATTCCCGTGTCTGGCTGGATAAAAACGTATCAGATATAAAAGTCCCCGGAAGTCGAGCAGGTTATACGGTCCAAAATGCTGCCACTGGAATAGCGGCTGCTCAGATACATCAGAAGATGGAAGAAAACGAAGATGATAATGTGGGAATCCAGGTGGCCCACCAGAGTGAAAAATTTGTGGCAGGGTCAGCCCAGATGGTGAATGATGTTCGATACAGCCATAAACTGAAACCTTACCAAAAAGCTGCCAGGCTGGAACGTAAAGCAGATAAGGCAAATGTGGATGCACTGTTTAAGCAGGCCCTGGCGGAAAATCCGGAAACTGGTTCAAATCCTTTTTCACGCTGGAAGCAGAGGCAGGAAATCAAAAAGCAGTATTATGCAGCTAAAGCGGCGTATGGATCTGCCGCTGGCTCCACCGCATCCGGCGGTGCCGCAAAAGGAACAGAGAAGACGGCTAAGATGGCAGGAACTGCTTTGGGACGATTTAAGGAATTTGCAGTACAGCAATCACATGTAGTATTGCTTATACTCATTTTTGCGCTGTTGTTTGTGATGATTTCGGGAGCTTTTTCTTCCTGTTCCGTCATGATGCAGGGCAGCACAGGCTCCATGCTGGCAGCGTCTTTTACAGCTTCAGATGAAGATATTCTGGGAGCCAATGCGGACTATAAAGCCCTGGAGGCTGTTCTTCGAAGTGAGATCAACAATATGGAAACTGCTCATCCTGATTATGATGAGTATCGGTATCAGCTGGAAGAAATCAATCATAATCCGTATGAATTGACAGCTTATCTGACGGTATTGTTTGAGGATTATACCAGAGAAGAAGTGCAGGATACGTTGCAGGAGCTTTTTGATAGGCAGTATGAGTTGAAGCTGGAAGAAGAGATAGAGGTTCGGACACGAACAGAGACCCGCACGCATACAGTTATCGATCCGGAGACAGGCGAAGTGTCAGAAGAAGCATATGAAGTCGAGGTGGAATACAACTATTACATTTTGAATGTGATTCTTCAGAATCGCGGATTGGGTCCGGTTATTACCATGGCTGGTCTGACAGAGGAACAGAACGAACGGTACAATGTCCTTCTGCAGACGCAGGGAAACCGGCCTTACTTGTTTGAGGATGATATTTATGCCAATTCCACTGGAGAGTACACAGATTATGATATTCCGGGAGAGGCTCTGACAGATGAGAGATTCGCTAACATGATACAGGAGGCAGAAAAGTATCTGGGGTATCCCTATATCTGGGGCGGAAGTTCTCCATCTACAAGTTTTGACTGTTCAGGCTTCGTCAGTTGGGTGATCAATAATTGTGGAAATGGTTGGAATATTGGCAGACAGACTGCTAATGGATTGATGAGTGCCTGTGATATCATTCCGGCCAGCGAGGCACAGCCTGGTGACCTGATTTTCTTTCAGGGAACCTATGATGTCACAGGAGCGAGCCATGTGGGTATTTATGTGGGAAATGGGATGATGCTCCACTGCGGGAATCCGATTTCCTACGCTTCGGTGGAGACAAGTTACTGGCAGGCTCACTTCTATTGTTACGGAAGAATTCGATGAGGAGGTATAAAGTTGAGTGCAAAATTAGACAGAATCGGTACGGAGCGGGATAAAGCTCTGCGTAAACGGGATGAATGGGATGCCCGGTATAAGGAACTGGATAAGAAATACAGAGAACAGGAAAATATTGAGATTCATGAAATGGTCCATGCGGCGAATTTGAATCCGGAACAGCTGGCACGATTGCTTCAGATGGCTTCGCAGACAATGCCGAAGCCGGAGATACTGGAGCAGGTGAAAAAGGAGAAAACGCAGAATGAAGATTAAGAAATTTATTATGGTATGTTTGATTATAGTGATGTCTTTAGGGACAGCGTCCATCAATGCTTTGGCTTATTCTGAGGAGAATACTGTGCAGGAAGCAGAAGCTACTAAAGAGGCAGAGGTGGAAGAGGCTGAGGAGGAGCCGGCAGAAGATGTGCAGGAAGAGCCTGCGGAACCACTGACGCCAGATGGAAATCTTACTCTGGTGGATGATGCAGGCAGCACCAGTGAGGCAGGAAAGCAGTTTATTACTTTAGTTACGAAGAATGGCAATTATTTTTATCTGATCATTGATCGTGACGATGAAGGAGAACAGACGGTGCATTTTCTGAATCAGGTAGATGAGGCGGATCTGTTGTCGCTGATGGACGAAGAGGAAGCGGCGCAGTATCAGGAGAGCCAGGAGCCGGCAGAGGAACCAGAAGTATCGGAGCTTGTCACGCCAGAACCCGAGACAGAGACGGAACCGGAAACAGATGAACCATCTTTTAATCCTCTTCCGGCGGTCATAATTCTTGTGGCTATGCTGGCTGGTGGGGCAGGTTATATATTTCTTCAGATGAAGAAAAAGAAACAGGCTCTGCAGGAAAAGCCAGATCCGGATGCTGATTATGAAGAAGATGAGATTGAATTGCCGGACGAGGAAGATGAAGAGATAGAATTTGAGGCAAACAATATATCAGACAAAGAAAATGATGAATACTAAGATAAAATAATTTTTTAAAGCAGTCATGCGCTATTGTGTGTGGCTGCTTATTTTTGAGGAGCGGATGCATGTGAAATTGATTTCGGCTGAGAAGCCTTTTGAGATAAGGAAAAACAGTAAGCAGGCAAAGTATTTGACGCTGTCTGAACTTCACAATTATCTGGAAGAATTGAGGGATGAAGAATTTATCCTGACTGTACCCCTGAAAATGGATGGTGATGATAATGGCGATAATACCAGATGTTGAATCTCAACCCAAGAATAGAAAATTTGAATTAGAGCAGGTTGCCATTCGTATGGTTCGGGAACGTTCTCTTTATTCGGAAACACCGATCCATTCTCCAGAGGATGCAATAAGAGTTATGGCAGATGCTTTATTGGATTATGACCGTGAAGTTTTTGCCATTGTAAATTTTCAGTCAGATATGCGCCCTATCAATTTCAGTATTATCAGTATGGGCTGTTTGAATAGTTCTTTGGTACATCCACGGGAGGTAATCAAAGCATCTATTCTGTCTAACGCATCTGGAGTCATGTTGTTTCACAATCATCCCAGCGGCACAGTAGAGCCTAGCAAGGATGATATTATTACCACAGACCAGTTGAAAAATGCTTTTAATCTGATGGGTATCAGGGTACTTGATCATATTATAGTCGGAAATGATAAAAGCTATTATTCGCTATGCGAGAAAGATAAGCTTGCACTTCCAAAAAAAAATTATGCAGAGACTTTGGATAAACTGGATTTGAAACATCAAAAAATAGATACACCGGAGAGAAATTCTGTGGCGGAAAAAGAGCTGGAAGAAGTCAGCATTCTGAATTCAGACAGGAACAGGAACTCGGTTCTTTCGGATTTGTATGCCTGTAAAAGTAATATGAAGACAGAAAAACCTTCAAAAAAAACAATAAAAAAGAAGGAAACTGTCAGGTAAGCTGACGGAGAATCAATTTGGCGGCTGCGCTGATGGCCATATTCCAGATGCAGCCAATACCCTTAATGAAACCATAAGAAAAAAAGATTCTTTGTAAGGAGCGGATGCAGATGAAGCTTATTTTAGCAGAAAAACCCTCAGTTGCCCAGAGCATCGCCAAGGTGCTGGGAGCCACTAAACGCGGCAACGGATATCTGGAAGGAAACGGATATATCGTAAGCTGGTGTATAGGGCATCTGGTGGAGCTGGCACAGCCGGAGAGCTATGATGAGAGATATTCGAAATGGCAGAAAGAGGATCTGCCCATTCTGCCTGATAACTGGAAATACCAGATATCTGCTGAGACTAAAAAGCAGTTTCTCATTTTAAAACAGCTGATGGAGCGGCCGGATGTGGAAAGTCTGGTCTGCGCTACGGATGCCGGAAGAGAGGGAGAGTTAATTTTCAGGCTGGTATATCACCAGTGCAAATGTAAGAAATCTTTCGAACGGCTCTGGATCTCTTCTATGGAAGATACAGCAATTAAAAGTGGTTTTGCAAACCTGAAACCGGGAACAGATTATGATGATTTATATGAAGCAGCGCTTTGCCGCGCTAAGGCTGACTGGCTGGTAGGAATCAACGCGACTCGATTTTTCAGCGTGCTGTACCACCGTACTCTAAACGTTGGACGGGTGATGTCCCCAACGCTGGCTTTGCTCGTTCAGCGAGAGGCCGATATCAGTGCCTTCAAGCCAGTTCCGTTTTATACGCCGTTCCTGGACTGCGGCGGTTTTTCTGCCACAGGTGAGAAATGTGCCGAGAAGGCAGCGGCGCAGGCGGTGGTGGATGCCTGCAAAGGCCAGCCCGCCCTGGTCCAGACTGTGGAGCAGAAAGAAAAATCGGAAAGGCCGCCTGCTATGTATGACCTGACAACTCTTCAGCGGGATGCCAACCGGCAGCTTGGCTACACAGCCCAGCAGACTTTGGACTACCTTCAGACATTGTATGAAAAGAAGCTCTGCACTTATCCCCGTACTGACAGCCGATATTTGACCGCTGATATGGAAGGAACAGTTCCGGCGCTGGCAGCGGTGGCAGCAAAGATCTGCGGTGTGGCTGTACCGGATACCGTTCTGGCGGCTCAGGTATGCAACAATGCCAAGGTTACCGACCACCATGCCATCGTCCCCACCGAGGGAGCTGGCCGGACAGATCTGGAAGCTTTGCCTGCCGGGGAACGGGAAATCCTGCGCCTGGTGGCGCGGGGACTTCTGTGCGCTACTGGCACGCCTTACCGTTATCAGGAAACGGTTGTCATCCTGGACTGCGGCGGGAACTTGTTTTCTGCAAAAGGGAAAGCCGTTATTGATCCGGGTTGGAAAGTCTATCAGCGTGAAATAGCAGACATGGCGAAAGAAAGCGTTCTGCCGAATGGGCTGACAGAAGGCAAGACGCTCCCTGTCACTGCTGTCTCCATCAAGGAGGGCAAGACCACAGCTCCTAAGCACTACACTGAGGATACGCTGCTCTCCGCAATGGAAATGGCTGGCACAAAAGACAAGGTGAATTGCTCCAGCGGGGCAAGAGAAGGCGGCCGGGGCCGTATACCGGAGGATGCGGAGCGCAAGGGCATTGGCACACCGGCCACCCGCGCCGGTATCCTGGAAAAGCTGGTATCCACGGGCTTTGTGGAGCGCAAGAAACAGAAAAAGACCACGTACCTCATCCCTACGCAAATAGGTGTTTCTCTGATTACTGTCTTGCCGGAACAGCTCCAATCGCCGCTTTTGACGGCAGAATGGGAGCACCAGCTCAAAGAGGTAGAGCGTGGTGAGATGAATCCTAATGAGTTTATGGACGGTATCTGCAATATGCTCCATGATCTGGTGAGGACCTATAAAGTGATTGACGGCTCTCAGGTACTTTTCCCTTCTGATCGAGAGACGGTGGGCAGATGCCCCCGCTGTGGCGGAGCTGTCACCGAACGTAAGCAGGGATTTTTCTGCGAAAATGCGGAATGTCGGTTTGCCCTTTGGAAAAACAGCAAGTTTTTTACCGTCAAGAAAAAGAACCTTACCAGAGCGGTGGCTTCCGCGTTGTTAAAGGATGGCAAAGCAAAACTCACTGGCTGTTATTCAGAAAAGACCGGTAAAACCTATGATGCAACCGTGTTGCTGGAGGATACCGGTGAAAAGACGAATTTTAAGCTGCTGTTCGAGAAGAAATAGCTCTCATATAGATAATCGTTATGTTTATGCCTCTGTAAAGAATGATATTTCTTCTGCAGAGGCTGTTTTTCCGGAAAGGAGTTGAGCATCATGGCCGACAAGCCAACAAATAGAGAGCAGTTAAAAGAGCTCAATGAAAAGATAGAGGCAGGTATTTGGAATGTGTTCAACAGCGGTAAATTTGCGGAGTATTTGCAGGTTATGTCCCGCTTCCACACGTATTCTGTTAAAAACCAAATGCTGATACATTCGCAGTGTCCAAATGCTGTCAAGGTAGCCGGATATGATAAGTGGATGAAGCAGTTTGGACGCCATGTGAAAAAAGGGGAGCATGGTATTACCATTATTGCGCCAACAACTTATAAGAAAATAGTCGAGAGACCCAAAATCGATCCAGCTACCAAGGCACCAGTGCGAGACGCTGCCGGGAAAGTAGTCATGGAAGAAAAAGAAATTGAAGTTCTTACTTTTCAGCCTGCCAAAGTATTTGACTATTCTCAAACTGAAGGAAAACCACTGCCTCAGCTTGTCAGCTCTGCCTCCAGGAGAATCCAGCATTATGAGGCATTTATGGAGGCTCTGCAGCGCGCTTCGCCAGTGCCCCTGAATGGAGAATTGATGCGGGAAAATGGGAGTGAAAATACTTTTGCCCGGCAAGAGACGGGTCAGACACAGACTGCAGAGGCCTGTATCCGAACTATGGCTCGTGCCATATTGCAAAGAAATGAAAAGAAGAACTTGGAAATTGCCGCCAGAGACTGGCCAGAAGTACCGATCAAGCAGATATCTGAGCAAATCAGGAATATTGAAGTTGAAGGTATTTCATATATTGTCTGCCAGCATTTTGGCATTGAAACAGGGGAAAACAGTTTTGATTGCGTGGCAGCGGATTGCAAACACCTGGATATATTGGATCTTGAAAGTTGTCTGGAGACTATCAATAAAACCGTAGGCAGCATGATTTTCAATATTGAAAAGGAATTTGCCGAGACGCAGAAGCAGGAGCAGAGGCAGGCGAATACAGCAGTGAAAGAGGCGGTAGAACCGGAAAAGAAAAAATCTGTTTTGGAACAGCTTAAGCAGAAGATAAAACAGGAGAGAAAAAGGACGGCGCCCCGAAAGAGCGCAGAGAGGGGGCTTTAATATGAATAATTTTACTTTTGAAGAAATGAATCTGATGTGTATCTATAAATCTGAAGACGGTACTCGTCAGGGACTGATAGAGTCTCTGGATGAAATGCGTGGTTACCTGGCGGCAGATGAAACGGAGCTTCTGGCACTTACAGATGCTGCGGTAGAAAAACTGGCAGGTATGACAGATGAGGAATTCGCAGATCTGGAATTGTATCCGGATTTTTATAATGAGGATGATGATTATGAGAGATAAGCTGCAGCTTTACACAGTGATTGCTGATTATACAGCTTCTCATCTGACAGATAGCTGGCAGCAATGGACAGCGTTTCTGGCCACGGCCTCTCGACTATATAAGTATTCCTATTATGATCAGCTTATGATTTTTTCACAGCGGCCGGAGGCGACAGCCTGCGCAGAATATTCTATCTGGAATGATGTTATGAGGCGGTATGTGCGCCGCGGTTCTAAAGGTATTGCCCTTTTGGATACTTCAGGCGAAAAGCCCAGGCTTCGTTATGTTTTCGATATTTCTGATACAGGAGTACGGGAAAATTCCCGCAGTCCATTTCTTTGGAAATTTCAGCCGGAGCATGAAACGGCGGTGGCTGAAGCTCTGGAGCAGAGATTTGGCATGCCTCTGGGAAATAATATGGCTGAGCAGCTCAAGGGTATTGCAGACCAGCTTATCAGTGAGTATTGGACGGAACACAAGCGGGATATTTGTGACATCGTTGACGGCAGCTTATTAGAAGGATATGATGAACTTAACATCGGAATACGTTTTAGAAAGGCAGCCACTGCCAGTGTTATTTACTCACTGCTGTACAGATGCGGATTTGATCCGGACGATTACCTTACGCCGGAAGATTATTTCAGCGTTGTTGATTTTAACACTCCGGAGACAGTGTCAGTACTGGGAACGGCAGTCAGCCAGAGCAATCAGCTGGTGTTTCGGCAGATAAGTATCACTATTCAAACCTATGAACGAGCCAAACTCACGGAAAGGAGCGCTGCATATGGAGAACAACTTGACGTACACGAACAACGGAGATTACCTGATTCCCGACCTGAAGCTGGAGGAAACCAAGCCTCTGGGCCGGTACGGGAGAATGCGCCGGGATTATCTGAGGGGGCATCGGCCGGTCCTGTTCAACGCCATGCTGGTGAGCGGGAAATTATACCCGCATTTGAGCGAAATCGATCAGACTATGAATCAGCGGCTGGAGCAGATGATGCCGGAGCTGATGCAGGCAGCAGGCGTGACGGAGGAACTGAAGGCCCGCGAGCCGATGACCTGGGTAGGGCTGATGAACAACTGCAGAGCCCAGGCGGAAGAAATCCTTCTGGCGGAACTTATATACAATTAAACCTGTTCCCATCGGAGCAGGAACAGATACAGCGGATTGATGAAGGGCCGGACACAGACGTGTCTGGCTCTTCTGCTGTTCCGGATCTGTCACGATGGCCTGTCACCCGTGAGGGCGATACCATTACTATCGGGAATGGTGATTCCGCCCATGAGATGGAGATAACGGTATCAGATGAAGAGTATGAGAATATCTGGAAGGCCATTCCAGAGAATGAGGAAAAGGTCTATTATCCCACAGCGCCGGTTTACCATGAGGGAAGTATCGTCTATTTGGAAAACCAGGAGTATCAAATCACAGAGCTTCGGGCAGATACGGTACAGCTTCTGCCATCCGGAGCCGCATATCCTATCTACAGGGCTGAAAGCCAGGAACGTTTTGAACAGCTTCTAAAAAAAGACCTGCGTAACGGCCCCATTACAGAATATCTTTATACAGATCCGGAAAAGGTGGATTCAGATTTACGCACAGTGCTGACTGTCAGCCTGTTTACCTGGAAGGATAAAGAATATATATCCCAATGGCTGCGGAATGGAGAGGGCAATACCAGGATTATGCAGCGGCTTTCGGAGCTGTATTCCGGACGTGAAGAGACGGTGGAGCTTGCGAATGGCAATATTGCAGAATATCTCACTTCCACCATCAGTATGGAAGTGGCATTAGCGGAACGCGATGGGCTGAAAAAGGCGGTTATGAGGTATCAGTGGGATGAAATCTCACCAATTCTTCGCGGCCTTTATGTAAAGGAGCTGGATCAGTTTTTTCAGGATCCGGAACAATACCGGCGCTATTCCATAGAGATAGCGCCAAAAGAGTTTGGAAAGGATTTTGTTGTCCGGGATCGACAGACCGGAGAATATTATGCGCCAGATGGAAAGCCTCTGGTTTTTGACACGGCAGATGAAGCTGGAGACCTGGCAGATCAGCTTAATAATGCCAGGCTGGAAGGCGTTCCGTCTTATCAGGTGGGGGATTACGTGTCGCTTCCTGCGCCCGACCAGCCCATTAGAGGCACGATTGAGGATATCAGTGGGACGACAATCCGTATTTACACCGGTCCTTATGTGTGGAGCAATAAATCCGTAAACCGAGAGTGGTTTGAAATATGGCTTAGAGAAGATGAGCAGAATCAGGGACTGTTCAAACCGGAAACGAAAACCGCACAAAACTTTCGTATTATGGATGACCATCTGGGTGAAGGCGGAGCAAAGGTAAAGTTCTGGCGCAACATCAAAGCCATTGCCGTGCTGAAGCAGATTGAAGAAGAGGAACGTTACGCTACACCGGAGGAACAGCATATTCTTTCGCAGTATGTTGGTTGGGGCGGGATGCCGGATGCCTTCGATTCGTCTAAAGAAAAGTGGGCTAAGGAGTATGCTGAACTGAAGGAACTGCTGGCTCCTGAAGAATACGAGGCTGCCAGAGCTTCCACTCTCAACGCCCACTACACCAGTCCTGTGGTAATTCGTGCTATTTATGATGCCGTGGAGCAGATGGGATTCCGGAAAGGAAATATTCTGGAACCTTCTATGGGAATAGGAAACTTCTTTGGCCTTCTCCCAGACAGCATGCAGCAGAGCCGTCTATATGGGGTGGAACTGGACAGCATTTCTGGCCGGATTGCAAAGCAGCTTTATCCTGATGCAGAGATTACGGTTGCAGGCTTTGAGACGACAGACAGAAGGGATTTTTATGATCTGGCAGTGGGCAATGTGCCTTTCGGAAATTACAGGGTTAATGACAAGCCTTATAATAAACTGGGATTTTCCATTCACAATTACTTTTTTGCGAAGACTCTCGATCAGGTACGTCCTGGCGGAATCATAGCCTTTGTCACCAGCCGTTATACTATGGATGCAAAAAGCCCCGAAGCGCGGAAATATATCGCACAGCGGGCTGAGCTTTTGGGAGCAGTCCGCCTGCCTAACAATGCTTTCCTGGAAAATGCTGGTACAGATGTGGTGTCAGATATTTTGTTTCTGCAGAAGAGAGAGCGCCCTATAGATCTGGACGTGGACTGGGTGCATCTGGACCGCACGGAGGACGGACTGACACTTAACAGCTATTTTGTGGAACATCCGGAAATGGTGCTGGGACAGCTCTCTGTAAGAAGTACACAGTACGGAAAAGACGAATATACAGTGCTTCCCATAGAAGGAGCCGACCTGAGTGAGCAGTTAGAAGCGGCGCTCTCTTATATTCACGGCAGCTATCAGGGGGCAGCAGTGGAGGAATCGGAAATAGAAGACAGTTCTGCTGTACTGCCTGCAGATCCGGGAGTAAAAAATTATTCCTATACAGTGGTTAATGGTGATGTGTATTTCCGGGAAAATTCGATTATGATACCGGTAGATTTGAATGGAGCGGCAAAAGACAGGGTGAAAGGGCTGGTGTCGCTGCGCCAGATTGTCAATGAACTGATTGATTATCAGGTGGAAGACTATGCTCAGGATGTCATTGAGGCGAAGCAGAAGGAGCTGAATGTATCTTACGACGCATTTACGGAAAAGTACGGTCTGATAAACAGCCGTGAAAATGAGAAGGCATTTTCGGACGATTCCTCTTATTACCTTCTTTGTTCTCTGGAAAACATGGATGAGGAAGGAAAGCTGGAGAGTAAGGCTGATATTTTTACGAAGCGTACTATCCGCCCGGAACGCCATGTGACGCATGTGGACACAGCCAGTGAAGCACTGGCAGTGTCTATTGGAGAACGAGGCCGGATAGATCTGCCGTTTATGGCGGAGCTTCTTGGAAAGCCGGGTGGTTTCGATGGGATTACGCAGGAACTGCGCGGTATAATCTTTCGCGATCCTTTAGCTTCCGGCGAGCCGGAACAGGGATGGCAGACTGCCGATGAATATCTTTCCGGAAATGTCCGGGATAAGCTTAAAGTGGCACATCTGGCGGCAAAGAGTGATCCGCAGTATTCCGTTAATGCAGCCGCGCTTGAAAAGGCTCAGCCGAAAGAACTGGGAGCTTCAGAGATTGAAGCCAGGCTTGGGGCTACCTGGATTGAGCCAAAGTATATCCAGGAATTCATGCAGGAAACCTTTGAGACACCTTTTTATCTGAAAAGGAGTATAGAAGTGAATTACTCACCAATCACTGCGGAATGGCGGATTTCCGGGAAGAACAGTCCCGGGTATGATGATGTTGCGGCCTATATGACTTATGGTACAGAGCGGGCCAACGCCTATAAGATTCTGGAAGATACGCTGAACCTGAAAGATGTCAGAATTTATGACACGATTGAAGTGGCGGGTGGAAATAAAAGACGGGTTCTTAATAAAAAGGAAACTACACTCGCACAGCAGAAACAGCAGATGATTAAGGATGCTTTTCGAGACTGGCTCTGGAAAGATCCGAAACGCCGGGAGACATTGGTGGCAAAGTATAATGAATTGTTTAACAGCATCCGGCCCCGTGAATACGATGGAAGCCATATTCAATTCGTGGGAATGAATCCGGAAATAAAGCTGCGTCCTCATCAGCTGAATGCAATCGCTCATGTGCTGTATGGGAAAAATACTCTTCTCGCTCATGAAGTAGGGGCCGGGAAAACCTTTGAAATGGCGGCAGCCGCAATGGAAAGCAAACGGCTGGGATTATGCCAGAAATCCATGTTTGTAGTGCCGAACCATCTGACACAGCAGTGGGCCAGTGAATTTCTCCGTCTGTACCCCAGCGCAAAGCTTCTGGTAACAACGAAAAAGGATTTTGAAACCTCTAAAAGAAAGAAGTTCTGTGCAAGGATTGCTTCTGGAGATTATGACGCAGTGATTATCGGCCATTCCCAATTTGAAAAGATTCCGCTCAGCACAGAACGCCAGGAAAGATTACTGCAGAAACAGATCGATGACGTGACAGATGCTTTAGATGAACTAAAGCGCAGCCGTGGTGAAAATTTTACTATCAAGCAGATGGAGAAAACCAGAAAGTCACTGCAGGCAAGACTGCACAAACTGCTTGCAGAAGAGAAAAAAGATGATGTGATTACTTTCGAGCAGCTTGGAATTGACCGGCTTTTCGTAGATGAGAGTCAGGCTTACAAAAATCTGTTTTTATATACAAAAATGAGAAATGTGGCAGGCTTGTCCACATCGGAGGCTCAGCGCAGCAGCGATATGTTTATGAAATGCCGGTACCTGGATGAAGTGACTGGCGGGCGCGGTATTGTGTTTGCCAGCGGCACGCCGGTGTCGAACAGCATGACAGAGCTGTATACGGTTATGAGATACCTGCAGTATGATATGCTGCAGCAAAAAGGGCTCACACATTTTGACTGCTGGGCATCTGTATTTGGGGAAACCACAACGGCTATTGAACTGGCTCCGGAAGGGACCGGGTACCGGGCCAGGACGCGATTCGCAAAGTTTTTTAATCTTCCTGAGCTGATGACAATGTTCAAGGAAGCTGCGGACATAAAAACCAGCGACCAGCTGAATCTTCCTGTACCGGAAGCAAAGTTTGAGACCGTAGTGGTACAGCCATCTGAAATTCAGAAAGAAATGGTGGCAGCCCTGTCAGAACGGGCCGCAGTGGTTCATAGAGGGCAGGTAGATCCGTCCGAGGATAATATGCTGAAGATTACTTCGGATGGACGCAAGATTGGCCTTGACCAGCGGCTTATGAATCCGCTTTTGCCGGACGATCCAAACAGCAAACTAAATGCCTGTGTAGAGAATGTATTTCGTATCTGGGAGGAAGGAAAGGACAATCGGCTGACGCAGCTTTTGTTCTGCGATATGAGTACTCCAAAAGAAGGTGTATTTAATGTTTATAATGATATCAAAACAAAACTGATTTCAAAGGGTGTACCGGCGGAAGAAATTGCATATATCCATGATGCAGGCAGTGAAATAAAAAAGAAAGAACTGTTTGCCAAAGTACGGAACGGACAGGTGCGGATACTGCTTGGCTCTACGCAAAAAATGGGAGCCGGAACGAATGTGCAGGATAGGCTGATTGCCCTCCATCATCTGGATGTAGGCTGGCGGCCTTCCGATATGACACAAAGGAATGGACGGATTATCCGCCAGGGAAATCAAAATAAGCAGGTACAGATTTATCAATACGTGACGGAAGGCACATTTGATGCATATCTTTATCAGACACTGGAAAATAAGCAGAAATTCATCTCACAGATAATGACCAGCAAGTCTCCGGTCCGCTCCTGTGACGACGTAGATGAGCAGGTGCTCAGCTATGCCGAGGTCAAGGCCCTTTGTGCCGGTGACAGCCGGATTAAGGAAAAGATGGATCTGGATGTTGATGTGGCACGGTTGAAAGTGCTGAAATCTGATTATCAGAGTAAACAGTATCAGCTGGAAGACCGGGTATTACAATATTTCCCCGCCGAAATAAAAAAGCAGAAAGAATTGATTCATGGTTTGGAGAAAGATATACAGATGGCAGGGTCACATCCGCTGCCCCAGGAAGGATTTGTGGGTGCAGAGATTTTCGAACGGGAGTATACGGAAAAAGAGCTGGCAGGAGAGGCAATTCTGTCTGCCTGCCAGAGATATACCGGGACGAAACCGGTGGAGCTGGGTGTGTACCGTGGATTTGCTATGGATCTCTCTTTCGACAGCTTTTATAAGGACTATGAGATTGCATTGAAAGGAGCTATGACTCATGTGGTAGCGCTGGGAACAGATGCCAGAGGAAATTTTACCAGGATGGATAATGCTCTTGGAAATCTGGAAGTTCAGAAGAAAAATGTACAGATACAGCTGAAGAACCTGGAAAATCAGCAGAAGGCTGCCAAAGCGGAGCTGGACAAGCCTTTCCCCCAGGAAGCAGAACTGAGAGAAAAGAGCGCACGGCTGGCGGAATTGGATGCCGCTCTGAATTTGGATGAGCACAGTCTGGATGGGGAGAAGCTGCCAGAATCGGATAGAAAGCCTTCTGTGCTGAACGACCTGAAATCTAAGACAGCAATATCCGGAACTGTATTAAAAACTCATCCACGGAGGGCGGAGGCGCGGTGATGGAAAAGAGGGATGAAATCATCATTCTTCGAGTTTCAAAAGCGGAGCGGGAGCGTATCCGGAGTAAGATGAAAGAAGCGGGGATTGGAAATATGAGTGCCTATATCCGCAAGATGACGCTGGACGGCTACTGCGTAAGATTGGATTTGCAGGATATCAAAGAACTGATTCGGCTGCTGCGCATCTGCAGCAACAACCTGAACCAGTATGCAAAGAGAGCCAATGAAACGGGGAATATTTATCTGGCGGACATTAAAGATTTGCAGAAGAGGCTGGAGTGTATCTGGAAAGCGGCCAAGGAACTTCTTGTCCGGCTGGCCAGCATTTCTTAACGCAACCTTGCCGGAACCTGCAGTATCTTCTATAATATAATCAGAAATGAACGGAACAAAAAGAAAGGCGGTGCGCATGATGAAGAAATTTTTAAAACTTCCCTTAAAAGTACTGGCTCTTCCATTTATTTTTGCCTTTGCTCTTGCGGCGGTCCTGGTGAAAGCCGTAAACAATTTGTCCTCTTACGTGATGGGACCGTTAATACTCTTCATCCTTGGCTGTGGAATTTATTCGGCAATACAGCAGATGTGGAGATCCGTGGCGATATTGGCAGTGCTGGAGGTCTTTTTCTTGGCAGTCATGTTCTTTGCTGTAGTAATAGAATCAACGCTGGACGGGATGAAAGAATCCCTGCTCAGCTTTATTCATTCATAAAATTCAATACATATGGGCAGGCAGCTTTGCAGTGAAATGCGGGATGCCTGCCCTTTTTTTGCTGTTGGGAGGAAAAGATATGGCGGCCACAAGATTAATTGCTCTTCATATCAATAAAGGCAGGACGATTGCCCAGTGCCTGCGAGATCGGACTGACTATGCGCAGAACCCGGAGAAAACAGAAAGAGGCAATCTGGTTACCGGATATGAGTGCGACCCGATGACTGCTGATGAAGAATTTCTTCTCTCGAAGCGCCAGTATAGCCATATCACCGGCAGGCGGCAGCAAAGCGATGTGATTGCCTATCAAATCCGGCAGTCTTTTAAGCCGGGGGAGATTACACCGGAAGAAGCCAATCAGGTAGGCTATGAACTGGGACTGCGGTTTACCAAAGGGAAACATGCGTTTCTGGTGGCAACACATACGGACCGGGCTCACATTCATAATCATATCATTTTTAATTCCACGAGCCTGGACTGTAAAAGAAAGTTCCGGGATTTTCACAATTCCGGACTGGCTCTCCAGAAAGTCAGTGATATTATCTGTGCGGAGCATGGATTGTCCATAATAGAAAAGAAACCTTATAAGGAACGTGTCAAACGCACTGAGTATCCGAAACGGAGAAACTTTCGGGATGACATTCGAAATGCAGTTGATAAGGCGCTGGCGAAGAAACCGAAAGATTTTGAAGAATTTCTTCATTTGCTGGAACAGGACGGCTATATCTGTAAACGTGGAAAGCATATAGCTCTTTACAAAGAAGGACAGGAACGTTTTATCCGTTTTCGTTCGCTGGGAGAGGGATATACAGAGGAAGAAATTCGTGCAGTTATCCTGAGCGAAAAAGGGAAACGTAATAAAAAACGGAAGTCTGCTGGTGGCAGGGATAGACTAAATCTTCTTATAGATATTGATGCAAAGCTGCAGGCCAAGGGAGCGGGTTATCAGAGGTGGGCGACTGTTTACAACTTGAAACAGATGGCTCAAACTTTGATTTTTTTAAGAGAGCAGGGAATCGAGAGTACAAAACAGCTTGAGGAAAGAACGGCTGAGCTTACCGGAAAGTTTAATGCCGTGGACGGTGAGCTAAAAAGAGCAGAAGAACGCTTGACAGAAATTGCCGCTTTGAAAAAACATCTTATTAATTATGCAAAGACACGGGAAATATATGCGGATTACCGCAGGTCCGGATATAGCAAAAAGTTTTTTGAGGCGCACCGGGAAACCATCACACTGCATAAGAGCGCCAAAGACTTTTTTAATCAGTCTGGAATTAAGAAACTGCCGAAGGTCAAAGAGCTAAACGCAGAATATGAAAAAGTACTGGCTGGTAAAAAAGCAGTTTTCACACAGTACCGGGAAGTCCGTGCCATGATGCGGGAAGTTTTAAAGGCCAAAAAGAATGTAGAGCAATTCCTGAACCAGGAAGAGCAGGAATACGGCAGCACTCAGAAACAAAAGAAGGAAATAGAGCGGTAAATTTAACACGCCTTTTTCAGATGCGGGGATGTAAAACCCCATGCCTGAAAAAGGCATGTTATGTTTCACGGTGCATCAGATTTTGAATCAACAGATGAAATTCTTCTGAAGTCAGGATGTGGCTTGCGCCAATTTTACATACGATACAGACCATTTTTTTAGCTGACTCCGGAAGAGAATTGTACTCATTTAACAACTCATAATCCTCTTGACTTAATTCTATATAGTATTTCATGCTCTAAATCCTCCTTTGACATTTAGTGAATGTCACATAATAAACAATTATATCATAGAATTTTGAAAAAAGGAATGACATTTAGTGAGTGTCAAAGGAGATTTATGTACAAGAATAAAATTGGCGATAAGAATAATATTTCCGGCCCGGCAATCAAAAGACTGCGGCTGGAGAAAGGCTGGTCACAAAGGGAGCTTGCCGACATTCTGCAGTTAAGAGGATTGGATGTTGATAAAAATGCAATTCAGAGGATAGAAGCAAGGAAGAGGTTTGTGACAGATATAGAGCTTGTGTATCTGGCAAAAATTTTTGAAGTAGATTATAGGAAGCTGTTGGAAGGAGAACTGGAGAATTGAATACAGCGTTCGGAATGAATGCGCAGCCCCGTATCTCCAGATACGGATCTTCAAGGGGATTGGGGATTACCCCAACGAGAAAAATACCGGTGCAGCCTGATAAGCTGTACCGGTATTTTTGCCTTTGTATATACAAAGGCCCTGCTCGCCAGGTAGTGATTCAGTTGTCTTTGGCAAGTCTGCGGATCATATTAATAATCAACAGTAAGTCATCATCAGATAACTTTTTTAATCCTTCAGTAGCTGACTGCAAAAGAGCAGAGGCCTCCGGTGATTCATCAAAAAACTGACTAGGGGTTATGTCAAAATAGTTGCATATTTTGAGAAATTCCGCCATGGGAGGGAGAGACTTTCCGGATGAGATATTATATATGTAACTTTTGCTATGACCGAGTTCGTAGCTCATTTGATATTCTGATATGCCCTTTTGAAGCCGGAGCTGGGTAATTCTGTTTCGAATAAATTCTGCGTTCATCCTAATCACCTTCCACTTCTTTAATTTAATATCAAAATGGCAGGTCGGTATCCCAATAATATACGCTTTTTCGCGTTAATAATAGCTTTAATATACGTTATTTACATAAAATATATGTCGTTTATGGGAATACATGCCCAAGGGCAGCTTTATTGTGGCCAAGACCGGCGTACACCCCATGCAGGTGCGGCTGCGCCTGTTCCTGGACTGGGGCATCCGGTTCGGCAAGCCCTATCAGGTGCCGGAAAAGGCCCAGCGGCCGGTGGCCTACGCCAGCAAACAGGAGTTGGAGGAGGCGATCCTCCGCAAGCACTACGCGCCTGCCGCCGGGGATGGGGGCATCCCACAGGGGGAGTCGGCATCTGGCGGCGGTGCGGTCCAGGTCGTGCAGGCGGATGACCCGCCCAAAGATGGGCGCAGGCCCAAGATCCGGCGCTGATTGGGGGTGATTTCTGTGACAAATTTCCGGGCCATCTATTCCTCCGATCTGAGCCACCGGGCCAGGTCGGTCTATATGTACCTAAAAGACCGGGCCGACAGGGACGGCAAGTGCTGGCCGGCCATACAGACCATTGCGAAGGAACTGAACCTCTCCCGCTCCACCGTCAAGCGGGCGCTGGACGAGCTGTGCAGGGCGGAACTCCTGACAAGGGAGACCCGCTGGCGGGAGAATGGTGGACGGACATCCAGTCTCTACCGGCTTTCCTGACAAAAACAGACCCTCCCCCGCCAGGGGGAGAGCCTGTCCATTCGATGAGCCAAGGGCTGGTTCACAGGGAACCGGCCAGAAGTACCCACTCTAAGTTTTTAAAACAGAGAAACAAGACACTTCTATTTTTTGATCCAAGTAAGGACTGTGGACAACTTTTCCAAATCATCCTCATCAAGTTCGAGTATTTTCTCTTTTAGCGAGGTTCGTAATGATGAGGAATCGTCGAGAGTGGCAAAGAATTCTGATGGCGACATATCAAAGTAATCGATGATATTAAATAGTACAATCATTCGGAGTCACCAAATTTTTCTTTCACACCCATAAATCCTATTGCATCTCCAGACGGTATGACTTATAATATAAATACTAATTTTTAATTTTATATTTTATATTTTATGCGGGACGGTGATTGCCCATGGCACGAAAAGCGTATTCCACTCAGGAGCGGGAACAGATCCGAGAGGCCCTGATGGTCACGGTGATCCAGTGCATCGTGGAGCGGGGGCTGATCCACAGCAGCATCGAGACCCTGTGCCAAAAAGTGGGGATTTCCAAGACCTTCTTTTACAGCTTTTTCTCCTCCAAGGAGGAGCTGGTACTCCACGCCCTGCGCTACCAGCAGCCCCGGCTGCTGGACTATGCCCGGCAGCTGATGGCAGACCCCGGCCTCAGCTGGCGGGAGGGGGTGGAGACCTTTCTGAAAACCTGCTGCTACGGGGCCAAAAGCGGCGTTGCCGTTTTGTCCATCGAGGAGGAGCAGCAGGCACACCGCTGCCTCTCCCGGGAGAATTTTCAGGCCTTCCGGCGGGATCAGCTCGTGTTCTATCAAAAAGTTTTGGAAGTCTTTGGGATTCCGGCGGACCACATTGACCCCCGGCTGTTCGGAAATCTGGCTCTGGCTATGATGATGGTGTACAAGGCCATCCCGGACACCATGCCGTTCCTCTTTCCGGAGGTGGCGGAGGACATGGTGGAATTCCAGGTCAGGGCTCTGGTGGACGAGATGGAGCGGGTAAAAGAGGATGTGCGGTAGGTGAAAGCAAATGGATAGAGATGAGTACCCATGTCCAAGCGGACGGAAAAGACAGCAGAATATCGTCAGACACAGAGCCTTGGGATACAGGTCTTGGTTCTGTGCGGCCTTTTCGCGCCCGGCGTCAGCCTGTCCAAATGACAGGGTGTCGCGGGGCATTTTTTATTGTTCGGAAAGAGGTGGCCTGATATGAGTTTACCAAAACGCGACGGCGTGAATAGCCGCTACTACTTGATCCACAAGCCGGACACCTCCTCCGAAGTGTTGGCGGAGGCGGATGCCTGCATCCGGGACATTCTGGACGGGACCGCCCGGGAGAACCACTCCGCCTTTCCGACGGTGGTGCGGAACCACAACGGGACGCCCTTTCTCCCCGGTCAACTGCTGGAGCGGTATCTGGCCAAACTGCCTTTGAAGGGCTTTCCCTATGAGGACGTGACCGCCTTCTGCGACGCCCTGCGGCGGCTGGTGGGCTGGAAGGGGATCGATCACACACTGCGGCAGTACATCGAACACCAGGTGCAGGAGCGGTATTTTGAGGTTGGAGAGAAAACGGATTTCTTTTCCGCTTACCCGACCTGCACCGTGTGTCCCGAGCTGCGCCCGGAGGATGTGGACGAGAACCTGCTGCGCTTTGCCTGCTATGTGGCAGTCTGTTATACGGTGTATGGGGCCAGCTATGACTCCCTTACCACCGAGCACATTCTCGGTCTGGTTTCTCAGCTTTGCCCGGATATGGTGAAGCAGCTGAAAACAGCTGGCAGCGGCAAATTGCCAAAGGACATCCAGCGGCGTAAGACGGAGCATTTCACCGCATCGGCCAATGATGCGTTTGCCACCATCCGCATCACCGCTAAGGACTCCACTGAGGAGTGCTATGCTGAAATCCTGGACTACCTGTGTGCGGTGTTGGAGCAGGAGGAATTTCCCCGCAGTTACTCGGTGGAGTTCCGTGGGAAGGAAAAACTCTATCTGCCTATTCCCGGCCTGCCC
>DWYN01000002.1 GCA_019118645.1 Candidatus Blautia excrementipullorum | reverse complement strand
CTCTCCTCTCCGTTTTCATTCTTATATTATGTTCAAGGCAACAAGTATGCAGGTTATAACGGCTCCCGTAAAACCGGCCACTGTGGAAGCACCGCCTACCGCTCGGATTCCCTGTTTAACATCCATATTGGACATCGATACAGTTACCCAGAAGCCAGAAGAGTTTGCGTGTTTAAACATCAAAGCGCCCGTGCCACAGGCCAAAAAAGCTGCCAGCGGAGATATGCCAAGACTCTCCAACATAGGCTGCATCAGTGCGGCGGAAGTCATAACGCCTAGAGCATTCGATCCTGTTACCATGTGAATAATGGCAGCCATAATAATCGGAATTAAAATCGGCGGGAAAGATGATTGTGAAACCAATTCCGCTACTTTTTCAGCTACACCGGCATTTTTTACAAAAGTTGCCAAGGCACCTCCCATACCGGTTACGATAATCGGCATAGCTGCTGCAGTCATTCCTTCGTCAACCCATTTGTTCAGAACCTTTTTTGTCTTCCACTCTTTTCCAGTCAAAAGAAGGGAAAGAATACATCCCGTAAACAGAGCTGCCAGAGGACTTCCAATAAAGGAAAGAAATGCTGCGGCAGTAGTTCCCGGAATCGTAACAGATGCCACTGTGTTTAAAAGAATCAAAAACAACGGGAATATAATTGGGAGCATGGATTTGGAGAGAGAAGGGAGTTCCATCTGTTCATGCTCTGCTGCAGAATTTAAATACTCCTCTTTTGGTGACACGGGTATTTTCAGCGTCATACAGTATAATGTTGCTGCTATGATACTTGGAACGGATACGATAATTCCCCATACAATCGCCTGTCCTAACGGCACATTTAAAAGAGCAGCCGCAGACACCGGACCCGGCGTGGGGGGAACAAGAGACGCGGTTACCAGCGCTCCAAGATAAAGCGCTGTCCCATAGCTCATCATAGATTTTTTGGTCTGTACAGCAAGGAGTGATACAATCGGAATTAACAAAATTACAACTGTGTCCGCCCAAATCGGTATTCCCAGAATACCAGAGCTCAATGCAATCGCCCAAATAATATGCTTTTCTCCGACAAGCCCAATTGCCCACTTGGTTATTCTTACGGCTGCACCGGTTTTTTCCAATACTGTACCCATTGTACATCCCAGGAAAATTACGATAGCTACGTCTTCAATTGTTCCTGCAAATCCGCTGTTAATCGTTGGCTCTATCTCTTCCCACGGCGTTCCCAGTGCAATCGCCAAAATAATAGCGGCAATCAAAATGCCAAACGACGCATTTACATTGCATTTTGAAATCAGGACAATCATCAATACTATGACAAGTGCAAACACAATAAGTACATATGATGTTGACATAAAAACAAGCCTCCTAGACTTTATTTTACCTTTGACTGCCGGCTGTCTTAAGGTAGCTGATATTATATCTTATTAGCAAGCTTTATGCCAACTTTTGCTATCCTCTCCGTGAATTCCCTAAAATCTTTATAAAAAACAAGTTATTTCTCCAGATATTTCAAGCGTATGACACAAAACCTTTTTTAATTTTGCAACATATGCAACGTCTTAAGAAACGTTCTGCATCATTTTACAACGTTATGTGATACTTTCGAAGTTTTCTCCACAAGGTAGAGCGATCCATCCCCAAAAGTTTGGCTGCTTTTATGCGGCTTCCTCCACATTTTTCCAGAGCAATCTTCAGCCGCTCCGGTTCACTGATCGCCTCCAAACAGAGCTCCTCTTTATATACATGGGCGGTCTCTTCCGGCTCCAGATCATTCGGATAAAGAGCCTCTTGAAGATCCTGCCGTGAAACAAAATCACTCTTTTTTAGTACGACAATTCTCTCCGCAATATTCCGCAGCTCGCGTATGTTGCCCATAAACGGATACAAGTGGAGCAGTTCAAAAGCATCCGGTTCTAACATAGGCATTGATGTATGGTTTTCCGAAGCCAATATTTGCAGAAGATGGTTAAAAAGTATTTCCACATCATTTTCTCTGCTCCTAAGAGGAGGAATGAAAAGGCGCAGGACATCCAAGCGGTACATTAAATCTCTTCGGAACTCCCCCTTTTCTACAAGATTAGAAATGCTTTTATTCGTTGCAGAAATAATCCTTACATTTACATTAATCACTTTATTATCTCCAATACGGCGGACCTGCCATTCCTGAAGGGCGCGCAGAAGTTTACTTTGCGTTGTAAGGGAAACCTCTCCAATTTCATCCAAAAATAACGTACCTCCATGTGCCTGTTCAAACAGCCCCATTTTTCCTCCTTTTGCCGTCCCTGTAAATGCTCCCTCTGTATAACCGAACAGTTCGCTTTCCAGGAGGTTTTCAGGAAGCGCTGCACAGTTGATCGCAACAAATGGGCCGTTTTTGCGACTGCTTTCGTTATGGATACTCTGTGCAAATAGTTCTTTTCCTGTTCCGGTTTCCCCTACAATAATTATATTTGAATCGGAAGCCGCATATTGAATCGCTGTCTTAATTGTTTTTTCCATTATGGAACTATCATAAATGATATCTTTAAATGTATATCTGGCCCTTAGGCCTCGTTCGCTCATTTTTCGCCGTATCTGGCTTTCCAAATCTTGAATCAATGTAATATCCGACAGATTAAACACAGCGCCGGAAATCTGTTTATTGGCAATTACAGGAGTACAGCTGACTGAAACGATTGTCTTAGTTCCGGGAATAGATAAAATACGTCCATTTTCTTCCTTGCCGCTTTTAATTACGGATTGAAATATATTGCAAAGAAAGGGAAAGGTCTCTCCCAGTGTCCGATTCATCAGACTGATATTCCTGTTCATCTCACGGATCACCCGATTCCGAACTCGGATAACCCCGTTAATGTCCACATACAGAAGACCATCCTTTGATGAATATATAATAGTCTTATACATCTGGGCAGTCAGGCGTTCTCTTTGAACCTGATCCACTGTTCGGATAGCTTCGTCTATCGCTTGAAGAACCGTGTTCTTTCCGGTGTGAATGACAACAGACGGCAATCCCCGGCGTTCAGCACATATATTGGCAGAATATCCCCCCACCAGAGCATCACATCCGGTTTTTAAAGCATTCTCTACTGTGTCCGGAAGCTTCTCATGCTTGATTGGTGCAAATATTTCTGCGCCCGTGTGAAACAGGCGGCATATATTCTGAACTTCATAGAGCTGTTGTCCAAAGCTACAGACAGCAATTTTTTTAGGATGAAACTGTTCGCAACACTCGGATATAGCCTGGATAAGATCATAACTTGATATGGACAATTCTATAGTTGGTATCTGCTGATAGCGGCTGGACGTCTTCTGTGCAGTATAGCCCCTGGCAATAATTGCGTCATATTCTTCTGTTGGAACATCGGGCGTATCTTCTACTGTCATTACCTGTATTTCTACATTTAAACGCTCCCGCTGCGGATGGTTCGAAAGGACACTGCGTACCACTTCTTCCAGTTCTGGATAGGGAACAATAAATAATAAACGAATCATACCTATACCCCTCCTTCTTATGTTGCATTAAAGTTGCATTGTTTCAAATTATACAACATCGCAACGTTTTTAGGCAATTAAAGTGCCGTTAAAACCTTATACTTTTCTACTTTTTATGTTGGCATGTATTTTGCTGTATTTTATATAGATAGTTTTAATATAAGGAGCATACGTATATATGGCCGTTTTAGGATGCATAGCAGATGATTTTACAGGCGCCAGCGATGCCGCCTCTTTTTTAGTCAAGGGCGGTATGAGTGTACGGCTCTATAATGGAATTCCCAATCACGCGGACTCTCTTTCCAGCGATTGTAATAATTCCCAGGAGCAGGCAATTGTAATCGCCTTGAAATCTCGGAGCGAAGAGAGAAAAAGAGCTGTGAAAGACAGCCTTAATGCCGCTGATTTCTTGTTGGATAGAGGCGTAAAACAAATTTATTTTAAATACTGCTCTACTTTTGATTCCACGCCCCAAGGAAATATTGGTCCTGTGGCAGATGCACTGATGGAGCTGACAAAATCCCACTATACACTTCTGTGCCCTTCTCTTCCAGTAAACGGACGGACAGTATCCAACGGACAGCTTATGGTTAACGGAGTTCCTCTGGACGAAAGCCCTATGAGAAATCATCCCCTTAATCCCATGTGGGATTGCAGAATTTCCAAACTCATGGAGCCACAGAGTCATTATCCGGCTTTTACAATCAGTCAGGCGCAGCTTACTGCGTTTTCGGAGGCAGATTTCCCCACCACTCCTTTTTATTTAATCCCGGACTACCGGACAGATACAGACGGGGAACGAATTGCATCTTTGTTTGGCCGGCTCCCCTTACTTACGGGAGGCAGCGGTTTGTTGGAGCATCTGGCCAGATCTTGGGAGCATCATCTTCCTATGAGCGGGCAAATACCCAAAAGTCCGACAAAAGGATACGCTCTCCTGCTTGCCGGGAGCTGTTCTAAGGCCACTCTTGCGCAAATTGCCAGATACCAGAGTGATGGCCACCCCTGCTATAAACTGAACCCAAAAGATATGTTAGACGGACGGCAGACCCTGGATGATGCATGGAAATTCATTGAATCACATACAGCCGCCGGAGAATCCGTCCTGGTATATAGCTCTGATACGCCGGAAAAAGTAAAAGAGTTTCAAGCTCTTGGAAAAGAAGCAGTTGCCGAGTGCTTGGAGCATGCGACTGCCTGGTTAGCTAAAAAGGCCGTGGAAAGCGGCTATACCCGTATTATAACTGCCGGGGGCGAGACCTCGGGAGCTGTTACCAAAAAGCTCGGATTTTCATCTTATTGGATCGGAGAAAGTGTAGCACCCGGCGTACCTATTATGGTTCCTTCAGGACGTCCAGATATTCGATTAATCTTAAAGAGTGGAAATTTCGGACAGGAGGATTTTTTTAATCACGCAATTTCTATAACTGATGGAGGAAGAAAATGAAAGACATTGATACGGTTTTAGAGCAAAAAATTAATGATGCTGTTTGGACTGCGCACAGTTTATTTGAGCGCGGAAAAACCTCAGGTTCCTCGGCAAATATGAGTTTTCGTCATCAGAATTATATTTATATTAGTGCCAGCGGCTCTTGCTTCGGCACAATGACCCCAGATGATTTTTCTGTACTTTCAATAGACGGAACCGCACGTTCGGGAAAAAAGCCAAGCAAAGAGTGGCCCCTTCATCTGGCTCTTTATAATAAATCTCCTGAAATTGGCGCCGTGATCCATACACACAGTGTATACAGCGTTCTTTGGAGTTTTATCGCAGGACAACCGGAAGAAGACTGTATTCCGGATCATACTCCCTATCTAAAGATGAAGCTTGGGTCTATCGGATTGATTCCATATGAAAAACCGGGCAGCCAAGCACTCTTTGATGCTTTTCGGGAAAGAGTACATCGAAGTGACGGATACCTTCTTCGTCAGCATGGGCCGGTTGTACCCGGCAAAACGGTTATGGACGCATTTTATTGTTTGGAAGAGCTGGAAGACAGCGCCCGTATTGCCTGGGAATTATATCGGGCAGGAATTTCAAAATAATATAAAATGAGCTGCCAAAACGGCCTGAATTTCTCTGTAAATTCATTGGGCCGAAATTGGCAGCTTGATTTCTATGCATTTTTTAATAATATTTTACATAATCCGCACATTCTTCAGCGCCCCGGTCTTTGAAAACTGGGTCCACTCGCACACATTTACCGCATGATCCCCGATGCGCTCCAGATACTTGGCAACCATCAGAAGATCGATGCCCTGATCCGCCTGGTTGGGGGAGGTTTTTAACAGATCAATAACGTCCGTTTTCACCTGATTGAACAGGGTGTCTACCTCATCATCGCGCTTTATGAT
>DWYN01000084.1 GCA_019118645.1 Candidatus Blautia excrementipullorum | reverse complement strand
TCCTTTTCTGATGCATTGGCTTATCATCAGTATAAAAGGATGAAGAACTGTATGTAATGGCTTTTTTAATTTAACTAGGATTGGCTATTTTAGCCTGACACTAGATGGTTATTTTAACCCGACGCTAATAGCGGAAAGAAAGGAGAGAAATGATTATGGTTTTTTATTTTACGGGAACTGGCAATAGTCTGTAGATACTTACTTATGGCAACCGACATGGCGGAGCGGCTGAACTGGCTGATGAGCTTTGTAAAACGTGCGGTATTCAGGCTGCCTATATCAATGTGGTATTGATGGTAGATAACTGGCTGCCCGGATTTGATATGGAGGAACAAAAACGTCTGGATAAAGACGTGGAAGGCCAGTTGGCAGGAATTGCGGCGGATGTAAACTCTCGCCGGCGCTGGATTTCCCCCGTGACTGACCAGGATCGGGCAGCTCATCAGGAGTTCCTGAATCGGATGAGCCAAATGCCTCCGGATGCCTGGCAGCATTTGCTGCGTGTGACGGAAAAATGTGTAGGCTGTGGGATTTGCGAGAAAGTATGTCCCTCCGGATCCATTCATGTGGTAAATGGCAGAGCAGTGCATACGCCGGGCAACTGTCAAACCTGCCTGGCCTGCGCCCATGCCTGCCCCAGCAAGGCAGTCCAGCTGACCGTCCCGGAGAAAAACTCCCAGGCCCGCTACCGCAATGAACACATCTCTTTGCAGGAAATTATTCAGGCCAATTCTCAAACGGTATCGCCTTCATAAAGGAGATCTTTTCATATAAATAAAGAAAAATAAACATCCGGACAGCTTATCGGGGAATGGATGCGGTCATGATTTCCTGGAAACCATCCATTGAATTCCCGCTGCTGTCCGTAATGTACTGTCTTTGAAGTGATTGCCGGGATTTAGCTGGAAGATTGTATAGATTCCCTGTTTTTCATAGAAGGATTTAATTTCCTTTGTATTTTCCTGAACGCATTTTAATAATTTATTCCGGGTTCTGCATTCCCGGTCGCCCAATGAAAAGTACATGCATTCTGGTTTTTCCTCAGGGGTATGGGAAAAGAGGTAGTCTTTAATTCCCGGAAACCAAAGTGAACCGGATATACTGGCAATACGGGAAAAGACAGCTGTTTGATAGATTGCATACACAGCAAACAGCCCTGCCAGAGAGTAACCTGCGATACCCCGCCATGATGGTTTGCCCGGAACGGTTTTTTCTGCCTTCGGCATTATTTTATCCAGCAGCAATCTGAGGTAAGCATTGGCCCCACCGGTGCAGGGGCTGTCTTTTTCTGATATAGGAGGAATGTCCCATGGAGCCATATCGTGATTCCATTCCAGACGGCTGATCGCTACCAGTGAAAAATCTTGACATCCAGTGTCCTGCAAGTGCTGAAAAACCTGTTTTCCCTCTTGACCGTAAGTATTCAAATAGATAATCGGTCTGTCCGGCTTAAAGCATGGAAACACATCTATTTGTTTTTGACCTATGGTAAATGAAGTCATCATACTGCCTCCCCTTTTGAAGATTCCTTGTACAAATATTATACTGCATCAGAAAACGAAAGCAAGTACGAAGAAAGTGCTTACTTTTGTGACAATATAATTTTACCTTCTTTCATAACATTTATAGAATAGTAAAAAGAGACAAAATCTCAAGTGAATCCCAAAGAGACATTATCACAAGTTAATAACACAATAATCCGGTTGCGTGGAGTAACTTTACAGTCGCTTATCGAAGAATGCTGGCTTTGCCTGCTTGGATTTATCAGTCAAGGAGGAAGCCTGCATATGAAATATATAAATGCAAACACAATTCTCCCGGCTGCTTTGGTTAAAGAACTGCAAAAATATATTCAGGCAGGATATATTTATGTTCCCGCAAAAGACGAGCAGCATAAATCATGGGGCGAATTGTCTGGATATCGGGAGGAACTTAAGCGGCGCAATCAGATGATTGTGTCAGAATACCGTCAGGGAACTTCTGTGGAAGAACTTGCTGACCGTTACTATCTTTCGATATATGCTGTCAGAAAAATTATTTACCAGAGATAACAAAGGGAGAGCTTCTGTCAGAGAGGCTCTCCTTTTCTACTAATTGAGTCTGTAGTGCTCTGTAGATTGAGGATATATCTTCCAGTAAGTACAATTATCTCAAAGCAAAAAGTTCAAGGAGGATGTTGAAAATGGCTGAGGCAGATAAGATATATCCCCAAAGGAAAGACACGCAGACGATTTATCTGAAAAATGTTATTACAAACCCGAATATTGAAGTCGGCGACTATACAATATACAACGACTTTGTAAATGACCCGAAAGAATTTCAGAACAATAATGTCTTATATCACTATCCAATCAATCAGGACAAGCTCATTATCGGGAAGTTCTGCTCCATTGCCCGTGGGGCAAGATTTCTGTTTAACAGCGCAAATCACACACTGACTTCCTTATCCACTTACACTTTTCCCCTGTTTTTTGAAGAGTGGGGACTTGAAAAGAAAAAGGTAACAGACGCATGGGATAACAAAGGCAATATTGTTATTGGCAATGATGTGTGGATTGGTTACGAGGCAGTCATTCTTTCAGGAGTTACGATTGGAGATGGCGCAATCATAGGCAGCCGGGCTGTTGTAACCAAAGATGTGCCGCCTTATGCGATTGTGGGAGGTGTCCCGGCAAGACTAATCCGAAAGCGTTTTGATGAAGCAACCATAGAAAAATTGCTCCGGTTAAGGTGGTGGGATTGGTCAGAAAACAATATAAAGGATAATATTGCGGCAATCCAGTCAGGGTGTATACAGCAGTTAAAAAGAAACGGAGAATGAAAATGTCAGTTGTAAAGAAAATAATAAGCATTGATTTGCCCGAACATGGAGAAAGAAAGAACGAAATGTGCGAACAGTATTGGGGCGCGGCAAAGCATTTTATACTGTATCTTACCTTTATGATTATATTTGGTGCTGCATTAACGGCTGTGCAGACAACAATTTTAATACCAGTATATATAACCATGAAAAGAAAACTGCAAAAAATGTAAATAAGGCAGGCCCTGGGAAAAATATTTAAATGAACAACTCGCATTCTTTCCGCTGAGAGCAGGCCTTCTTCAGCATAGTTTTAACTGCAGCAAGCATAACTCCGTTTATTTCCCGGGCGGAGTGGGGACAGACGGCTGCACAGCGCATACAGGAAATACAGGATTTGCTGTCAACTTTTTTGACATCGCCTGGATCGATCGCCTGTACAGGACATTTTTCGGCGCATAAACCACATTTGACACACGCTTTTGTTGGCTTTGGCATCATATCCGCTCCGCCGCCTTTTTTATAAGGACGATTGCCGGGAATGGCAGGCTCTGAAAAGTCTTCTGCCATAAGTTTTTCCTGGATTTTATCGGCAAATTCCCTGAGTGTGGACTGATCCTGCGCATCCGGTCTGCCGGCGGCAAACTGTCTGGCAATCGAGTGCTCCGCTATGGCGGAAACAGCTGAAACGACACGGAAGCCGGCCTCTTTTGCAGTATCCTGGAGCTCGGCCAGAGTATCTTCATACGCACGGTTGCCGTAAACGCAGACGAGAACTGCTCTTGCACCGTTTCCCTTTATTGAGGAAAGACGCTGGACAGCAGGCTGAGGCACACGGCCGCCGTAGGAAGGAACGGCAATTACTGCAGCGTCGCTTTCCCCGATGGAAATACCGGAAAAATCCGCTTTGCTGTCTGTCAGGTCAATGGTCTGAATCTCTGACTTCATTTCATTTACCAGCATATCGGCGGCCTTTTTTGTCCCTCCGGTGGGACTGAAACAAATTTCATAGATTTTCATTTCAAATTTCCTCCAATCGTTCATATTTTATCACCCGAAAACATATATTTTGTGCTGTCCACAACATTTTTTCGGGACGATATATCTGCAAAAGAAGCTTCCCTGCAAATTTTTCTTATGTTAAAATGATTGCAGGTGCTTACTTGAAAATTTTCTGTAAATTATATATAATTGGTGATGTAAAAAATGAAATTACATCTACTATAGGAAGTATATCACCGGGTGGATGTAAAGTCAAGAGTTACATATAATCAGAACCAGGATTTTATTTGTTCAGAAGGAGGTTGCCATGCAGCTCAGCATGAAATGCTCTATAGCGGTACATTGTCTGATTTTTATAAATGAAGCAAGGGGAAAGGTACGGGTAACCAGTACATTGCTGTCAAAGAGCACCGGCTGCAATCCCGTAGTGATCCGAAATGTGCTCAGCGCTTTGAAAAAGGCGGGAATTATTACAGTGGCCCGCGGTACCGGAGGGGCTGAGCTTTGCAGACCCCTTTCTGAAATTACTTTATATAAGATATATGAAGCCCTTGAACCGGACGGTATTTCTTCTTTAATTGGAATTCATTCCTGTGAAGACCGGAAATGCCTGGTTGCCAGGAATATCCGTATGGTGCTCCAGGGGCCGTACCGGGAGATCGAAGATTCCGTGCGGCGTACAATGGAAGGCATTACTTTGGAATCAATGGTTGAAGATTTCCACGGAAGAGTATCCGATCCTGAATCCGTCTCAGATATTGCGGATGAAACGAAAACGGAGAAGATGCTTTCTGAGAAAACAGATCTGAAAAATTAGTTTCGCCTGCTGCGGAACTGTGGGAAAGGGGATTCCTTATGAATTTTGATTTAGAGATTTTGGAGTTCATACAGACCTATCTGCGAAACGATGTGTTTGACGCAGTTATGCCTCTGATCACAAAGCTGGGAGACCGGGGAATTGTATGGATTATCTGCTCTGTTCTCCTTCTTCTTTTTCCAGGAACAAGAAAAGCGGGAGCAGCGGCTGCTGCAAGTCTTATCCTGGAAGCGCTGTGCTGCAATGTGATACTGAAACCTCTTGCCGCCCGTCCGAGGCCCTATCATGTGACTGCGGAAATACAGCTTCTGATTCCGCCTTTGTCGGATTACTCTTTTCCTTCCGGCCATACAGGAGCAGCATTTGCTGTTGCGTCCGCTTTATTTTTTATGAAAAACCGTCTGTGGATTCCGGCACTGATTTTATCTGTGCTGATCGGATTTACGCGGCTTTATCTTTATGTGCATTATCCGTCGGACGTGCTTGCGGGAGCGCTTCTCGGAATTTTGTCAGGCTGGATCGGGAGTATGCTGGTGAAAAAACTGGACAGGAAGAGCGGATATCTGCCGAGCCAGGATTAGCAGGAACATAATGAGAGAGGATTAACAGAATGAAACGACTTTTTTTACTGGAAGATGACCTGAGCCTTCTTAACGGCCTTTCCTTTGCCGTAAAGAAGCAGGGCTACGAGATAGATACTGCGCGTACTGCCTTGGAAGCGGAAGGAATGTGGGCAGATGGAAAATACGACCTTGTGATACTGGATGTATCTCTGCCCGATGGCTCCGGCTTTGATTTCTGCAGGAAGATACGCCGGACTTCGAAAGTGCCGATCATATTTCTGACTGCCGCGGACGAGGAAACAGATATCATTATGGGCTTGGATATCGGCGCGGATGATTATATCACCAAGCCTTTTAAGCTGGCAATATTTTTGTCTCGGATCAATGCCCTGCTGCGCAGAAGCGACAATTTTAACCAGGCGGAGACGGAGCTGACTTCAGGCGGGATTACGATCCGCCTGTTAAAAGGCGAAGTATATAAAAATGAAAAAAAGTAGAGCTGACAGCGAATGAATACAAACTTCTTCGCCTGTTCATGGAAAACCCGGATCAGGTTCTTTCTCCGGAACAGATTTTAGGCCGTCTCTGGGACTGCCGGGAGGACTATGTGGATCCAAATACACTGACGGTATATATCCGCCGTCTCAGAACAAAAATTGAAGATAATCCGGGAAAACCGGACAGAATCATAACTGTGCGCCGGATGGGATATAAGTGGAACACGGCAGGGAGAGGAAAATAATGAAAATACTGGCGGATAAAAAAATCCGGAAACTGATTTCTATCATCCTGGCGGCGGTTACAGGTTTCGGCCTGCTGTCTGCATGGATTATGAGTTACAGGCCGGGAACCGCCCCGCTGCTGATTCTGGTCTGCGGATTGGGAATGGGAGTTCTGATTCTGGCTGCCTGCTGCAGATATTTCTCAGAGCAGAATAAAATTATGGAGGACGCGGCAGAAAAAATAACAGAATTTCTTTCCGGAAATTTAGAGACACGTATTTCCTGTGAAGAAGAAGGCGAGATGTACCGGCTGTTTCATGAGGTAAATTCTCTTGCGGCTATTCTGAATGCGAAGGTGGAAAAAGAGCAGGGTTCCAGAGAATTTTTGAAAAATACGATATCAGATATTTCCCATCAGCTGAAGACTCCTCTTGCGGCGCTGAATATTTATAACGGACTGCTTCAGGGAGAAACGGAGGATCTGTCGGAAGTGAGGGAGTTTGCTGTTTTGTCGGAAAAGGAGCTGGAACGGATTGAGACACTGGTTCAGAATTTGTTGAAAATCACGAAGCTGGACGCTGGGTCGATTGTTTTTGACAAAACTTCGGTAAACATAGCGGATCTAATGGGAGAGGCGGAACTGCATTTTGCATACCGGGCCAGGCGGGAAGAGAAAGAACTGACCGTGGAGGGAGAGGAAGATACCTTTCTGATGTGCGACCGGGTCTGGATGACGGAAGCAATTGAAAACATTGTGAAAAATGCCTTTGACCATACGGAGAAGGGAGATAGGATAGAGGTACGCTGGAAAAAGTCAGCGTCCATGGTTCGGATCCATATAAAAGACAGCGGAAGCGGAATCCACCCGGAGGATCTGCATCATATCTTTAAGCGTTTTTACAGGAGCCGTTTTTCAAAGGACAAACAGGGGCTTGGTCTGGGCCTTCCTCTGGCAAAGATGATTGTTGAGGCGAATGGCGGTGCAATAGAAGTAGCCAGCGAGCTTGGAAAAGGCACAGAATTTATTCTTACATTCCCTCTTTGTACGCTCAGTCTTGAAATTCCCCGGATTTAATATTATAATCAGATTTATAAAAGGAAAATCCGGCAGTGCTAGGAACCTATTAAATTTAAGGAGGAATCCAATCATGATTACCTGGAACAACTTAGATACCCTTGCTTCTTATAAGGAACTTTTTGAAACAGAAAAAGTAAATCTTGCAGAAGTAATGAGCGGGGAAGAAGGAGCGGAGCGTGTAAAAAATTACAGTGTGCCCATGGCGGAAGGACTTGCCTATAATTATGCGGCGAAGCAGGTAAACGGCAAAGTTCTGGAGGCGCTGAAAAAGCTTGCGGAAGAGGCGCAGCTGACAGAAAAATTTGCGGCTCTTTATAATGGAGAAGTCATCAATACAGGAGAAAAACGTCTTGTTCTTCACCATCTGACCAGGGGACAGCTTGGAGATAAAGTTGAGGCGGACGGCGTCGATAAACGTGCTTTTTATGTGGAACAGCAGGAGAAAATCGCTGAATTTGCAGATAAGGTACATAAAGGCGAGATTACAAACGGAGCAGGAGAGAAATTCACCACAGTTGTTCAGATCGGCATTGGCGGAAGCGACCTTGGCCCCAGAGCGATGTATCTGGCGCTGGAAAACTGGGCAAAGAAAAACAATGCTTTTAAGATGGAGGCAAAATTTATCAGCAACGTAGATCCGGATGACGCCGCTGCGGTGCTTCATACCATCGATGTGGCTCATTCTATTTTTATTCTGGTTTCCAAGTCCGGTACAACGCTTGAAACGCTGACAAACGAATCTTTTGTAAAGGACGCCCTTTCCAGAGAGGGACTGGATCCTTCCAAACATATGATTGCCGTTACCAGTGAGACTTCTCCTCTTGCAAAGAGCGACGATTATCTTGCAGCCTTCTTTATGGATGACTATATCGGCGGACGCTATTCCTCTACTTCAGCTGTAGGAGGAGCCGTACTGTCTCTCGCGTTTGGGCCGGAAGTGTTTGCGCAGTTCCTGGAAGGCGCGGCTGCGGAAGACAAAACAGCGCTGAATGAGGACGTACTTCAGAATCCGGCGATGCTGGATGCTCTGATCGGCGTGTATGAGAGAAACGTTCTGGGGTATCCCAGCACAGCTGTTCTTCCGTATTCTCAGGCGCTCAGCCGTTTTCCGGCGCACCTGCAGCAGCTGGATATGGAATCAAACGGCAAATCAGTGAACCGTTTCGGCGAGCCGGTGGATTATGTGACAGGACCTCTGATTTTCGGTGAACCGGGAACAAATGGCCAGCATTCCTTCTACCAGCTTCTCCATCAGGGAACTGACATCATTCCTCTTCAGTTTATCGGATTCAAAAAGAATCAGATGGATACAGATGTTGTGATTCAGGAAAGTACAAGCCAGCAGAAGCTCTGTGCAAACGTTGCCGCTCAGATTATGGCTTTTGCCTGCGGAAAGGCAGATGAGAACCGCAATAAGAACTTTGAAGGCGGACGTCCTTCCAGCATTATTATCGGCGAGCAGGTAAATCCGCGCTCTCTGGGAGCTCTTCTTGCACATTTTGAGAATAAGGTAATGTTCCAGGGATTCCTGTGGAATCTGAACAGCTTCGACCAGGAAGGGGTTCAGCTTGGAAAAGTTCTTGCGAAACGTGTTCTCGCTCATGAAACAGACGGTGCGCTGAAGGTATACAGCGATCTTCTGAATATTTAACAAACAGGAACGTAAGCGGAGCACCGCCGGATTTGCCATCGGCGGTGCTTTTCTTTTGTATACGTCCGGGGAATACAGAAAGAAGGTGCTGTTTTGAAAATTGCGGTATGCGATGACGAACCGATTTTCCTGGAAATTATGAAAAAAGAGCTGGAACAGTATTTTCGGAGCCTGGATGTGGAAATCAGGACATTTTCCACCGGAGCAGCTCTTCTGCAGGAGGTAAAAAAGAACCCGTACGCGTACCTTTGCGTCTTTCTGGATATCGAGATGCCGGGACTTTCCGGATTGGAGACAGCGGTGGAGATGGAAAAAGAAAAAATCGCAGTTCCGGTAATTCTTCTTACCAGTCATACAGAATTTGCCACAAGAGGATATGAAGTGGGCGCCTTTCGGTTTCTGGAAAAGCCGGTGGACAGAGGTAAGCTTCATCAGGCGCTGGAGGCGGCGGAAAGACGCAAAATGTCGGAGCGGAGGCTGACGGTCAGTCTGGACGGCAGAGAATTCTATGTTCCTCTGAATCAGATCCTTTATTTTAAAAGTGAGAATGTGTATGTACGGATTCAGACAGAAACAGACGGTTATCTTGTCAGGAAAAAACTGAAGGATCAGGAGAAAGCCCTGCCTTCACCGCAGTTTTTTCAGGTTCACCGAAGCTACATCATCAATATGTCAAAAGTACGGGCTTTTGACGGAAGAGAAGTGCTTCTGACAGATGGGACAAGAATTCCGGTAGGAAGAGGCCGCAGGAGCGCATTTCAAAAAACGGCCGCCCGTTTCATGCAGGAATGCTGAACATTCCGGAGGGAAAAATGAACTTCAGAATTTTATTATTATGCGTTTATCAAGTGATTTCTTCCGCGGAGATTCTCCTGACGCTTTTGTTTATAAAAAGAGTTGTATATCTGGAGCCGGCTCTTACAGACAAAAACGTCAGGGCATGGTATCTTGCAGCTTTTTTCCTGGCATCTTTTCTGACCCAGGTCTGTATTGGGCCGGGGTCGGAGGGGACGGCGTTTCTTATCCCTACGCTTTTTTTCTGCATCCATATATTCCTGACAAGAAAAGCGCACAGGATAGCGGGAATCGGTCTTCTGATTCCAACTATGGGATTCCTTACTGGCTTTCTGGCCCTGCTTTTTGGAATTCCATATACATTGTCGGGAAACTATCCGAAGATAAGCTCCTGGACCTATGCGGTGGATGTGATTTTCTGGATGGGAGCAGGGCTCTTATACTGGAACAGACAGAAAATCCGTCATAGGCTCCGTCTGGATGCTCCGTACAGGAAGCTTGGAAGGTGGGAAGAATTTTTCCTGAATATTTCAGGTGTATTTCTTCTTGCTGCCGGCTTCATGATAATTGCCGTGAAGGAAATGGGAATGGAGGAGAAGGCGTCCAGAATTTTCGCGGGATTTGGGTGCTTTGCAGTGATTCTTCTTGAGATATCCGCCATTGTTTTGATACAGCAGGAAAATAAAAAGGATTATTTTCAATATATGACAACGGTTGGGGAGCATTATCTGAAGACGGAACTAAACCATTTTCGCGCTTATCAGGAACGGGAAGAAAATATACGAAGATTTCGTCACGATATGAAAAACCATTTTCTCTGCCTTGGAGAGCTGGCTGGCCGGGGCGACCTGGAAAAAGTAAAGGCTTATATACAGGAGCTTCAGGAGGAGCTGGGAGAAACAGGGAGGGAACTTCGTACAGGAAATGAAATTGCAGACGCAATATTGAATGAGAAAAACCTCATTGCCAGGGCAGGAGACATTGAAATCAGACTGGAGGGAAAACTGCCGGATCCTCTCACTGTTCGCGCGACTGACATCTGCACTATATTTGCCAATGCCCTGGATAACGCACTGGAGTCTCTGATGAACCAGGAAGAAAGTCCGAAATGGATTTCGGTTTATATCAGGCAGCAGGGAGGAATTTTGTCACTGACTTTTCAGAATCCGGTCAGCAGCGGAGTGATTCTGCCGCCGGGGACTACGGCGAAAAAAGAAAAGGAAGACCATGGGCTTGGAATTCTGAACATGATATATGCTGCGGAAAAATATAAAGGGCGTATTTACAGACAGATACTGGAGAAAGACAAAAGGAAGATTTACAGTTTGGAAATCCTTCTTTTCTTACAGGATTTTCCTGTGCAATGACGTTCACAACAAAGAGAGCACCGTTTACAACAAAAAACGGAGGCTCTCTTTCTTTTTGGTTTATAGTGTGATAAAGAAAACAGTCGGAACAGGAGAACGGATGATGAAAAAAGAACTGAAAAAACAGGTAAACCAAACTGCGAGAAGCATTTTTATTTATCAGATAATACTCACAGGGGTCACATTTTTATATGTTTTGTGTAAAAGTACGGCTCTTACAGGCGGGCGGGGAGCAGTGGAAGGCGCAGACCAGATCGGAAAGGTGCTGCTGAATCATGCCATGGACAATGCCGGCCTTCTGAGTCTTGCCGGTACGGCGGCAGGACTGCTCTATCTGGCGCTCCGATACAGAAAGAACTGTATGATAAAGGAGATGTTTCATACATGGAAACCGATGAAAACGAGTGCCTTTCTGGCTGTGTTCTGTGTGTTTATGTCCTGCCAGGCGGTATTTGCGGCAGCGGCGTCTCTGGCGGAACTGCTTCTGAATCCCCTTGGATACACTCTTGCCAAATCGGTTGAGAGTGCATCTTCGGTAAATACCACTTTGTCTATGTTTATTTACAGTACGCTGGCGGCTCCGGCAGCGGAGGAACTGGTATTCCGGGGATATGTTCTGAGAAGAATGCTGCCTTATGGAAAAGAATTTGCGATTGTCATATCAGCGGTACTTTTCGGGCTGATGCATGGAAATTTTGTTCAGGGATTGTTTGCCGCGGGAACCGGGCTTGTTTTGGGTTATGTGGCGGTGGAGTACTCCCTAAAATGGTCGATACTGATTCATCTTCTTAATAATCTGGTATTTTCGGATTTGTTGGGAAGAATTGCCGGAGTGACGGCGGAACCATTAAAATCTGTGCTGGAATATGGGATACCGGCCGCTTTTTTTGCTGCGGCCTGTGTGATCCTTTTTCTGAACAGAGAGGCGATTGGAAGGTGGAGAAGAGAAAACAGAATTGGAGGCAGATATTATTTTTACGCCTTTACCACTGTATGGATGATTCTTTTTATCCTTATGGAAGTTTTGACGGCAATGAATGGAATAGGAAAAATCTGAGAAAAGACATTTTTCTGATTACGAATGAAGGCAGACGGAGCCGGCTCATTGAATGGAGCTGACGGCTCCGTCTGTTCTGTTATGCAGGATGGAAAAATCCTGATGAATGTGATAGAATAATAAAATCGAACTCAAAATCGGAACGAGGATATAAAAAGATGAAAAAGGAATTAACGTATGCAGTTCTGAGCGCAGAGGCTATAGAAAAGAATCGAAAGAAAGGAAGAGATTATTTATGCTTCAGATTCAACAGATATATAAACAGTATAAAACCGGAAATCTCGTTCAGAAAGCCCTGGACGGCGTAAGTCTGAATCTTCGGGAAAATGAGTTTGTCGCCATTCTTGGTCCCAGCGGTTCCGGAAAAACCACTCTTCTGAATATCATTGGCGGTCTCGACCGGTATGACAGCGGCGATCTGATCATCAATGGGATATCCACCAAAAAATATAAAGACAAAGACTGGGATTCCTACAGAAACCATACCATTGGATTTGTTTTTCAGAGCTATAATCTGATTCCCCATCAGACGGTTTTGTCAAATGTGGAGCTGGCCCTTACGATATCCGGAATTTCAAAGAGTGAGCGCCGTGAACGCGCAAAAAAAGCTCTGGAACAGGTAGGGCTGGGAGAGCAGATCCACAAAAAGCCGAACCAGATGTCCGGCGGACAGATGCAGAGGGTGGCCATTGCCAGAGCCCTGGTAAACGATCCGGAAATTCTTCTGGCAGACGAGCCGACCGGCGCTCTGGACAGTGATACCAGTGTACAGGTAATGGATCTTCTGAAAGAGGTGGCAAAGGAACGTCTGGTAGTGATGGTAACGCATAATCCGGAGCTGGCCCAGCAGTATGCCACCCGCATTGTAAATCTGCGGGACGGAAAGATTCGATCTGATTCCATGCCTTATGAGGTGGATGAATCGGCAATGGAACCTCCCCGCCATAAAAATATGGGAAAATCTTCCATGTCCTTTCTTACGGCTTTGTCCTTGAGTTTTCACAACTTAAGGACAAAGAAGGCGAGAACCATTCTTACTTCCTTTGCCGGCTCTATCGGTATTATCGGGATTGCCCTGATTCTTTCGCTGTCGACAGGCGTCAATGATTATATCCAGTCCGTGGAGGAAGATACTCTTTCTGAATATCCCCTGGAGATCAGCAGTACCGGGGTGGATCTCACGTCTATGATGATTGACGCCGCAAATGGAGCCGCTTCCGCAGGAGAAGGGCAGGTGGGCGTCAACGAGATGGTGACCAATATGTTTTCGAAAATGGATTCCAATGACCTGGAGTCGCTGAAAACTTTTCTGGACAGCGGAGAAAGCGGCATGGATGATTATGTGAACTCCATAGAGTACACATACAATGTATCTCCTCAGATCTTTCTGGAGGAAAAGGACGGCATACGGCAGGTGAACCCGGACCGCTCTTTTTCCGCCCTTGGACTGGGATCCGGACAAAGCACAAATAGTCTGATGTCTATGAGTATGAATACAGATATGTTCTATGAGATGCCTGCAGACGAAGATTTGTATAAAGGCCAGTATGATGTTATGGCGGGCCGCTGGCCGGAGGAATATAACGAGTGTGTTCTAGTTCTTACATCAAATGGGAATATTAGTGATCTGATGCTGTATACTCTGGGACTCCGGGACGGCGAGGAACTGGATCAGATGGTAGAGCAGTTTGCAGAGGAAGAGAATGTGGAAACGCCTCAGGATATCCATGCCTACTCCTATGACGATATTCTGGGAATCCAGTTTAAACTTGTCAACAGTGCGGATCTCTATGAATATGATGAAGACTACAATGTCTGGACGGACAAATCCGGCGATGAGGACTATATGGAAAAGACCGTAAAAGCGGGGGAGGATCTCACGATTGTAGGAATTGTAAAACCTGCAGAAGGCACGGATATTGCTATGCTGACCAGCGGAATCGGCTATACGCCGGAGCTGACCAGCCACGTAATCGAGGAAGCGGCCGGCAGCCGGATTGTAAAAAATCAGCTTCAGAATAAGAATGTCAATGTGTTCAGCGGGAAAGAGTTTGGAGAAGAAGAGGATGAAAACGAGTTTGATGTATCTTCTCTTTTCAGCGTGGATGGAGACGCCATGGCCAAGGCTTTTCAGGTGGACGAGGATGCTTTTTCGTCTCTTGACTTGTCCGGGATTTCCGGTGCAGATCTGGACACCTCTTCTCTGGAGGGAATCTTTCAGATGGACGGAAGCCAGATGGACCTGGGCAGTATGATGGATATTGATTTTTCCTCTATGCTGCCGGAAATCGCCGGGGAACTGCAGCAGGAGATAGGCGATCTCAGCCAGAGAATTGATTTGGCAGTTTCCGCCGAAGAAATGGAGTCAATGACCCGGGACATGATCGAGGGATTTCAGGAAAGCCTGCCGGAGGGCTCAGATTTGGAAATAAAAAATCCGGTTCAGAGCTTTCAGGAGTATCTGAATACAGAAGAGGCGCAGAAGATTCTGGAAGAGGGCATCAGAGAGATTATATCGTCCGGAGTCAGTGTCACAGTTCCAACAGAACGGCTCTGGGGCATTGCCGCACAGCTGGTAACGGATTACCAGAATTATGCAAAGGAAAATAATATTGAAGAATCCAGTGTGGCGACAATTCTTGCTTATCTTCAGCTTCCGGAGGTGCAGCAGAATCTGATGGCGCAGGCGGAAGCAGCGATCCGGGACAGTATTGATATCCAGATTCAGCCGGATCAGGTTCAGAAGATTTTTTCTTCAATCCTGGCCGGTTATCAGGAATATGCGGCAGAGAATGTGCTTCCCGGCGCCGCGGCTGTGGGAGAGGCATACCTGGACTATCTGAAATCAGAGGACGGACAGCAGAGACTTTATAATAATATTGCAGGAGCAATAGATCTGGAAAGTGCTTCCAGAGAGATTTCCGAGATTCTTGATAAGGAAGGCGAAGGTATCCGGGAAGAAGTGGAAAAACAGATGGATTCCGGTATGGAGGAAGCTATGAGCCAGCTTGGAGCAAAAATCGGGAGCGCTATGCAGCAGGCGGCCGGACAGATTGGTACAAGCATGGCAAATGCCATTCAGCAGGCTCTTGGACAGATGGGTTCCGCTATGGAAAATGCTGTCAGCATAGATGAAGATGCTTTTATGGATGCCATCCAGGTAAATATGGATCAGGATGAGCTGACAGAACTTTTGACTTCCATGATGTCCAATGAGGATGCTGCTTACGAGAATAACCTCAGAAAGCTGGGATACGCAGATAAAAATAAACCGGGAGGAATCTCCATCTACCCAAAAGATTTTGAGAGCAAGGAACAGATCCTGAATATTCTGGACAGCTATAATGAGAGAATGGAAGCCTCCGGCCAGGAGGAGAAGGCAATTACCTATACAGATATGGTGGGAACCCTGATGTCTTCTGTGACAGATATCATAAATGTAATCAGCTATGTGCTTGTGGCTTTTGTGGCGATTTCTCTGGTTGTATCTTCCATTATGATCGGAGTTATCACTTATATCAGTGTCCTTGAGAGAAAAAAAGAGATCGGTATTCTGAGGGCTATCGGCGCATCAAAAAGAAATGTTTCTCAGGTGTTCAATGCGGAAACCTTTATTATCGGTTTCTGTGCAGGAGTCATGGGAATTGGAATTACGCTGCTCCTTCTGATCCCGGGCAACCAGATTATTCATTCCATAGCGGGAAGAACAGATATCAATGCAGTGCTTCCGGCTGGATATGCGGTAATACTGATTGTGCTGAGTGTCTTCTTGACGTTGCTGGGAGGGCTGATTCCTTCTAAAAAAGCAGCAAAGAGTGATCCGGTAAAAGCGCTGAGAACCGAATAAAAACGGAAGAGAAAGCGGCCGGAAGACGGTGTATGGGTTTCTTTGTGAAACTGTGCTGAGAAGATCCGGAAAATATTTATACAGAAATGTCGAAATTTATACTTGAAAAATGAAAGAAAAAAGCGTTACAATATAACACTGACAGAAGAAACGTCTGCACCTGCCTGAATGCCGCCGGCATTTTTGCAGGTGCAGTGAATTTATACGGATAGAGGAAGATGGAAATAAATGATGAAAAATAAGGAAAAGGAGCAGAATCTGCTGGTCGGAATTGACGTTGGTTCCACCACAACAAAGGTCGTGGTGGTGGAGCCGGAAACCGAAAAAATTTTAGCTTCAGATTACAGAAGACATCATGCTGACCAGGTAAAAAGTATTGCGTTTGTGCTGTCTATGCTGAAAGAACAGTTCCCCGGCAGAAAACTTCAGACCGGAATGACCGGATCCGGGGCAAAGCCAATCGCGGAAAAACTGAATCTTACTTTTATACAGGAAGTTGCAGCTAACGCAGAAGCCCTGAAGGCGCAGTATCCTTCCATCGGAACAGCCATTGAACTTGGCGGGCAGGATGCGAAGATGATTTTCTTCAGGGAAGATCCTGAGACCCATGCGGTAAGTGTGGCAGATATGCGGATGAACGGCAGCTGCGCGGGAGGAACGGGAGCTTTTGTGGACGAGATTGCCTCTGTTCTGAAGGTGCCTGTGGAAAAATTCCAGGAGCTGGCAGAAAAAGGTTCCTGTGTTTACGACATATCGGGACGGTGCGGCGTTTATGCAAAAACGGATATCCAGCCGCTTCTGAATCAGGGCGTGGCAAAAGAGGATATTGCACTGTCTGCTTTTCACGCCATTGCAAAACAGACCATCGGCGGTTTGGCGCAGGGACTTGAGATCAAAGCTCCAGTGGCCTTTGAGGGAGGCCCCCTGACTTTTAACCCTGCACTTGTAAAAGTTTTTGCAGAGAGACTTAAGCTTTCAGAGGAGGAGGTCCTTGTACCGGAACATCCGGAACTTATGGTGGCGTACGGGGCTGCAGTTTCTCTGAAAAATATGATGAAAAAAAGCGAAGACCGGACGCCTGAAGAACTGCTTGCTTCTTTTGAGAAAAAAATGACAGAAATGGAAAAAGGGGAGCAGCAGGAATCGGAGCCATTGTTCCGTTCAGACGCTGAAAGAAAAGAATTCGAAAGCAGACACAAAAAAGCTCCTCGCATATGGAAAAAACCTTCCGCTGGAAAAGATGTATACGCTTACCTTGGAATTGACTCCGGAAGTACAACAACGAAATTTGTACTGATTGATGAAAAAGAGGAAATCCTGGATTCTTTTTATGCGCCAAATGAAGGCTCGCCCCTGGATGTGGCGAAGCGAGCCCTGATTGAAATGAGGGACCGCTACAGGAAAGAAGGACTCCGGCTGCATATTCTCGCAGCGGGAACCACCGGGTACGGGGAACAGCTTTTTGCAAACGCTTTTCAGGCGGAATACCATACAGTGGAAACAGTGGCTCATGCGAGAGCCGCGGAAAAATATGTGAAGGACGCTTCTTTTATTCTCGATATCGGCGGCCAGGACATGAAAGCCATCTGGCTGGAGAACGGCATTATCACCAATATCCTGGTAAATGAGGCCTGCTCTTCCGGATGCGGCTCTTTCCTTGAGAATTTTGCTTCTTCCCTTCATATTCCAGCGGAGAAGATTGCGGAAGCTGCGTTTTCATCCAAACACCCGGCAGTTCTTGGCAGCCGGTGCACGGTGTTTATGAACAGCAGCATTATCACGGAACAGAGAAACGGCAGATTGGCGGAGGATATTATGGCCGGTCTCTGCCGCTCCATTATAGAAAATGTATTTACCAAGGTGGTCAGACTTTCCAATGTGGACTCTCTGGGAGATAAGATTGTAGTTCAGGGCGGAACTTTTGAAAACGATGCAGTGCTCCGTGCTTTGGAAGAATATATCGGAAAACCGGTAACGAGAGCTCCTTATCCGGGACTCATGGGCGCTATCGGAGTGGCTCTGACGGCAAAGGAACAGCATCAGAAGGAACCGGAGAAACAGACCTTTATCAGTCTGGACGATCTGGAGGGATTTTCCTACAGCCAGTCGGCAAATATGCCATGCCCCTTCTGCAGCAATCACTGCAAACGAACCGTAATTTCTTTTTCCAACGGAAGTTCGTGGATTACCAATAACCGCTGCGAAAGAGGAGAAATTCTGGGAAATCCGAAAGATGAAAAAGTAAGGGAACAGCTGAAGGAAAAAACACAGAAAATGAAAAAGGTTCCGAATCTGTTTCAGACAAGAAAAGAACTGCTGTTTCAGGAATATGATTATCCGGAGCTTATGGAGAAGAACGGAATTACAGTGGGAATGCCCCGCGTGCTTTCTTTCTGGGAGAATGCGCCTTTCTGGACAGCTTTCTGGAAGTCTCTGGGATTCGGCGTTTGCTTTTCCGATTTCAGTACCCGCAGGATCTACGAGGACGGATTGTCAGCGGTTACTTCAGACACAGTTTGTTTCCCGGCGAAGCTTGTGCACGGTCATATCCGGAATCTGGTGAAAAAGGGAGCAGACCGGATTTTTATGCCGGTGATAACGACGGTTCCTTCAGAAAATCTTGAGGAGACAAGCCAGTCCATGTGCGCTGTGGTGAAGGGATATCCTCTTGTGATTCGAAATTCCGACGATCCTGCCGGCCAATGGGGAGTTCCCTTTGATGCGCCGATGTTTCACTGGTACACAGAGGCAGATCAGAAGAAGCAGCTGACGAAATATATGAAAGAGGAGTTTCAGATTCCCGGAAAATTGACAGAAAAAGCCATTGAGGCGGGAAACAGAGCGCAGAAGTCGTTCCGGAAAAAACTGAAAGAAGAAGGCCGGGCCGTTCTTGCCGAGGTGGAAAAAGACAACAAGTTTGCAGTTGTTCTTGCATCCAGACCTTATCAGAACGATTCTCTTGTAAATCATGAACTGCCGGAGATGTTTGCAGGCTACGGAATTCCGGTACTGACAGCAGACTCTCTTCCCGGAATTGAGGAAGTGGATCTGAGCAGAAGCCGTCTGGATATTGTAAATAATTATCATGCAAGGATGCTGGCGTCCTCTGTTATGGCTGCGGAAAGCCAGTCTCTGGAGTACGTGCAGCTTGTCAGCTTCGGCTGCGGCCATGACGCTTATCTGTCAGACGAGATTGTCAGAATGATGAGGGAAATTTCAGGGAAAACGCCTCTGATCCTTAAAGTGGATGAAAGCGATATACAGGGCCCTCTGCGCATCAGAGTCCGCTCTTTCCTGGAGACAGTAATGATGAAGCGCAGAAGAGGCGAAAAGACTGTTCCCGGCGATCTCCCGGAACCTTATCCGGTGAAATTCACCAAGGAAGACCGCAAAGAGAAGGTAGTGCTGGTTCCCAACACTTCCCATGCTTTCAGCCGGATCATGTCCGCAGCGTTCTGCGGGCAGGGAATCCGGGCGGTTTCCCTGCAGCCCGGCCGCGAGGAGGCTATCCGTCTCGGTAAGAAATATGTACATAATGATATCTGTTTTCCTGCACAGATTGTGATCGGCGAGGCTCTGGCTGCCCTGAAAAGCGGAAAATATGATCCTGACCGGACGGCAATCGGAATGGGAAAATATATTGGTGACTGCCGTCTTACTCATTACAGCGCGCTGCTGCGGAAGGCTCTGGATGACGCCGGATTTCCGCAGGTTCCGATTCTGACCAACGATGACTGCGACAGCCATGATCTGCATCCGGGATTCCGGCTGAATTTGGCTTCTTCCTTGAGGATTGCCTTTGCCATGCCCATGATTGACGCTCTGGAAGAGCTTCTGAGAAAGATCCGGCCGTATGAACTGGAGAAAGGAAGCGCGGAGCGCGCTTTTGAGGAGGCCATGGACAGCCTTGTGGAGGGAATGGAACAGTCCGGTATTTCGGGAGCGGTAAAAGGCTTCCGCAAAGGAATAGAGACAATGAGAAAGGTTTCCTATGACCGCTCCAGAAGAAAACCAAGAGTTCTGATCGTAGGAGAATATCTCCTGAATTTCCATCCCGGAGCAAACCATGATATTGAAAAATACCTGGAGAGCAATGGGTTCGAGGTGATTGAGGCCAGAATGACCGATGTAATCAGAAAGACCTACTTCTATCAGGACAAACAGATTCAGGAGTATCATTTAAAAAGAGGAATCGGGAAAAAAACCTGGCTATATACGGCGGATCATATTTTCAATCTTGCCCACGACACAACAGACCGTATTGCGAAAGAACATCCTCTCTACGAGCCTGCCGTGAGAATGCAGGATCTGGTGAAAGAGAGCGATCCGATTATCCACCATACCTTTGACGCCGGGGAGGGTGTGCTGATACCGGGAGAAATTCTTCACCATGCGAAAGAAGGGTGCAGAGCTTTTGTTATACTTCAGCCTTTTGGCTGCCTTCCGAACCATGTGGTTGGAAGAGGAATCGCCAAAAAACTGAAGGAGAAATATCCGGATGCACAGATTCTTCCACTGGACTATGACCCGGACGTAAGTTTTGCGAATATTGAGAACCGTCTGCAGATGCTGGTTATGAATATGAAAGAAACCTGGTATGGAAACGAAGCGGACGGAAGGAAAAAAGCGGAATACCGGAAAACGTCAGGCGAGCTGGCTGTCAGCATCTGACCGGGACGGGACAGAAAAGAAGCCGCCGCGTATTACGCGGCGGGCTGCCGGCAGGTCAGACGTCATTTTTTAAGATACAGGCAGGAAATTCCTGAGGCTGTGTCAGAGTACGGTAGCGCTCCAGTACAGTGCGCAGATTTTCAAGACAGGGGGAGAGATAGCCGCTGATGGATGATCTGTCGGTTTTTTCCGCATTCTCGGCCCCTTTTTTCAGGTAAACGAGTTTAAAAAAGCGGTTCCATTCTCCTGTTTCATAATGGAAAATTTTTACAGATCTGTGACGTATTTCATGCTTTAGAAGCCTCTGTGAAATTACGGCGAGAGCATTGTTATGTATCACAGCGTTTAAAATCGTTCGGGGGCAGTTGGCCTCCCAGGAGGTCTGGATATGGATGTTGTGGGCGGAGAGATACTGCTCGAACAGCTTCCTGGTTCCGCTGCCTTTTTCCCGGACGGCAAATTTTCTTCCCTCCAGTTCGGAGGTATAAACCACATCTTTATTGTAAAAATCATGATTTTTTCCGCATACAAGAACAAGAGAATCTTCTACAATGGGAATAGTGGCAAGCTTCGGCGACTCGATGGTGCCTTCCACCACCGCCGCGTCCAGTTCTTTTCGAAGAAGCTTCTGCTCAATTTCTGCCGTGTTGCTGACGAAAGAGTAGATGTCCATTTTCGGGCAGGCTGCCTCCAGGTCAGAAATTACACTGGACATCAGGCAGGTGCCTACCGTGAGAGAGGATCCGATGCGCAGAGAAAGCCGCTCCTGAAAGCGCTGCATGGAAAGCTCCAGGCTGTCGAAACTTCCTACGGCCATCCGTGCAAGTTCCAGCAGCTGTTTTCCTTCCTCGGTAATAAAAAGTTTTTTATGAAGCCGTTCAAACAGATGTACCTGGTAATGCGTCTCCAGGTCCCTTATGGCCTGACTGACTGTGGGCTGGGTTAAATAGAGACGGTTGGCGGCTGCGCTCATGGATTCATATTCTGCAACGGCTATAAAAATTTTCAGGTGTCGGATTGTCATATAAAGGTTCCTTTCGCTTCTTATGATATTTTCCGGACAGGATGCATCCGAAAATCTTCTGTGAAATATCCATAGATTTTTTCAATATTATAAATTGTATTTTACAATTTCCATTTATAGATATCAAGTATTATAATAGATTTCAGAAAAGCTGAGACCAGCAGTTCCGGCAATTCCGCTGAATTTACACAGAATTTCAGCGGGATATGCCTGTACATAAAACGATACGAAAGGAGAAATACATTATGAAGTATGTGATTCTCGGCGGCGTAGCTGCCGGAACAAAAGCAGCCGCAAAACTCAAACGCTGTGACCGGAGCGCAGAGGTGAAGGTGTTTACCAAGGGAGAAGACATTTCTTATGCAGGCTGCGGCCTTCCCTACTATATCGGAGGGGATATTCCGTCCAGGGACGCCCTGATTGTCAATACCCCGGCAAAGTATTCCGGACTGACAGGCGCGGAAGTTTATACAGGATGCGAGGCAACTTCTGTTGACAGTACTTCAAAAACTGTCTGTCTGAAGAAAAAGTCCGGTGAAGAATTTACAGAAACATACGACAAACTGATTATTGCCACCGGAGCGGTTCCCTTTGTTCCTCCGATTGAGGGAGTTACGCTTCCCGGTGTATTTTGTGTTCGTACACCTGATGACGCAGTAGGGATCCGCAGTTATGTGGAAGAAAAGAAATGCCGCAGGGCGGTAGTCTGCGGAGCAGGATTTATCGGACTGGAAGTTGCCGAAAATCTGATGGCCCAGGGGCTGGAAGTAACTGTAATCGATGCGGCTTCCCAGATTGCGCCCAATGCTTTTGACGCTGAGATGGCGGATTATGCAAAGAAACAGCTAAAGGCAGCCGGAATGCGCGTGCTGACTTCCACAACTTTGAACGGAATTGAGGGAGAAGGAAAAGCGGAAAAGGTTGTTACCGGAAACGGAACTTTAGCTGCGGATGTTGTGATTATAGCCGTCGGTATTCGTCCGGCTACAGGATTTCTGGCGGATTCCGGACTGGAGATGTTTAAGGGAACGATCCTCACTGATGCACAGATGAAGACAAATCTCCCGGACATCTATGCCGTGGGAGACTGTGCGATGGTTAAAAATGCCATTACCGGACAGGCTCAGTGGTCTGCTATGGGATCTACTGCGAACCTGGCGGCCCGTGCCATGGCAAAAGCCATGAACGGAACGGGAAAGGGCTATGGCGGATGCCTGGGCACAGGAGTGGTGCGGATGCTTCCTTCTCTGAATGGAGGACGTACCGGCCTGACAGAAGAGCAGGCAAAGGCGGCAGGATATGAAACGACTTCTGTGATCTGTGTAGTGGATGACAAAGCGCATTATTATCCCGGCGCTTCTTCCTTTATTGTGAAGCTTACTGCAGAGACATCCACCAGAAAACTCCTGGGAATCCAGGTACTGGGTGCCGGAGCGGTAGATAAAATGACAGATATTGCAGTTGTGGGAATCTCCCGGGAAATGAAACTGGATGATTTTGACACTCTTGATTTTGCATATGCACCGCCGTTCTCCACAGCGATTCATCCGTTTGTCACCGCATGCTACATACTGGAGAACAAAATCGACGGAGTTATGAATTCCATGAGCCCCGCAGAATATGCGGCAGGGGCGGCAAAAGACTATACAGTTATTGACGTGCAGCCTCAGCAGACAGTAGCAAATGCCCGCTGGGTAGATCTTTCCGCGGTGGACGGACCGATAGAGGGACTGGATAAAGACGCCAAACTTCTCCTCGTATGTACAAAAGGAAAGAGAGGCTATTTCCTTCAGAACCGCCTGAAAGCTTACGGCTATACAAATACAAAGGTTCTGGAAGGCGGCGTGACTTTTAATGATGTAAAAGTACCGCGAAATGGAAAGAAGCTTTCGGCGGCGGAGATTAAGCGTGTAAAAGGACTTGGATGCCTGCAGGACAAGAGATATGACGATGTATTCAATGTCCGCGTAATTACCAGAAACGGCAAACTGACCTCCGAAGAGCAGCGTAAGGTAGCTGAGGCAGCGGAGAAATTCGGCTCCGGCGAGGTGACGATGACCACCCGTCTGACCCTGGAAATCCAGGGAGTGCCTTATGACAATCTGGAAGCCGTATTTGCATTTCTGGAAGAAGCCGGACTGGAAACAGGCGGCACAGGATCGAAGGTGCGCCCGGTGGTATCCTGTAAGGGAACTACCTGCCAGTACGGACTGATTGACACCTTTGAACTTTCCGAAAAGCTGCATCAGCTGTATTATATCGGATACCATGGCGTAGATCTTCCTCACAAGTTTAAAATCGCTGTGGGCGGTTGCCCCAACAACTGCGTGAAACCAAACCTGAATGATATCGGAATTATTGGTCAGCGGCTGCCGGAGATCGATCTTTCCAAGTGCAGGGGCTGCAAGAAATGTCAGGTAGTGGAGAATTGTCCGATTAAGATTGCTGCGCTGGAGGACGGAAAGATCCAGATACCTTCAGAAAAATGCAATCACTGCGGACGCTGTGTGGGCAGATGCCCATTCGGCGCGGTAAATGAGTCTCTGATAGGCTACAAGGTATATATCGGAGGCCGATGGGGCAAGAAAGTCGCTGAAGGCCGGCCTCTTGACAAAATCTTCGCTACAGAAGAGGAAGTGATTGATCTGGTGGAGAGAGCAATTCTCTTCTTCCGCAATGAGGGAATCTCCGGAGAACGTTTTGCAGATACCATTGAGAGACTTGGATTTGATTATGTACAGGATAAGCTTCTGAACAGCAGAATTGACAAGAAGCAGATTCTGGAGAAGACAGTGATCGGCGGAGCCACCTGCTGATTGCGGCAATTTCACAGGCATATGGATGTTCCCCGGCAGGGTTCTGTTTTACAGGGCTCTGCCGGGGAAATTTTTGTTTTCGGGAAAAGTGCTCTGTTTTGCAAAAGAAAGGGAAGAGCAGTCCGGACTGGCGTACAGAAAGAGATATTCTTTTTAGCTATGGATGAATATAACAGATAAGCATTTGCCAGTTCTTTTCCGCAGTTCTATAATAAAACCAGAGACTGAGAGTGTTAGGAGGCATATATATTATGAAGATGATTAAAAATCAGACTTTTGATGAAGAACGTGCCCTTTATGGAAGCCGGGATATCCTGGCAAAGGACTGTGCTTTCGATGGTCCGGCGGATGGTGAGAGCGCCTTTAAGGAATGCGAGAATATAGAAGCAGAGCATTGTTTTTTTAACCTGCGGTATCCGTTCTGGCATGACCACGGACTGAAGATCCGCAATTCCAGAATGACAGAACTCTGCCGCGCTGCTCTGTGGTATTCCGACCATATAGAGATTACAGACACGAAACTTCATGGCATCAAGGCACTGAGAGAGTGCAGCAAGGTAAAGATGAAAGGCTGCGATATAATTTCACCGGAATTTGGATGGTCAGTCCATGATATAAAAATGGACAATTGCACAGTAGAAAGCGAATACTTTATGATGCGCTCTGACCGCCTGTACTTCCGCAATGTAAAAATGACAGGAAAATACTCTTTTCAGTATATTGAGGATTCTGTATTTGATAACTGCGTATTCGACACCAAGGACGCTTTCTGGCATGCCCAAAATGTAATGGTGCGCAACAGTGTGGTAAAGGGAGAATATCTGGCCTGGTACTGCGAAAATGTTACTTTTGAAAACTGCAGAATTATCGGGACGCAGCCTCTGTGCTACTGCAAAGGTCTGAAACTGATCAACTGTGAGATGGTTGATACGGATCTTGCCTTTGAACGGTCTCAGGTAGAGGCCGAGATAACAACTCCGGTGATAAGTATAAAGAACCCTCTGGCCGGACATATTACAGTTCCTTCTGTCGGAGAGGTGATCAGAGACATCGACGGCGCGGACGGTACAGTCAGCATTTGCCAGAGGAAAACGAAAAACGCCTGCGCCTGAGAACCAAATTGTTACCAAAAGGTTTTTACTGCATAACAAATGGAGAATTCTCAAAAGAAAGTTTTCTCGATATACTTAAGATATGACAGAGATGCAGAAAAAAACGAAAGGAGAATGAAGAAAATGAAAACAAAAAAAATTCTTTCTATGATTCTGACAGGAGCAGTAACTATGAGTATGCTGGCAGGATATGTTCCGGCTTATGCTGCCGGACAGACAGATACGGCGGAAGAGACCGCAGAGGAGACAAAAGAGGATACAGGGGAAGCATCCTCTGATATTCTTATTGTATATTATTCAGCAACAGGAAACACAGAGGAGGCTGCAAAAATAATTGCAGATGCAACCGGCGGTGATCTTTTTGAACTGGAGCCGAAGGAACCTTATACAGATGAGGATTTGAATTATAATGATGAGAACAGTCGCGTATCTCAGGAATATGCAGATGAGAGCCTGAGAGATGTGGAACTTGAGACAACATCGGCAGATAACTGGGACTCTTACGACACTGTATTTATCGGATACCCGATCTGGTGGGGAATTGCCGCATGGCCGGTAGACAGTTTTGTGGAGGAAAACGATTTTACAGATAAAACAGTAATTCCGTTCTGCACATCCTCTTCCTCGGACATTGGAGAGAGCGGCGAACTGTTGGAGGAAATGGCGGGAACCGGCGACTGGCAGGAAGGCATGAGGTTCAGCTCAAGCGTTGACGAGGCAGAGGTTCAGGAATGGCTTGATGGACTGGAACTTTAAGCTTCTTCATCTTGAAGCAATTCCTTCAGACATTGAAGGAAGGTATTTGCCGCCTTGGAAAACATTTGATATTTTTTCCAAACAATAAAACCCGGGGCTTCCAGCTGGGGAGAAAAAGGCCGAAAACACAGATTGCTGCCCTGAGTGTTAATGAGCTTATCGTAGCACAGAGCGTATCCAAGGCCTTCATCTACTAATAGAGAAGCGTTAAAGAGCAGATTATAGGTTGCGACAATATGCAGCTCAGACTCTTCCCGCTGGAGCCAACGCCCAAGGTAAAGATCTTCCCCTTTTTGATGGGAGACGATCAGCGGTTTATCCCACAGATCCTCCGGACGGATCGCTTCTTTTTCCGCCAGGGGGGAATCTCTTCGCATCAGAACGCCCCAGGTGTCTCTGATCGGAACTGGAATGGCTTCATATTTGTGCGCGTCAACTTCCTTAAAAAGCAGTCCGAAATCAATGAGACCTTTATCCAGATATTCCAATACATGCTCCGCATTGCCGCTGGAGATATGATATCGGATATCCGGATATTTTTTTTGCAGTTTTTTTGCGACTCTGGCGAATAAGCGTACGACTTCCGTCTCACCTGTTCCGATAAACACATTGCCGGCAATGCTTTCATCTGATTGTGTGATCTCATTTTCTGTGCGTCTGACAAGCGAGAGGATTTCCTCAGCACGTTTGCGCAGAATCATCCCTTCTTCTGTCAGAAGAACTTTTCGGGAACCTTTTACTCCCCGGATTAAAAGCTGCTTTCCCAGCTCTGCCTCGAGAGCTTTTAACTGTGTGGAAAGAGCCGGCTGTGAAATGTGCAGAGATTCCGCGGCCGCAGTGATATTCTGTTCTCTTGCTGTGGCCAAAAAATATTCCAGTACACGCAGTTCCATCTGGATTTCCCTCCTTTGTGATTCTGTATAAGGCTTGATAAGGTTAATATAACGCAAAATTCCATAGAAGTCAATTATAGAAACGAATAAACAATAAATCTTGTATATATTTTAGAATTTAATATACTTGAGCTGCAAAAAAAAATTCCAAAGGGAGGACTATAAGAGGAAGCCTAAAAAAGATGCTGCTGAAATTCTGAAGATGTGCAGATAATCTACTGCCTATAACTTAATTCTGCCAAAGTTGACACAATGTCAAGGAACGGGTATAATAGCTGCAATGGATTAAAAATGCGCTATATGACTGCTTCTGATATAGTTTTGCGAAAGGAGTGCCAGCTATGCCAAAAGGCTCGGAGGAATTGACCCAGGCCAGGAAGGATGAAATCATCAATGCCTGTGCGGAACTTTATGAAACCAGGAACTTCAAGGATGTGACCCTCAAAGACATTGGGGCGAAGACATCCTTTACCCGAACGCTGATCTATTATTATTTTCATACGAAAGAGGAGATTTTTCTTGCCCTGCTTCAGAGAGAATATGAGGCGTGGATTAAGGATCTGACTGAGCTGAGGAAAAGCCATCAGTGTATGTCATCTGACCAGTTTGCGGATGAATTGGCGCACTCTTTGGAACGCCGCAGCCGGCTGCTGAAGCTCATGTCTATGAACCATTACGACATGGAAGCGAATAGCCGGATGGAAAATCTGATAGCTTTTAAAACTGCATATGGGAACTCCATGCAGGCAGTAAGCTGCTGCCTGGAAAAATTTTTTCCCCGGATGACGGTTCCCGATATACAGGGATTTATTTATGCCTTTTTTCCTTTCATGTTCGGGATCTATCCCTATACTGTGATAACGGAGAAACAAAGGGAAGCCCTGGAGCGTTCGCATACGGATTATGTTTTTCTGTCGATCTACGAAATTACAAAATCTGTGGCTGAAAAACTCCTCCAGGGGTTTGAGTAAAATCACATTTACAGCAATGAGCTGGAAAATAGCGGGTGTGAGCAAATGAAAGAAAAGAAGAATAATCGCAGACCTGTTCCGGGGCTCAGCCGGCGGGACGAGGAAGAGCAGTTGTGCAGAGTGATTCATCTGGCGCAGGAAAATCTTGATAAAATGCAGAAGCAGATCCGGCAGCTGTCAGAGGAACTGTATGAAATGTATGATATTATGGAAGCGGAGGGGACGGAAGCCAAAGAAAATCTTATGCTTCTGCATACCGCGCAGACTCAGCTCAGAGAAAATAACCGTGATTTGCTTCGGTGCCGGAAAGCGAGAAAGAGACCTTATTTTGGAAGGATTGACTTTAAAGCACAGGATCATCCTGAAGAAGCCTATTATGTAGGAAGAGTCGGAATTTCTGAAAATACAGCGGACCCTGTAGTCATAGACTGGAGAGCTCCGCTTGCCTCAGTCTATTATGAGAATAATACAGGCCGGTGTACATATACCGTAAAGAACGAGGGAACTTATGAGGTTGAACTGAGGAACAAGAGAACTTATGAGATTGAAAATGACCGGCTGAAAGATTACTTTGATTCTGATGTAGTGGCCAATGACGAACTTCTGACAAAATACCTCGCAAAAAATAAGACGGCTGTACTCGGGGAAATCATTGCAACCATCCAGAAAGAGCAGAATGCAGTGATCCGGCGTTCTCCCAAAAGGAATCTGATCGTCCAGGGGTCGGCAGGCTCGGGAAAAACGACGGTAGCCATGCATCGTATTTCCTATATTCTGTATAACTATGAGGAAGAGTTTCGCCCGGAGGATTTCTATATTATAGGGAGCAACCGGATTCTGCTGAATTATATTACCAGTGTTCTTCCGGATCTGGATGTGTACGGGGTTCCTCAGATGACTATGGAGCAGCTGTTTGTAAGGCTTCTCTATGAGGACTGGAATCCTGAAGTATACAGTATCCGCCCCCTTGACAAAAAGGACCAGACAGCCCGGATAAAGGGCGGCAGCGACTGGTTCCGCGATCTGGAACAGTTCTGCCGGAAATATGAAAATACGCTGGTTTCCCGGGAAGAAGTCCGCCTGGAGAAAAACGGAGTGCTTCTGATGGACGAAGCCGCCGTCAGCCGCTGCCTTTCGGAAAATCCTTTGATTTCAGTACAGGGCAAAATCAATATGCTGAACAATATGCTGATTTCCAGGCTGGAGAATGAACTGACCGGCAAAAATGTATCTTACTCGCAGGAAGAAAAAAAGGAACTGTACCGCAGGTATCGAAGGCATTTTGGGAAGAAGCAGTGGAAAGGATCCATATTTGAACTTTACCGGCAGTTTTTAAAGATTCAGGCGGAAAATGGGAAGAATGTGACGTTTGCGGAAGAAAAATTTGACCTTTATGATCTGGCGGCGCTGGCCTATCTCTATAAACGCATCAAGGAGACAGACGGAATCCGGGAGGCAAGCCATGTGATTATTGATGAGGCGCAGGATTTTGGAATGATGGCATATGAATCTCTGTCCTATTGCCTGCGGGGATGCACATACACCATTATGGGAGATGTGTCTCAGAATATTTACTATGGCTATGGGCTGAATGACTGGGAGGAGCTAAAACGTCTGATGCTGCCGACAGACCCGGACGGCTTCTGCCTCCTGAAAAGAAGCTACCGCAATACTGTTGAAATTTCGGATTTTGCTGCCGGGATTCTTCGGCACGGGAGCTTTGCCGTCTACCCTGCGGAGCCCATCAGCCGCCATGGAAGTCCGGTATGTATTTCAGCGTGTGCCGATGAGAAAGAAATGCTGGCTGAAACGCAGAAATGCATCGAAAACTGGCAGAGAAAAGGCCGTGATACGATTGCAGTAATATGCAGAGACGAGGAAGAAGCGGCAGCGGTAAGAGCATATCTTGAAAAAAATATCACGCTGGCTGACAGCGATCCGGAAACCGCTGATTTTACGGAAGGAGTGATGATTCTTCCTGTAGAATACACAAAAGGTTTGGAATTTGATGCAGTACTGCTTTATGATCCCTCCGGGGAGAACTATCCTGCCGAAGACAGGTATGTGAAACTTCTGTATGTGGCGGCAACCCGGGCGCTCCACGAACTGACGGCAGTCCATCGGGGAGACCTGACAGACCTGATCAAAAAACCGGTGCCGCTTGAAAAGAAGCTTAAGACGCTGGAAGATGAAAAAGTGCGGAAATCCGCTGCGGCGCCGGAAAAGAGAAAAATGCCCGGAAACCGCATGGATTCAGAATGCGGCAGAACACAAAAAAAACCGGCGTTACGGAAGGACAGCAGCCGGCAGCCGGTAAATCAGTCAGGATATCATTTCGGAGAATGCCCGGATGTTTCCGTGCTTCGCCCGAAGAATAAGGACTGGCTGGACGTTTCTGTCCACACTGTGAAAAGAACAAAAAAATCTCTCCTTCTGATCAGCAGGTGCGGCGTTCTGAAGCTGACTCCTGTGGAAGAAAGCATTATCCGGGTACAGTTTCGAAAAGGTACAGATATCCGGTTCCGAAAAGGATATTGGGAGTATGAACCGGAGCAGCCTGTTAAGTGGACAGCCAGGGCAGGAAAAAAATTGGTGGAAATGGCGACAGAGAGAATTTCCGTTATCGCAGATAAAGGAAGCGGAGCGCTTCAGTTCTTTGCGAAAAACGGAAATCGGCTGCTGGCGGAAAGACCGGATCAGCCCCGCCGGATCGAAGCATCGGTATCTTTTGAGACCTGGAATTATTTTGACTGGGCAAAAGGGGAAAAGATATCCGCAAAGGGGATCCTGGCGGAGGATCTGCAGTGGATGAATCAGAAGGCGAGATATATCAGTTTCGGGGGCGGAAAAATGCGCATGCCTCTTCTGCTTTCTGAATACGGATACGGTATCGGGACGGCAGCGGAGCGGACAGTCATGTGCTGTATGGTTCCCATGTATGGAAATTATGTGTATACAGACGGAGCGGATCAGATTGACTACTATTTTCTCTATGGCGGAGACAGGAAACAGACATTGAATCTGTATTATAAAATTACGGGAAAGCCGCCCAGAGAATAAAAATGTATAAGAGAAGAAAAAGGCGCATTCAGTCTGCCGAGGACGATGCGCTTTCTCTGTATTCTCCCGGAGTCATTCCCATTATTTTTTTGAATACCTTTACATAATAGCTCAGACTTTCAAAACCATTTTGGAAAGCAGTATCTGAAATACTGTATTTCCGGTCCTCAAGCATGGAAAGGGACTGTTCCACCCGGAAGGCGTTTACATATTCTGTGAAAGAACGGCCGAACTGCCTTTTAAAATACCGGCTGAAATATTTGGGCGACAGATGCAGGGCGCAGGCGATATCATCCAGCATAATTTTTTCCTGGTAATGTTCCCGGATATAGGAGAGGATATCCTTGATCTGAGCGATATGCTCCCGGGATATTTTCTGAGAGCGCTCCGATTCCGGAATAAAAAGATTTTCTTTATACATCGCCAGAAATACAGCAAGAAGGGAAAGCTTGGTTTCAAACTGATAACAGGCGAGCCGGTGCTCATTCAGAACGATGACATTTTTCAGCATGCGGCAGAGAGCAGGGGCAGAGCCCCCTGCTTTTTCCAGCTTTTCCGGAAATTTCAGCTTTCCGGAAAGAAGGGGAGCCAGATAATGACTCTGCACATAGTCATACATCTGAAAAGATAAAAAAGAGAGATCGAACACAATTGCACTGTATACAGTATTTTTTCCGGCCTGTGCGTACATGGTGTGAAGGAACCCGGAATTAACGAAAAAAATGTCTCCTGGCGTCCCTGTATATCGTCTGCCTTCGATGGTGATGTCCAGCTCTCCGCACTCCACGATCAGAATTTCCACCTCCGGATGCCAGTGATAGGAGACACAGAGCTGAGAAATGTTTTTCCCCTCCTGATTAAAATGGAAGCGGTAGGTCTCCAGCGGATACAGATAGCCGCCGTGCTCCGTTTTTTCTCTGTATTGTGTTTTTTTCTGTTCCATATATTGCGGAAACTCCTTTCCGTACCTGCCTTTTGTTTTTTCCGGAAGAATTCGGCGGCAGATTTGCCGGAAATGTCCTTTTCTTATTTAACAGGTGGAAATTTTACAAAATAATATGGAAAAAATAAAAGACAAATATCTGATATGACACTATAATACAATTATGTTTGAGAAAACACAAGAAAAACATACACAGAAAATATAATGGACTGGAGTGTAAAAAATATGAAAAAACAGTGGTGGCATGACAAAGTGGCATATCAGATTTATCCCAAGAGTTTCTACGATTCCAATGGAGACGGGATCGGAGATCTTCCCGGAATTATTTCCAAGCTGGATTATCTTAAGGATCTGGGCGTGGATATTATCTGGCTGTCGCCTATTTATAAATCTCCCCTTGCGGACGAGGGATATGATATTGCAGACTATTACAGCATAGATCCGCGGTTTGGAACGATGGAGGATATGGAACGCCTGATACAGGAAACGAAAAAGCGGGGCATGTATATTCTCATGGATCTGGTGGTAAATCACTGCTCTGATGAACATGAGTGGTTTCAGAAGGCGATTCAGGATCCGGACGGCGAGTACGGAAATTTCTTCTATATTGAGGACCGGAAGAATGACCGGACGCCCTGCAACTGGAGAAGTTATTTCGGAGGACCGGTGTGGGAGCCTCTTCCGGGACATCCGGATAAGCAGTACCTTCATGTATTTCATAAAAAACAGCCGGATCTGAACTGGGAGAATCCGAAAGTAAGGCAGGAGGTATATAAAAATATCAACTGGTGGCTGGACAAAGGTCTTGGCGGATTCCGCATTGATGCGATTATCAATATAAAAAAGAAGCTTCCTTTCTGTAACTATCCGGCGGACAGAGAGGACGGGCTGTCCAGCATTGACCACATGCTGGCGGAGGCAAAAGGAGTAGGGGAATTTCTTGGAGAGATGGCAAAAGAAACTTTTCACCCCCACAATGCATTTACGGTAGGGGAAGTGTTTAATGAGAAGAAAGAGGAGATTGCTGATTTTATCGGAGAAGGCGGATATTTTTCCACAATGTTTGATTTTGCTGAAACCGTGTATGGAAAAAGCGAAAAAGGGTGGTATGACAGTAAGCCGTATCTTACTCCGGAGGAGTACAAGTCCTGCATTTTCTCTGCACAGGAAAAAATCGGAGATATTGGGATGATTTCCAATATCATTGAAAATCATGACGAGCCAAGAGGCGTCAGCCATTACATTCTTCCGGAAGACCTCTGCGATGCGTCAAAGAAACTGCTTGCCGGAGTTTATTTTATGCTGCGGGGGCTTCCGTTTATTTACCAGGGCCAGGAGATCGGCATGGAAAATACCGTGTTCCGAAGCATTCAGGATGTGGATGACGTCAGCACATTGGACGAGTACAGAGTAGCGCTGGCGGCAGGCCTCAGCGAGGAGGAAGCCCTGAAAAGAGTTTCTGTTTTTTCCAGGGACAACGCCCGTACGCCTATGCAGTGGAACGGCAGCGACCATGCCGGATTTACAAATGGGACTCCATGGCTGAAAGAAAACCCAAATTACCGCAGAATTAATGTGGAGGCGCAGGAAAATGACGAAGGATCCGTTCTTTCCTTTTATAAGGCTCTGATTGCTCTCAGAAAGTCAGAAAAATATAAGGATACGGCGGTATACGGAAAATTGGTTCCTTTCCTGGAGGAGGAGAAGAATCTGATCGGATTTTTCCGGGAAGGGGAGAGACGGCTTCTTGTGCTGGCGAATTTCCAGAAGGAGCCGAGAGAAATTGCTGTTCCGGCAGAATCCGCAGAAATACTGCTGAACAATCTGGATCATGTGAAGATAGAAAACGGAATTATCGGTTTAGACGCATATCAGTTCATCGTGGGGGAAGTCAGATAGGAGGAGTGCTGTCGCATCAAAGGATTAGAAAATCATAGATGCGGCAGCATTTTTGCAGGATAAGGAAAATGTCTGTTTGTGACGATAAGCTGTCTAAATTATGAAGAATATGTGAAGAGATTGCAGGATATGTTCACTTGTATTTTGAGAAACCGGGATTTATAATGAAATTATAAGAAAGAACAAAAGACAGGGAAGGTGAACGATGAAAAGAGTACAGACATGTTTTATTTCTTTTATGTTATATTCTTTTTTGGGATGGTGCTATGAAGTATTCCTCGAGGTAGCGGTGTATAGATGGGGATTTTCCAATCGAGGAGTTCTTTTCGGCCCCTACTGCGTAGTATATGGATTCGGAGCTCTGCTTCTCATGTTTTCTCTGAATTGGCTGAAAGCAAGAAGAATCAGGGCGGGAACAGTGAACATAACCCCGGTACTTGTTTTTTTAGGTATTGTGGCGGTTACTACATTTGTGGAACTTGCGGCAAGCTATATCATGGAATTTACAAGAGGGGAATGGATGTGGGACTATACCAGATTCGCCTTTAACTTTCAGGGCAGAATTGCGCTGAATCCAAGCCTCCGCTTTGGAGTTGGCGGGATGGTGATACTCTACTTTTTACAGCCTCTTTTTGAGAAGGGGGCAGGTAAGATGCCGGACAGAGTGAGAACAGCAGTTTTCGCCGTTCTGGCGGCCATTCTTGCGGCAGATATTTTTTTCCTAATGATATAGAATACTGTGGAGACAGCTTTTTCAGCTTTCTTTGGAGGAAAAAATGTATAAAGTTTTCGGACATAGGGAAAAGGGGCAGTATTATAATCGAGAAGGAGCGTATTTGATTACATTTTCAGGAGGACAGACGGCTGTAGTCCGCACGCCGAGAGGATATTTCCTCCTGGGAGGGGGCATCCAGGGCAACGAAAGCGATGAGGAATGCCTCAGAAGGGAATGCCTGGAGGAATGTGGGTATACCTGTACGGCTCACAGAATGGTGGCGGCTGCGGAGACTTACTGTGTACATGAGAGAAAAGGACTGTTTCACCCGATCCAGCGCTATTACTATGGAACGTTAAATGAACGTATTCAGTGTCCGGTGGAGGAAGATCATGAATTTCTGTGGATGGACTATGACGCAATCCGGGGCAAAATGTATTCGGAGATGCAGAACTGGGCACTTGAGCAGTGCTGGAATATGGAAATGTCAGGGGAGCTTGAAATAGGCAAACTTAACGGCTGACAGACAGATGGCAGACCGGCGTGCTGTTTCTTCGGAAAAGCACGCCGGTTTGCTGCGTATGATTCTATGTTTTATGCTATAGATAACTGACCGGATGGATATGATATTTTTAATCAGAGACCTTCACAAACTGGCTGTTATAGAGATTCTTATAAAATCCGCCTTTTTTCATCAGCTCTTCATGTGTTCCCTGCTCGATGATGCTTCCTTCTTTCATAACAAGGATTTCGTCCGCATTTCGGATGGTGGACAGACGGTGAGCCACAATAAAACTGGTGCGTCCTTCCATCATCTGATTAAATGCTTCCTGGATCATCATTTCTGTTCTGGTATCAATGCTGGACGTAGCTTCATCCAGGATCAGCATAGGAGGAAGACAGAGCATTACCCGGGTGATGCACAGAAGCTGCTTCTGCCCCTGGCTCAGGCTGTCTTCCCGGAGCACGGTATCCAGCCCACGGGGAAGGCGGCGGATGAATTCCCAGCTGTGGGATTTACGGGCCGCTTCAATGATCTCCTCTTCGGATGCGTCTGGTTTTCCGATGCAGATATTTTCCCGCACTGTGCCGTTTTTAATCCATGTGTCCTGAAGAACCATGCCAAAGCTTTTGCGCAGAGAATGCCTGGAAAGTCCCATGACAGGCTGTCCGTCTATGGAAATTGTCCCGCTGTTTACATCGTAAAAACGCATCAGAAGATTAATGAAGGTTGTCTTTCCGCAGCCGGTGGGCCCTACAATGGCGATTCTTTTTCCCGGATCAGCATGAAGATTGAAGTTTTCGATGAGTTTTTTCTCCGGGCTGTAACGGAAGCATACATTCTGAATATCTACTTTTCCTTTTACATTGGAAAGCGTACCGGAAGAATCCGCAGTTTCCGGTTCTTCTTCCAGGAGCGAAAAAATTCTTGCGGCGCAGGCGAGAGCGTTCTGAAGCTCCGTAACCACTGAGCTGATGTCGTTGAAGGGCTTCATATACTGATTCGCGTAAGAGAGAAGTACGGAAAGACCGCCCACCGTCAAATGGCCGCCGGGAATCAGAAAAGCCCCTGCCAATGCCACTGCCGCATAAATTACATTGTTTACAAAACGTGTGGACGGATTGGTGAGGCTGCTGAAAAATACAGCTTTTTGACTGTATTCTTTCAGCTCACTGTTGATTTGGGCGAATTTTTCGGAAGACTTTTCTTCATATCCGAAGGCCTGTACAACTTTCTGGTTTCCGATCATCTCCTCGATCAGAGCGGTCTGTCTTCCCCTGGCGTCACTCTGTTTCCGGAACATCTGGAAGGAGCGGGAGGAGATAAATTTGGCCACAAAAAAGCTCAAAGGGGTCAGCACGATTACCAGAAGCGTGATCCAGATATTCTTTGAAAGCATAAAGATCAGTGTTCCGATTATAGTGACGATTCCGGAAAAAAGCTGCGTAAATCCCAGAAGAAGGCCGTCAGAAAGAATATCCGTATCCGCAATCACACGGCTGATGATATCTCCTGTGCTGTGCCTGTCCAGATAAGAGAGCGGCAGTACCTGAATGTGACGAACCGCTTTTGCACGGATATCCTGTACAGTCCGGTAGGTTACCCGGTTATTGATAATATTCATGATCCAGGTGGCAACTCCGGACAGAAGCACCATCACAAGAATCCGCCGCAGATAGTACCACATTCTCTGAAAATTCACCCGCCCTTCGCCGATGATCTCATCGATGGCATCTCCAAAGAGGATCGGGACATACAGCTGCAGGATTACGGAGGCGGAAGCAAGGAGGATGCTGAGGATCAGAAGAAAGCGGTATCGTCCGATAAAACGCAGAACCTTCCAGAGAATTTCCATACTGGTGTTTTTTTGCCTGTTTGAATCCCTATTCATGAGAGAACCTCCTTTCCGCTGACAGCAGCCGCTGTGTCTGCTCCGGAAATTTTTTTGCTTTCTGTTTCATACCGGAGCTGTTCTTCCGGGAACTGGGAGAAGTAGATTTCACGGTAGGCAGAGCAGGAGCGGATCAGAGATTCATGAGTTCCCTGTCCGCAGAGCGTGCCGTCATCCAGAACCAGAATCAGATCAGCCTGGCGGATGCTGGCCGCGCGCTGAGAAACAAGAAAAGTGGTTGTTTTTCCTTTCAGCCGGCTGAGTGCTTTCCGAAGCGCGGCGTCTGTGGCAAAATCCAAAGCGCTGGCACTGTCATCGAGAATCAGAATCTCCGGATTTTTTACCAGGGCGCGGGCGATGGTGAGGCGCTGTCTCTGTCCCCCGGAAAGATTCTTTCCGTTCTGCTCCAGAGCAAAATCAAGTCTGCCCGGTTTTCCTTCTACGATTTCACGGGCCTGGGCAGTGGAGAGAGCGTCCCAGATTTCCTCGTCGGTGGCTTCCTCACGGCCCCATTTCATGTTATCGCGGATAGTGCCTTTGAAAAGGGCAGCTTTCTGGGGAACTACTCCGATCCGGGACCGAAGATCTTTTTGGGAATAATCGGATACATTTACCCCGTCCAGCAGGACTCTGCCGGAGGTGGCGTCGTAGAATCTGGCAAGCAGGCTGACCAGGGTGGTCTTTCCGCTTCCGGTTCCTCCTATGATTCCGACAGTCTGGCCTTTTTTCACAGAAAAACTGATGCCGCTCAGACTGGGAGCTCCTGTTCCCGGATAGGAAAAGCTTACATCCTGAAACTCAACGGCAGAATTTCCGGAAACTGTTTCTGAAGTCCGGGAAGGATAGTCCATGCTGGAATTCACATGAAGGATTCCGGCTACACGGCCGGCACAGGCTGCCGCTTTATTCAGGGTAATGATCAGAGAAGCAAGCTTGATAAGCTCAACGATCATCTGAGCCATGTAATTATAGAGAGCGACTACTTCACCCTGCTGCATATTTCCAAGACTCACCTGAATTCCTGCGCTGTGGATCAGAATCACTGTGGCAATGTTGATCAGCACATAGGTGACAGGGTTCAGAAGCGCGGAAAGCTTTCCGACAAGCTCATTCAGTTTTGTCAGTTCCCGGTTGCTCTCATCGAATTCCCTTACAGATTCCTCTTCCCGGCAGAAAGCCCGGATGACGCGGACTCCGGTAAGATTTTCTCTGGTTAATCCAGTTACGTCATCTAACTTACCCTGCACTTTTCGGAAAAGAGGGATGCTGAGATACATGATTACAAAAACAACAAGAAAAAGAACAGGAATGGCTCCCGCAAAGATCAGCGCACAGCGCACATTAATGGTAAACGCCATGACCATGGATCCGATAACGATAAACGGGCTTCGGAGCAGAAGACGCAGACCCATATTCAGTCCGTTCTGTACCTGATTGATATCGTCCGTAAGACGGGTGATCAGAGTGTCTGTGCCGAGGGTATCGATCTCGGAATAGGACAGCCCCTGAATATGATCGTATACGGCCTGTCTCAGCTCTGTGGAGAATCCCACGCTGGCTTTGGCGGCAAAATACTGCGCTGTAATACTTACAGTCAGGCCAGCGGCCGCCATCAGTATCAGAATAAAGAAATTCTGAAGAATAAAGCCGCGGTCATCTCGGGCGATGCCCACATCGATAATTCTGGCGATGACAATGGGAACCAGAAGATCAAATACAACTTCCAGGAACTTGAAGAAAGGCGCCAGAATGCTCTCTTTTTTGTAATTTCTCAGAAAAGGCGCGAGAGTACGCATAATCTCTTTCCCTCCGTTTCTCTATATCTTATGAATTGACATTTTCTATTATATTCCTGTACAATATGATATGTATAATATTGTTTTTGATGCAGAATAATATAAAATTTGTATATCAGCCGGGCAAAGGATGTCAGATAAAATGGAAATCAGACAATTGGAGTATTTTCGGGAGATTGCGGCCACGGGAAGCATTAATGAAGCCGCCCGCAGATTGAACATGTCGCAGCCGCCGCTGAG
>DWYN01000083.1 GCA_019118645.1 Candidatus Blautia excrementipullorum | reverse complement strand
GAGCTGCGATTCCGTATTCCGCGGTTTTGTGCATCTCAAAGGTTCGGATCTGAATCTCAAAAGGCTGCCCGTTCGGCCCGATCAGAGTCGTATGAAGAGACTGATACATGTTCGGCTTCGGCATTGCGATGTAATCCTTAAATCTTCCCGGAATCGGCTTGTACATCTCATGAATTACGCCCAGAGCCGCATAGCAGTCTTTTACAGTGTCCACCAGAATCCGGACCGCAAAAAGATCATAAATCTGATCAATGGTTTTATCCTGGTTGACCATCTTTTTATAAATACTGAAAAAGTGCTTGATTCTGCCGGCCACCTGAGCTTTGATCCCGGCATCGTCCATATGCTGTTTCACCTGTTTCACGATGCTGTTCACAAATTCCTGCCGCTCACTTTTTCTGAGAGATACTTTATCCACCAGGTCATAATACACATCCGGCTTCAAATATTTCAAAGAAAGATCATCCAGTTCCACTTTAATCTTGGAAATACCAAGGCGCATGGCAATGGGGGCATAAATGTCCATGGTCTCCCTTGCCTTCTCCTGCTGCTTTTCCGGCTTCATATACTGCAGGGTACGCATGTTATGGAGGCGGTCTGCCAGTTTGATCAGAATTACCCGGATATCCTTTGCCATGGCAAGAAACATCTTGCGAAGATTTTCTGCCTGAAGCTCTACTTTATCTTTGGAATAGTTCAGCTGACCCAGTTTTGTCACGCCGTCCACCAAAAGGGCTACTTCTGAACCGAATTCTTTTTCCACCTCTTCATCTGTCATCCAGGTATCCTCCACCGCATCGTGGAGAAGACCGGCCACAATCGTTTCTTTGTCCAGCTCCAGATCCGCTAAAATAATTGCGACACACAGCGGATGAATAATATACGGTTCCCCTGATTTCCGTTTCTGGTCTTTGTGCGCCTCTTTTGCCACCTCATAGGCTTTCTGTATCATGGAAATATCCGTGGAGGGATGATACTTTCTCACACTGGAGATCAATTCCTGATACAAATCTTCCGGACTGGTAAAATCGCTCATGGATTTTACAGCTGCATCTGCCTTTTTGACAGATTCCAGTTTTTCCTGTTCCAACTGTCCGGAGCTGTTTTCAACCTGTATATTTTCCCTTGTCTCTGCCATTATCTCCCACCTGTCTGATATCGTCTTTTCGTGGTTACTTTCCTTCATAGCGGATTACAGAGTCTACACTGTATCCTTTCAGCCTTTCTCTTCCCTTAAGTCCTGCCAGTTCCATAAGGAATACAATTTTTACAACCTGGCCTCCCAGCTGCTCCACTAATTTTGCAGCAGCTTCCACAGTGCCGCCGGTTGCGATCAGGTCGTCGATAATCGCCACCTTCTGGCCCGGCTTAATAGCGTCCTTATGAATCTCGATTTCCGCGCTTCCGTACTCCAGATCATAACTCTGGGAAATTGTAGCGCAGGGCAGCTTTCCTTTTTTTCTCACCGGTACGAAAGCCTTGTGGAGATTGTAGGCAATCGGCACTCCGAACATGAATCCTCTTGACTCTGTTCCTACAATCACGTCCACGTCTACATCTCTCAGAAATTCCTGCATGGAATCAATTGCAAGCTTTAATCCGTCCGCATCCTGCAGAATGCTGGTTACGTCCCGGAAAATAACTCCCGGTTCCGGAAAATCCGGGATGCTTCTCACATATTCTTCGATTTTCTTCATACTTCCGTACCTCCGTTTTTCGAAATGAAAATCATAACTGTTCTGCGCCTGTACACAGGACACGGAACAGTTATTCATGAATAATCAATATAAATCCAGATAAGTATATCACTTTTTTTCAGGGGAATCAATGAAAAACCCGACATGACTCGGCAAAAATCGCCATTTCTCAGTGCTCAGCAGTAATTCCGGATTACAATCTGAAGATTTTCTCTTCCCTGATATGTATTTATCTCAGGATAATATGTTACGGAAATCTGTCCGCGGGATTTCACATAGCCGGCGAATTCTTCCGCCTGTCCAAAATAAACCGCATCCACAGAGCAGCCCTGGGGATCCAGCAGTTTCATTTTCGCCACATTCTGATTCTTGCCCAAAATTCTCAAATCTAAAACACGCAGTCCTTTCTGCGCAAAAAGCGGCTTGGTATTTCCCTTCCCGAAAGGCTCCAGCACCGACAGCTCCTCCGTAAGTTTTCTGGTTAAATAAGATATGGGCATAGGTACGTCAATTAGGACTTTAGGTGTCAGCTCCTCCTCTGTCAGCGTACAGCAGTCATTGATTCTTTTTCGGAAAGGTTCTACATTTTCCTCTTTTAAAGAAAGACCTGCAGCCATTGGATGACCGCCGAACTGTTCCAGAAACTCTCTGCATTTTACCAGTTCATCATACATAGAATAGGTTTCAATTGACCGTCCGCTTCCCTTCACTCCTTTTTCCCCTTTTGTAAGTACAAAGACAGGCTTATAGTATTTTTCCCGGATTCTTCCGGCTATGATTCCCGCAAGGCTTTCATGACAGTCAGGAAGATACACCACCAGGACACGGTCTTTCTTCAGGCCCGTCTCCTCAATGACGCGTACAGCCTCCTCTCTTCCCTTTTCTGTCATTGCTTTCCTGCTCTGATTCAGCGCCAGAAGATCTCCTGCGTCCTTTGCCGCACTGTCCATATCTTCATCGCATAAAAGCTTCAGGGACCGGGAAGCTGTGTCCAGCCGGCCGCTGGCATTGATACAGGGGCCAAGAACAAAACCTACATGATAGGCTGTAATTTTCCCTCCCTCCAGGCCATTTGCGGAAATGAGAGCACGGAGTCCGAAATTTCTTGTGTTCGGCAGTCTCTTGAGTCCTTCTTTTACAATAATTCTGTTCTCGCCCTGCAGATCCATCACATCTCCCACCGTTGCAAACGCCGCTACTTCTGAGAACTCCAGAATCTCTTCCTTCGGAATCTGATGCTTTTCATAAAGAGCCCATATCAGTTTCCAGGCAACCGCAGCCCCGCACAGATTCTTATTTGGATACCTGCAGGACGCCTGCTTGGGATTGATAACCGCATCTGCAGGGGGAAGGATCCATTTTCTGCCTTCCACTGTATCTATATAGGGAATCTCATGGTGATCCGTCACAATCACAGTCATTCCCAGTTTCTTTGCCTGGGCGATTTCTTCTGAAGCGGCAATCCCATTATCGCAGGTTACAATTGTATCTACCTGATCTTCCGCCGCCTGTTCAATCAGCTGCCGGTGCATCCCGTACCCATCCTTGATGCGGTCCGGAATATAAGTGTCAGCCTTTGCGCCCAGCCGTTTCAGTCCTCTCAGAAGGATGTAGGTGGAACTCACGCCGTCAATGTCATAGTCTCCGATAATACGGATTTTCGCACGGGACGAAATCTTCTCTGAAAGTATTTCCACAGCCTTTTCCATATCCTTCAGCAGCCAGGGAGAGGGGAGCTCTTCCAAAGTTCCATACAAATATGCGCGGATATTCTCCTCGCCCACAACATCCCTGTTCCTGATCAGCCTCGCGGTTACCGGGTCAATTCCAAATTCCCGGCTGATCTTCTGAAAATCAGCTCTTTTCGCTGCAACTACCCATTTTTCCATTTTTAACTCCTGTTTTTCTTATTTTTATTTCACAGGAAAACGCGCATGATTCCCTGCAGAATTTTTCTGTTTTTATTCAGACACACGTGTTTTCCTGTGAGATAAAATGCATCCCGGGGCAGTTCTGCCCCGGGATACCGTTGTTTTCCGTCTGATGCTACTCTGATTTATCTTTCTGGGAAGCGGCTTTTTCCGCCGTCTCCTGCGCAGCCAGACGCTCCGCCACTCTTTTTCTGTTTTTCTTTTTCGGCTGTTTTTTTCCGTTTTTATTTCTTGTTTCCGCCTGTTTTTCGTCTGCTGCTTTCTCTTTTCTTCCAGTTTTCATTTCCACAGACGCAGAATTTCCGTCCGCTGCGGAAATCTGAACCCCGGCTTTTCTAAAATGGCGTTTCATCACAAGCCACAGGGGACCGGTAATACATACGGAGGAATATGCCCCGCACACAATTCCTACCATCAGAGGAGCGGCAAACTCGCGGATAGAAGAAACCCCCATAATATAAAGAACCGCCACCATAATAAAGGTTGTCAGAGAAGTATAAATACTCCTGGTCAGCGTCTGTGTAATACTTGCATTGACAATTTCTTCCAGATTCTCTGTTCTTTTCTCCTCCCGGAGATGTTCACGGATTCGGTCAAAAATTACGATGGTTGCATTAATGGAATAACCTACAATCGTCAGCATAACCGCGATAAAAGTATTTCCCACCGCTGTTCTGGATATTGCATAAAAAGCAAAAACGACCAGCACATCATGCACCAGAGCCAGTACGGCGCTGCTTGCAAAGCGGATGTCTTTAAAACGGAACCAGATGTAAATCAGCATGCATACCGTCGCCACAAGCACTGCCACTACCGCATCTCTTCTCATCTCGGAACTTACCGTAGAGGAAATGCTCTCTGTGGATATCAGGCTTTCATCCACATCAAAATTTTCCACCATAGCCTGATTCAGGGCTTCACGCTCATCCTGGGAAAGAGCCCGGGTTTTGATCACCACCTGATTGGTTCCTACAACCTTTGTAGGCTGCACGTTCTTGTCGCCGGTCACTTCTTCTACGACAGGAGTCACCTCTGAATCAATCTGCCTGATGTCCATATCTTCGTTGAAAGTAACCGTTGTTGCAGTGCCGCCGGAAAATTCCAGACTGTAATTCAGCACGCTTCCATCTGTAAAATTGTGGACGGTCATTGCCGCCGGTCCGGACAGTATCAGGAGAATGGAAATCAGGAAAAATATCTTCCTTTTCCCTGTAAAGTTAACAGCCTTCCGTTCTTTTGCTCTCCCATAGTATTTTTCATCCCGGACGCCTACTGCATACAGAGCATTGACTACCAGACGAGAGACCACAAGTGCGGTGAACATGGATACCACGATGCCCAGCGCAAGCGTATAGGCAAAGCCTTTGACAGTTCCTGAGCCCAGCCACATCAGCACAAAGGCCGCAATCAGCGTAGTAATGTTTCCGTCAAAAATAGCAGAAAACGCTTTGGAAAATCCGCCCTTGATCGCGCCCTTTACAGATGCTCCCGCCGCGATCTCCTCTTTGATACGCGCATAAATAATTACATTCGCATCCACCGCCATACCGATGCCAAGTATAATGCCGGCAATTCCAGGAAGTGTCAAAGTAATATCAAAGGCATTAATCGTAATCAGTACAATCGCGGTGTAAAGAATCAGTGCCAGACCGGAAACCACGCCCGGAACACGGTATACGATAATCATCAGCAGTATGACAAGGGCAAGGCCGATTCCGCCGGCAATGACGCTGGTGGTAATCGCCTCCTCTCCCAGCTGGGCCGCAACCACGCTTGAACGGAGTTCCTCCAGTTCCAGGCTAAGAGATCCGATCCGGATATAGGACGCAAGATTCTGCGCTTCTTCCACATCCGCCATGCCATTAATCTGAGCCTGGCCGCCGGTAATCGCCTCCTGCACAGTAGGCGCGCTGAGAATCTCGTCATCATATACAATCGCGATCTGGCTGCCGACATTATTTTCTGTGGCTTCTGCAAACTTTTCACTGCCTTCGTCAGTCAGCGTCAGATTAACCGCATACTCTCTCGTACTGCTGTTCTGTTCCTGGTATGCTCCGCCTTCCGCGTCCGCGACATCATTGCCTTCAAGCACCACGGAGCCGGATTCTCTGATCTCGTCCAGGCTTCTGGAAAGCACATAACTGCTTCCATCGTAGCTGAAGTTCTCATTTCCATCCGCGTCTGTCTGTTCGATAAAGCACAGGGAGCCCGGTTTTCCCAGATCGTTCAGAATCTCATCGGCATCTGTAACTCCCGGAATTTCCACCGTTATCCGGTTGCTGCCCTCCTGATAAGCCTGAGCTTCTGTACTGTACTGTTCCACACGTTTCTGCATCTTATAAACCGTGTCAGACATGTCCTCGCTGTCCGGATTTTTTTCCTTTGCCTGATAAGTTATGCTGACGCCGCCTGCCAGATCAAGACCTGTTTTAATATTCTTGGCAGATCCGGTTCCTGTAGGCCCAAGACCGATTCCGGCAGTGTAACACAGAAATGCCGTAATAATCACGGTCAGCACCAGCACTGCAATTGCTCTGTTTTTTTTCATGATCTTTCCCTTCTTACCTTTTTATTCTGCCAGGGCTGCCTTTATCATAATTGCGCATTCCACGCGCTTACGCTGGAGTTCACAGCCTATCTCATAGCTGCCTTTGATATCCTTCTGGAAGTGATAAGCATTGGCAGCGCAGCCTCCGCTGCAGTAAAACCTCGCAAAGCAGTCTTTACAGTCTTTCTTTGTATAAACATTGCAGTCTTTAAATTTCTCACTGATTTCCGGATGCGTGATTCCCTCATCCACATTTCCCATTAAAAATTCTTCTTCTCCCACAAACTGATGGCAGGGATAAAAGTCGCCCCAGGGGGTCACTGCCAGATATTCTGTCCCTGATCCGCAGCCGGACAGTCTTTTATAGACGCAGGGCCCTCCGGTCAGATCAATCATAAAGTGGAAAAAGTTAAAGCCTCTTCCCTCTTTTTCCCTAGCTATCATCTCTTTTGCAAGATTATCATACTCTTCCAGAATTTGCGGAATGTCTTCTCTGCGGATGGCGTATTCTTCATCCTCCGGCGCCACTACAGGCTCCACGGAAATCTGTTTGAAGCCCAGGTCCGCAAGATGGAGAACGTCCTTTGAAAAATCCAGGTTGTGATGGGTGAAAGTTCCTCTCACATAGTACTTGTCCTGGTTTCTGGATTCTGCAAACTTCAGGAATTTCGGCATAATCAGATCATAACTGCCGGCTCCTTTACGGAAGGGGCGCATATAGTCATGAACCTCTTTTCGTCCGTCCACACTGAGAACCACATTTGCCATTTCCCGATTGCAGAATTCCATCACTTCCTCGTTGAGAAGAACGCCGTTGGTGGTAAGAGTGAAGCGGAAATTTTTATTATGAATCTTTTCCTGCCGGCGTCCGTACTGGACAAGCTGCTTCACAACCTCCCAGTTCATAAGAGGTTCCCCGCCAAAGAAATCCACCTCCAGGTTTCTTCTGGATCCCGAGTTCGCGATCAAAAAGTCCAGAGCTTTTTTCCCCACTTCGAAAGACATCAGCGCTCTTCTTCCATGGTATTCTCCTTCTTCCGCGAAGCAGTATCTGCAGGCGAGATTGCAGTCATGGGCAATATGAAGGCAGAGGGCCTTTACCACAGGCTGCCGTTTTTTTGTAAATTCATCAATTGCACTTTCGTAAATGTCTCTGGTAAACAGCATGCCCTCCTCTCTGAGCTTTTCACACTCAGAAACAGAAGTTCTGATATCCGCTTCTTCGAACCGGTCCCGAAGCTTCTCCGTAATCTCCTCCGGAGACAATCCCTCTTCGATGTAGGGAAGGGCCTCATAAGTTACGAGGTCTACCAGATGAATACACCCGCTGTTTATATCCAGAACAATATTGTATCCGTTGCTCTGGTATCTGTGTATCAGACTCATGTCGTTGAAATCCTTTCCTGTGAGTTTTCCCTTATTCTTATGCCTGCGGCTTCGGAAAATCCTTCGTGGATGTCCGCAGCCAACATGACAGCATAAGAATAAGCAGCGGATTTTACCCCGCTGCTTTACTGTTTTGTTTTTTGATGTCCTGCCTTATTTATGTTCGCAGCTCTGATTTCCCACTGTGCAGGAAGTTTTACATGCTGACTGACAGGAGGTCTGGCACTCGCCGCATCCGCCTTTTTTTACAGTGTTCTGTAAATTTTTTGTATTTAAGGTTTTAATATGTTCCATTGTATCTCCTCCTTATGTATAAATGGTCTTGGGATAGTATAGCATAAATCCGCGTTAAATAAAAGTCTTTTTTTCCTTCCCGGCTGATTCCGTCCTGTCATGCCAGCATGCCTCCAAGGGCGCCTCCTCCCAGGCACATGCAGAAAGTTGTGAACGCATGCTGCAGAGACATATCCCACCGTCCCTGAACCAGAAAAGACACTGCTGCAAGAAGCAGAAAATAGGACAGTCCTACCAGAATTCCCCAAAAATATTTCTCTTTCCGCATTATTTTTCCGGCCATATACCCGCCTGCCAGACAGGAAATCACATATACGGCGACAATTCCTGCTGCAACAGGAGCGGTTCCAAGATCCAGCTGGAAAACAAGGAGCGCAAGCAGGAGCAGAAACGCACCCGTAAGCGCATAGGCCAAAAGTAAGGATTTTAACACTGTCTTTATTTTCATACAAAAAAGCCCTCCCACTCCAAATATATGGGAGAGCCTTTTTTCGTATTCCTTCTTCAGGATCATTTTCTCTTTCTCAGATATACAATCACTCCGATTATGACTACCGCCGCAACTGCCAGAATCACAAAAGGTACGATCGGCGTGCTGTCACCGGTATTTACCGCTTCTGAAGAATCACTGCTGTCCTCATTTGATTCCTCGTCATTTTGGCTGGACTGCGTCTGCCCGGCGCTGCTCTGGCTGCCCGTATCCGTTGTTGTGTCCGATGCCGCAGGTGTGGAAGTGACTCCGCTTCCGCTCTCCTCTGCGGAAGAAGAACCGGCAGCTGGCGTCGTTGTCGCCTGGGCCGCAGACGAATCTTCATAGCCATCTGTAGCAATTTCCTCTCCTACCAGCGGCTTGCTTCCTGCGATTCCAAAGGGGCTGAAGGAATGTGTACTGAAGACCATTGTGCTTCCGTCAACGCTTGGAACAATCGTCTCCATTGCCCCGTTATCCAGCAGATGCTCGATTGTATATTCATAGCCAGCTTTAACCGGAACTGTCACACTGATATATTCTCCGTCAGGAACCTGGTACTCCGTATTGTTCTTCAGATCCCAGAGTTCGAATTCATAAGATTTGAAAATATTCGCTTCTGTTTCATTGGTAAATTCATAATTGTCTCCGCTGGAAGCCCGGAACTGCACATACCAGGGGAGGTTGATTCCAGATACGGAAATTCCGTTGCAGCTGTGATTTGCTTCAGCAGCCGCCTCCTTCTCCTCATCTGTCAGATCATCTTCAAATTCATCGGGACGGTTATCTTTTTCACTGTCCTCATCCCTGTCGAATATATTCTCATCCTTTTCCCCGGCGCCGGTGGGTTCCGGAGTTACGCTGACTTCCGGCGCTTCGGTAATTTCGGGAGTCGGCGTTGGTTCCGGATCTTTGTCTTCTTCGCTGTCCGGTTTTTCTGTAATCTCAGGTGTCGGCGTTGCTTCCGGAGTCACACTTGCTTCCGGTTTCTCTGTAATTTCAGGTGTTGGTGTTTTTTCAGGAGTTTCTGTAATCTCAGGCGTATCTTCTCCTTCTTCCGGTTTCTCCGGCTCTGCAGGCGTTTCTTCCGGCTCCGGCGTTGCGGAAACTTCCGGTTTCTCTGTAATCTCAGGCGTCGGCGTCGCTTCCGGAGTCACATTTACTTCCGGTTCCTCTGTAATTTCAGGTGTTTCCTCCGGCTCCGGCGTTACAGAAACTTCTGTCTCTCCATCACTGCCGGCTTCTTCTCCCTCACTTTCCGGGGAACCCTGACTCTCTTCATACTGCTCTTCCCCGCCTGCCTGCGATTCATCATAAGAATCATCCGTATATTCCGTCTCGTCCTGGTATCCTTCCTCTGTATAACTGTCCTCAGAGTCTTCTGTCCAGTCTTCACTTTCCCCGCTGCTGTCCGGATTGCTGACTACCACTGTCACACTGCTGTAAATAGCATCAGAAACACCGTCCCAACCGGAAATTCTGGCTAAATCCGAAGAGTTATACGGGCGAAACACCACATCGTAAGACTGTACTCGCTCTGACGGAATACTGGAACTGTCCACCCATGACAGCGTACCGTAATCACTGCCCGGAAGGGATATTTCAGAAAGAGGAACCGGCTGATCAATCGTCACATTGTCCGGAATCAAACTGCTGACCTGAATCTGCTCACTGCTTCCATGTACCGGCATCGGCTGTATCTGACCCGCCATTAACGCTGCTGTCAACGCCGCTGCTGCCAAAAATTGTACATTTCTCATTCCTCTATTTCTTTTTTTCATCATATTTACACCTCTGTTTATTTTCACACCAACTAATAATCTGTCATTTATTGTATAAAAGCACTCTTTTTATCCTTACTTTTGCCAAACAAAGTAAGTTCCATTTAAATTATATCAAAAAACCTGATTATTTCTGTAATACAAAATTCTGTTTTTCCCAAAAGAAAACTATCTGCAACATGTTTTTCGAATTTGCGTTCTCTTTTCTCTTCATCAGGTTTTTACTATTTCGTAATTTTTTCGTAATAATTTATTTTATTTTACGACACAGGTATTATAACACAGTTCTGTTTTTTTCGACACCCCCAAATTGTATTTTTTCTAAAACGAATTTCTCCGAAAAAACTCCTTCTGCATTCTCTTTTCAGAGACAACAAAAACCGGCCCCGGGCCGGTTTTGTGTTTCGTCATTTCATCATCAAAGAAAACTGTCTGATAATTCTGGTCAACTCTCCTGTGACCGCTTCCACGCCCTGCTCTGAACGGTTCCAGTTATCCCTGCTGATTCCATCCGGAAAAGACGGGCATACCAGAAACTCCGTTTCAGGATAAACATACTGATAGTACATCAGAACGCGCCTGGAATGATAAGATTTGCAGCATAAAATAGCCTTTTTCACAGAAATTCCCGCCTCATCCGTCACCTTTTTCGAAAAAAGAGCATTTTCATAGGTGTAGGTCGCATGGTCCTCTCTCAGAACAGCTTCAGGAGCAACACCGTTTTTTAAAAGAACTTCCCGGAGGAACTCCCATTCTGTATTATAACGGCCGGAATATTTCTCCTGTTTTGACAAAACTCCGGAAAAAGCGCCTGTTGTTATGCTGTATCTCCCGCTGGGAAGGATATATGGAGCATATCCCTCTCTGTATAGATCTGCCGCCTTCTCCGCCATCTGCGGATATCCGTTTCCAGGAACAAAGATAATATCCGCTTTTTCCGGCTTATCTTCCACAAAAATAAATTCTTCTGTTTCCTTCAAAAACTTCTGGTACATCCTTCTCCCTCTTCCTCTCGGGACAGCATTTTGTTCCGCTGTCTCTTCATCAAATTTTATTTTGTCACTATTACTGTACTATACCCCGCGTCGCGAAGTCTCTGCTCCATATTAATGGCGTTTCCAAGCTGCTGAAACGCGCCTGTCTGTACTTTGTAAAGACCGTTTTCATGAATCAGAAAAGAAGGATATCCCTGATCCATCAGCTGATACAGCATACGGTCTGCATTCTCACGATTTCGGAAGGATCCTGTCTGTACGCGATAATACAGAGGCGCCTCAATGGTTTCCTCCATCAAAGTACCCAGGATGGCGTTGGCTATGGCCTGGGGGATTTCTTCCCTGTTGTCGTCATAAAGCTGATTATCCCGGTCTGTATTTATAAAACCTGTCTCAACCAGCAAAGCCGGCATTTTTGTTCTTCGAAGTACTACAAGGCCCGGCCGTTCCTTCACTCCGATTTCCCGGAATCCCAATTCGCCCAGCGCTCCCACTATATTCTGTGCCATATCGTATTTCGTTCCGTTTTTGTCATACACCAGAACCTCAACACCTTCATACTGATTATCCGTAGGACTGGAATTCCGGTGAAAGGAAATAAAATAGTCAGCGCCCGACTCATTTGCCAGCTTCGCCTTTTCAAACGGGGTCTGGTACACGTCCGTAGTTCTTGTATAGGCCACGTCAATTCCGTTCTCCTCCAGAATTCTCCCGACATCCAGAGCAAGCTGCAGATTGTCGTCCTTTTCCTGTCTGCCCTGATAAACTGCTCCCGGATCAGTTCCCCCATGTGAAGGAAGCAGTTTGCGGAAAAATTCCGCAAACTGCTTCCTCACTTTCCTCTCTGTCTTTCCCCAGAGTTTTTATGAATTTTTCATCACAACATTCTGGACGGTATCAGCCACATGCTCGCAGGCATCCGCACATTTTTCCATATAGCTGTAGATCTCTCTCCAGGCAATAATCTTGATCGCGTCCTTTTCCGTTACATGCAGTTCTCTCATACCGCTTACAAAAAGCTGATCCGCCTTTTCCTCCAGTTCATTAATACGGATAATTCTCTGTTTCAGTGTTTTCGAACGGCGGAAGTCTGAAAAATCCTTCATCATCTCTTTCATCTCCTCGCAGCACTGCGAAACCACATCCATCAGATCAATGGCATCCCTGCGGATCTCTTCCACATTATTGATATAAACACGGATCAGGACATCTTCCAGCTTATCGGTCACCTCATCAATATTATCGCCCAGAGACGCAATGTCCTCTCTCTCAATGGGCACGATAAACGCTCTTGCGAGATTATCCATCACCTGATGTCTTTTGTCATCGGCTCTATGCTCAATCTCATGGATCTCATCCAGGCTTTTATGAATCTCTCCGGCGTTATAATTTTCCAGAACCTTTTTCAGCAGCTGGGCTGCCTCACAGGATGCTTCTGCACTTTCAATAAATTTCTCAAAATAAAACATATCCTGTTTCTTTGACATAATTAATCCTCCGTAAATTTAAAAGATATACATAAATATTTTGGCCATTACAAAACTTATCAGACCGCATCCCGGGAATGTAAAAATCCAGGTAAGCATCATGTCCTTTACTACCGAAAAATTGATTGCTGATAAACGTCTGACAGCTCCCACACCCATAATAGAGCTTGTCTTTGTATGCGTTGTAGATACCGGGATTCCAAATACGCTGGAAAACAGCAGACAGAACGCTCCCGCCAGGTCCGCCGCAAAGCCCTGGTATTTTTCCAGTTTTACCATATCCATGCCAACAGATTTGATAATCTTCTCTCCGCCGACGCTGGTACCCACAGCCATAACGACACTGCAGAGCAGCATCAGCCATACAGGAATCTGCATTCCGGAAACTTCATTCTGACCATTGGAGAACGCAATTCCCAAAAATAACACACCGATAAACTTCTGGCCGTCCTGAGCGCCGTGCATAAAGCTCATCGCTGCAGCTCCGGCAATCTGTGCCACGCTGAAAAAGCTGTTTGTTTTCCGGCGGTCCATACTCTGGCAAAAGATAGTAATCAGTTTGCAGATTACCCAGCCGCTGGCAAAGCCGAGGGCAAGGCTGAGTACCAGACCATAAAGGACTTTTACCCATTCCGCCGCATTAACGCCGCCGATTCCTCCCTGAATCGCAATCGCCGCTCCTGTAAGCCCCGCAATCAGACTGTGGCTTTCACTGGTGGGGATACCGAAAACAGAAGCCGCCACACTGTAGACTACAATGGAAAAAAGAGCCGCGCAGAGGGCAATCATAGCTTCATTTGTGCTGTTTCCGAAGTCAACCATGTTGCTTATTGTGGAAGCCACGGCGCTGTTGATCTTTGTCATCACGAACACGCCAAGGAAATTGAAAGCTGCGCTCATCCAGATTGCCTTGCGCACCGGCAGACATCTTGTCGTCACGCAGGTAGCGATAGCATTGGGCGCGTCTGTCCATCCGTTCACAAAAATAACTCCCAGGGTGAGTAATGTAGTAATGCAAAGTGCGGGATTAGAGGTCATCTGCTGCCAAAAATATGAAAATGATATATCCATTAAATTTATCTCCCCGTGTTTTTATATTTTTTATAGTGATTCCTCAAAACGGTCAATATTGCTTACTTTTCCAATAACCACCATAATATCATCAGCCTGCAGACGATAGCCGGGCAGAACCTCGATATTAGTGTTTTTGCCGCTCTCAATAGCGATAATGTTCAGATTATACTTCGGACGGATTCCCAGCTCCTCAATACTGTACCCTTTAATCTTATCGGAAACACGAATCTGCCGGATTTCCACACTGTTGTCAAGAGATACATAATCGAGGAAGTTTCTGGAGACCAGGCGTTTTCCCAGGCGCAGAGCCATATCTCTCTCCGGATAAACGACCTCCGCTCCTATTTTCTTCAGCACTGCGCCCTGCTCAAAACTGATGGCCTTGGCAATTACCTTCGGCACTCCCAGCTCTACCACGCGCATTGTTGTCAGAATAGAGATATCTATCTTTTCCCCGATGCACACAATAACAACATCACAGTTCTGAATGCCTATTTCTCTGAGTGTTTCCATATCAAGGTCATCTGACACGAAAGCATATTCTGTATATTGACGTACTTCTTTTACCTTACTCTCACTGCGGTCAACGACAATTACCTCTTTTCCCGCCTCTGCCAAAGAAATGGCAAGAGCCGTTCCAAAACGTCCAAGACCGATAACTCCAAAAGAAGCTGCCTCATTGCTGTTTTTCATCTTTTTTTACCTTTATGTGACCTGCACATATATCCTTTCTGCAATAAAACTTTTCGCATCCTTTAAAAATGCGTTTCATAACAACTGACATCATCATGCCTTATCCGATAGAAACCGTTTCCTCTGTATAATGGGCACGCGGCTCCGGATGATCAATCCACATGGACAGAAGCGTTACCGCCCCAAGTCTTCCGATAAACATGATTAATATAATCACAAGTTTACTCGCCACACTTAATGTAGGCGTGATTCCAGTAGACAATCCAACTGTACCGAAAGCGGAAACCACTTCAAACAACACCTGAATAAAGGTAAACTGCGGATCCAGAACACAGAGCAAAAATGTGCCCACGCAAACCACCGCCATGGAAATCAGCGTAATAATAGACGCACTGGCAACCGTGCTTCTTGCAATTCCTCTGTGGAAGGCTCCTACCTGTTTTTTATTGAACATGGCCCGTGCTTCCTGTATCAGTACAAAGAAGGTGGTCGTTTTAATACCGCCTCCGGTAGAGCCCGGCGAAGCCCCCACAAACATCAGCACGCACAGAACAAAAAGTCCCGCATTGGTAAACTCGCCGATAGGATATGTGGAGAATCCCGCAGTTCTAGCCGATACACTGTGGAAAAATGCGCCCATCCAGCTGATGTCCTCTGTGGCTTTCAGCAGCAGAGTACCTGCAATCAGCAGTACAATCGTGGTAGTAATAACGATCTTGGAATGCAGCATCAGCTTCTTAAAGCTTCTGTGACTGATAATATCACGGATTACGAGAAATCCGAGACCTCCAAAAATAATCAGCACGCAGGTGATCATGTTCAAAAGAACATTGTCTCTGTATGGGATCAGATTTCGCAGTCCTCCCAGCACATCAAAACCGGAATTGTTAAATGCCGCTATGGAGTGGAAAATACTGATGCCTGCCGCATGAAGGGGAGAATAGTCCTGTACAAACACAAAGAAACTCAGGACAGCCCCTGCTCCCTCAAAACACAGCGTTGTCAGCAGCACCGCTTTCACAAGCCGTACCATTCCTCTGTAGCTGTTGATATTCAGCGCTTCACTGACCATCATTCTGGTTTTCAGACTGACCCTTTTTCTGATAGCCAGCATAAATCCCACACCTACAGAAGTTACTCCCAGTCCGCCGATCTGAATCAGGGCGGCAACCACCCCCTGTCCAAAGGGCGTGAAATGGTCTGCCGTGTCGATGGCTATCAGTCCTGTCACACATACGGCGCTCGTTGAAGTAAATAATGCATCAATCGGCTTAACCACGGCTCCATCTTTTACAGAAACAGGCAGAAGAAGAAGCAGTGCTCCAAGAAGAATGACAATCGCAAATCCTGATGTAATCAGACGCCCAGGAGGCTGTTTCTTGATTTCATTGATGATTTTATTTATTGTTTTCATTTTATTACCCTTGCTATTTTATCCTTCTTCATAAAATTATGTCCAGATGAAGAAAAAGCTCTCCGTTTTTTCCATCCTTTTTGAATAAAATAAGCAATTCCCGCAAAAAACGGGCACAAAGAAATATGGCAGGCTGAAAACATGCAAAGAAACGCTCCTCTTTGGGAACGTAAAGAAAATATCTCCTGCTCACAAGAACTGAAATCACAGCAACTCCAGGCACAGACAAAGAACCTGACCGTTTGCATGGTCTGACCGGTCCTGTAAATGCCCATGTCAAAAAGATGGACATCGGCTCACTGTTTGTTAAGTATTGAGCCGTTCCATCCTGCTCTTCCCCCTCAGAAACAGGCAAAAAAAATTCGTTTTCTGTAATTCCGGTATCTGCCTGGGAAAAAACAGTATGATCCGCTGCCAATAAACAGAGCACAGCCAAAATGCAGATGAGCATCAGGCTGTGACGATATTTCCTGTCCACAGTGTCTTCTCCTTTCCGCCAATTATTTAAAAAATAACACCCCCCTTCCTATTTGTCAATACTGGTTATTGTTTTCCGCTTTCCCGCTCTGCCAGATACCTGCCGCCAAAAGAGATATCCGGATTTTCCTTAAAGCGGTAATAGATCTCCAGATACCCGCTTTCATATACTTCTATCCTGTCTATCATCTCCAGAACCGTATTCCTGTCCGCTATTTCCGGATTTTCCCCTTTTAAGCTGCGAAGAATCTCCTGAATATCCATGCCTTGTTTCTTTTCTTCAGAATGCTGTTCTGCTCTGCATGACTTAAGATATCCGACCAAGCTTTTTTCTTTATTCAGATAGTCACTGCGGTAAGAAATAAATTCGTCCCGGGACAGAACGCCGTCCTGATAGTCTTCATAAAGAGACTGTCTGCGCTTTTTCAGGAGGATCAGCTTGTTTTCTGTTTTTAAAATTTCCCGCCCTGCTCGGTCTGTCTCACGTCTTTCCACAAACATTTTTTCTATTTCATTTTTGTAAAGACAGGCACTGTCAAGGATTTTCTTCAGATCATCTTTGACCATGTTCTCTGCGGCTTCCGCCGGCAAGGCATGCGGGGTGCACTCTGTTTTTCCCCTGCGTTTATAGGTTCCGCAGTAATAAACAGCAGCCATGCTGCCGTCCGCCCGCTTCCAGCGGTTGAGAATCATATTTTTTTTGCAGTCTCCGCATTTGAGCAGGCCTGACAGGATCGGCTGCTCATAAACCCGGCAGACCTCCTTCCGCCTCTGGCGCAGCAGCCTCTGTGACTTTTCCCATAATTCCGGTTCAATCACCGGTTCATGAGTTCCTTTTGCCCGGATCCATTTGTCTCGGGGCATCATCTGCTGTCTGCCATGCATCTTCTGATGCTTTTTCCCCTGCACCATATTGCCCGTATATATTTCGTTTCCCAGCATCTGATGAACCGTAGAATAGGTCCAGCGCATTTTCTCCGCACCATGGGCATTCCTATAGTTTTCTCCACAGAGTCTTTTGTATTCTGACGGACATGGAATTCCCTCCTGATTCAGCAGTTCCGCAATCTGCCGCTTTGAAATCCCCTGAACGAACAAAGTAAAAATCCTGCGGACTACAGCGGCCGCTTCTTCATCAATGGAAAGCCGGTTCTTTTCTTTCGGATGTTTTCTGTAGCCATAGCATGCAAAAGCGCCGACAAAGTCTCCTGCCTTCTGTTTCGCAAGAATTGTTGCGTATATTTTTCTTGAAATATCTCTTGCATATTGTTCATTAAAAATATTTTTTATAGGGAGAAGCATATCATAGGACTGTTTTTCGCTGTCAATCCCATCGATAAGAGAGATAAAACGAACATTTTTTTCAGGAAAAAATCTTTCCAGATAAAACCCTGTGTCAATATAGTCTCTTCCAAACCTGGATAGGTCCTTTACAATGACACAATTGATTTTCCCCTCCATTATATCGTTCAGCATTCGCCGAAAACCCGGCCTTTCAAAATTTGTCCCTGTGTATCCGTCGTCTATATAGAAATCTTTCAGTCCGATTTCTGCCTTCCCCTCAAGGAATTCCTCCAAAAGCTTCTTTTGATTGCTTACACTGTCGCTCTCTTCTTTATCGCCGTCCTCTTTTGACAGTCTGATATACAGACCAGCACAATACTCCGGACTGTCCCGGCGTCTATATTTACTCATTTTTCTGCTTTTCCGTCAGAAAGCTTCTATATAATATATGAAATATTATTTTTTCCAGAGTAGTCTCTTCCAGATATATTCTTTTTATATGGTAACAGGCCGGCTTTTTTTCTTTCATTTACTTTTGCTCCCTTTCTTATATCCGTCTGATGATAAATATGCAGGGATATTTGTCCCATATTCCCTGCCTGATCTGCGCGTTCTGTTTCCCCCATGTCCTGCATCAAGCATAATTTTGTACGCCACTGGATATTCCTCCTGATGAGTCTTTTTATGTATTATATGCAGTTTCCGGTTATCTGCCCACATAAGCGGCTCTCCCCGTTATACCGTCAGACGGAAAGTCCGGATTTCCTCAGGAGACCATCGAAAATTCAGCTGTTGCCCTGTCATACATATAAATATAAAATGTTAAAAAATCTTCCGGCGGCGTTGTTTCCTGAACAGTTTCCTTCAGTACCTGCCGGAGAATTTCCGGATCCGTTCCTTTTACACTATGGATCATTGCCTCATGGATACTGGTAAAAACAATATAAAAACTGTCATCCATTAAATCCGCTATTCTTCCCGCCACGCCCGGAAGAAAAACAGCCACCGCTCCATTCGTCCTTTTTGTCGTACTCAGACAGTTTCCCAATGTATCCGTTCTCACAGGATAACGGGACATTAAATTCATAAAATTATCTCCCCCATAAGACGGATCAAAAATCAGTTTTTCCCAGCAGTAAATTCTTGGCGGCGAAAGGAAATACGTATTCAGCAAAGCTTTGTCAAAAACCTCCTCCGGGCTCCTTTTCCACTCTTCCATCATATATTTCTTCACTTTCATGCTGGTCATGCATCCATCGTCCTCACCCATACAGACATACAAAACCATGGCGATATCTCCTACTTCTCTGTATATCACATCTTCCAGTTCGGAAAGATATATTTTCTTATTCAGCAGTCTGATAAAAAGATCGCTTTTTATTTTATCATAATTTTCTATATCCTTTGCTTTCTGAAGAATTCCTGACCGGGAAATTCTCTCTATGCGCTGTATTACCGCATCCACAATTTCCTCCATCGTTCTTCCGTTCCTGTAAGATTCATACAGTTCCCTGATATACAAAGCGCAAATTTCCGCTTTCCCATTGCTCTCGGCCTGCTTCAGAACCAGCCTGTCATCTTCTGTCCGGGGATATTCTTCTTTTTCCTTATAATAAATCCTCTCTTCTCCATATCCGGTGGCATCAAGAAGCTCCCTGCGCAGCTGTTCTACGAACTCTTCATACATTTTCTCCATATATTCTCCTTACTTTTCTGTGAAATACGGGCGAACTGCCCAGATGTGATACAGACAACGCCTTTCAGAGCAGGATCGGATCGTACCGTTATCCGCCTGTCTGATTAGACAGCATCCTGTAAATAAAGAAGGGAACCTCCTGTTCCCTGATGAGTTACTGTAATTTCAGTATAAACCGGACGCAAAGATGTGTAAAGAATTTTTCATCGACAAATTATCCCATAACAAACAGCTGCGTAAGGCAAGACAAGGTTTTCTGCAATGCTGTAAAAATTTCTATGCGGAAAACCTTGTCGGTTTCAATTTCTGTTTCTGTCAGAAATCAACTTTCTCCCTGCTTTTCAGGTAATCCAGAAAAGCCTGGCAGCCTTCCACAATGTCTGCGTACGTCACTTCAAAGTTTCCTGTATACCACGGATCTGCAATGTCCCGGGGCGACTTTGCAAAATCCAGCAGAAGAAACACCTTGCTCTCAGGATCCTTCTTTATGATCCTCATTATGCTTCTTCTGTTCCATTCGTCCATTCCAATCAGGTAGTCGTACCTATCGTAATCTGACTTTTTCATTTGAACCGCATATTTCCCCTCACATGAAATTCCTGCCTCGCGCAGCTTTCTGCGGGTTCCCGGATGTACCGGATTCCCGATTTCTTCTGTGCTGGTAGCCGCGGAAGCAATATAGAACTGGTCTTCCAGTCCTCTCTTTCGAACCATATCCTTAAAAACAAATTCCGCCATTGGAGAACGGCAGATGTTGCCCAAGCATACAAAAAGTATTTTTATCATGTCCTAAAGTCCTCTCTATTTCGTATAAAATTCTTCCCGGAAACGATCAGTTCCGGAATGGGGGCAGAAGCCATTCAGCTTTCCAATTCTGCCACTACTCTGCAGGGAAGCCCCGTCATTTCCGCATAGTTCATCGGAAAAGTATATATCATGAACTCCTCAGATACCGGCAGTTCTTGTAAATTGCAAAGGTTTTCAATAATAAACGTTCCATGATCGGCACAATGCTGGTCTTTCACAGTGTGTTCTTTTCCACGCCGCACTCCTGCAAAATCCACACCAATAATACTTACATTTTTCTCTAACAATCGTTCAATCAGTTCGTCCGATAACTGCGGGTGTTCTGTAAAATATATTTTGTTTCCATAGCCAACTTTATCTATAAAGCCTGTGCGAAAAATGACAAACATATCCGCGCAGATTTTACCCATGTCTATATCGTTGCAGCCTATTTCCCTGTCCGCTGCAAAAGAAACATCAAACACAATTCCTTTTCGTTTCGTATAATCCAAAGGAAATTCTTTATTCATAACATCAAAATGGGTTCCCAAATGCCCGACTAAAGATTTTTTTCATTGCCTTGTGCATCGGTTGCCATTTTAGGGGTAATCTTCAATGTAATATCAACCAGCATTTTTTTGTCCTCCTTTTTCATCGATTTGTTCTTGTAAATATAAATTGAAGTCCACCATAAATTTTCGTATAAGTTCCAGTTGTTTTTCTGAATACTTATCCAAAAAGCGTCTGTCTCTCTGCAGCCAAAGTTCGTGACGTTTTTTATGTTCGTCATATAAAAATCTCCCTTTTTCTGCAAGGGAATAAAAAATCTTCTGTTTGTTGTCTTCATGCTGATATGATTTTATTACATCCGCAGATAATAACCGTTTGATAATTTTACTAACGGCGCCTTTTGTCATTTTCATATGCTTAGCTATTGATGTTACATTGGGATTCTGCAAGTCTCCAATAGCGGCAACGACATGTATTTCCGAATAGCCGTACTCGTGCAGTTTTTCATGGTCTGTAAGTTTTGAGAGCGCATCTTGTTTTTCAAGATATTCCGCAAAAAGATTTAATAATTTATCCTTCATTTTTCCTCCTCGTTTCCACAGAAACAAATATATCAAAAACTTGTTTCTCTGTCAACAAGTTTTTTTTTCAACTCAGGATACACGGAGAATCGCATGAATCACCCGGCCCGGAAGAAAAAAACAGCAAATTTTTCAAATCTGCTGCTTTCTCTGGCCGTCCGTGACGACAGGTATTCAGTTTTGCAGGTTTTAAATTAATTCTTCCGTCATCTAATAATTCACACTGTAAACAGCCGCCTCTCTTTGATGCCTGAAACGCTTTTATTGTTCGTTTTCCAAAAATATCAGACCAGTAGGCTGCAATCTGGCAATGGGCCGATCCGCATACCGGGTCTTCTGCAATAGATAATTTCGGGCAAAAGCTCCTGGAAACACAATCTGCATTTATTCCGGCAGCAGTAGCGTTTTGTATTCTTCCATCCAGCTTCATCAAAAGACTTTGATCCGGTGTCATACGTTTCATATGTAGGAAAATTCATTTCATAGAACCCGCCTTTTCGTTCAACTGTTAACTCACAGCTTAAAGTATGAAAAACAACAGATTTGCTCTCTGTCTCATAGTAATTCAAAATCACAAAAGAAGAGGCTAATGTGGTTTCATTTTATTTTCATCTCCTTAGTGTTTGAACTGTTACAGCTCATTGATGGTATCTGTAATCGCCATACTGCGTATCCGTCTGGACGGTGCAAAGGCCGCCAGGAAGGCTGCCCCCAAATCAAAGGCAATTATGATACAGAGCAGCGGCACAGGGACTCTCCAGGCCGTGCCAAAATATTTCGTAAGCAGCATAAGGTGCAGGGACCGGCTCAAAATCAGTCCCGCTCCGCAGCCTGCCGCAAGGCCAGAAATGGCATAAGTCAGCGCTTCCGCTGTAATCATGCGCATAAGCTGTCCGCTGTCCATTCCTACCGCGCGCATAGCGCCATACTGCCTGATTCGCGCCGTTACACTCATTGATATACTGTTCATCATATTGAACAAAGTGATCATCGCAATAATTGCCAGGAAACTGTACAGTACAAGCTGTGCTGCCAGATAGGTCAATGCATCCTGCCGATTGCTCTGGCGCAGATCGTCAAATATAATATCGTTCCCGGCCAGATTATTGATTTGCCGAATCGTCTCATCTGTCGCGCCGGAATCCAGCTGTATGCCGATCAGGCTGTAATTTCTTTCCCCGGTCAGACACTCAAACATTTCAGGAGAACAGATCACGCTGTATTCACTTGGAAACACTCCAGCGGAAACGGAGCATGTAACCGTAAGTTCTTTTCCGTCAACCCAAACCGTATCTCCCACCTGCAGAGGGTTATCTTTATTTCTTATTGTCATAACCTGCCCCTGATTTCCGTAAACGGAAGACAGATCGCCTTCTGCAACGCTGCCTGCCGCGCTGTCCAGCAGACTGTCTGTATACGACATGAGATTGACATGGTCAATCCCTTCTCTGGAGGATACAGCCGGTACGTTTTCAATATATGCGATGCCATAGGCCATCTCCACATGCGGAATGTTCTGAATCTCATTCAGCAGATCCGGCTCCAGCAAAAGAGAATTGGCGTACCCGTTCAGTGTAATATCCGGCTGCCAGGAACGCAGGGATGGAGTCAATTCGCGGGCAAAATCAAGTCCCACAGAAAAACAAAGAAACAGGATAATGCTCAGAGAAAAACTGGCTGTCATCAGGAACCAGTTTTTCTTTGAGGATGTTGCATGATGAATCCCCAGCATCCATTCGACTCTTCCCCAGGTTACCCCTGTCCTATGGCGTACGGCAGGGGTTACGTCGCTGCCCCATGAGACAGCCGACATCGGAGGAACCTTAGCCGCGCGTTTTGCAGGCGCCTGTGCTGCCAGCAAAACTGTCACAAGACCAACGGCTGCGCCGCTGACCAGTCCGATCGGACTGAAAGCAAAGACCGGGGTAGACGCGAATTCACCGCCGATTCCGCAGCGCAGCAGCGCACAAATCCCCCAAGTGATAAGCGTTCCTAAGGCAAGACCAACCGGAATTGCACTTTTGCACCAGTTGAGCGCCTCCATTCTCACAAATAAGATAACTTGTTTCCGGCTCGCGCCGATGCAGCGCATCATGCCAAAAAATTTTGTCCGCTGGGCAATGTTGCTGTTCATGCTGCCGGAAATCATCAGTACTCCCGCCAGCAGCACCATAACGAACGCGACAGCCGCTATCCCGTAGAAATTCCGTATGGATTCGCTTCTGCTATGTCCGCCTAGCCCCATAATGGCTGTATTTTCACAAACACTTCCCTCCGGAAGATGATACTGAGTCTGAATTTCATCAATGGCATCGGCTGCTTTTGCCGCACTTTCAAACTGTACATAACAGGCAGGGCTATAATCCGAAACAGTATTTTCCTTCATCAGTGATGTAAAAGCATTTTGAGTCATGTAAACAGCAACCAGGAAGGTCTGTCCTTCATAATACTCCTTATCATCCGAGCCAAAACCAGCTATGGCAAAATCTGCGCTTCCCGCCGGTGTCTGAACGGTTACCGAATCGCCTACCTGCACATCCAGGGCAAGTTTTGCATTTGAGCTGAGCACCACCTGACGGTCACTCCGGGGGAAATTGCCTTCCTCCATGCCATCGGCCAGCTGCACCAGATAAATTTCATCTGTTCCGTACAATGCAGCTTTCCGTGTTCCTACAGTATAGGGCTGGTCTGCATCAGAATTAAAGGATGACGACCAGCCGACCGCAGTGACGTCAGGGCGGCTGCCGATCTCTTCGGCAATCTTCTCTGAGATATTGTTTACTTGAATATGCCAGCTGCCGTGTTTCGCCTCCATGGCAGCTGTTTCGCCCCGGATAAACATATCCGCGGCACTGAAAATCACCGTCACAAGCAGAACGGAAATAACGATGCAAAGAATCATCATCCGGTTCTGGCGCTTCCGTACTCTTGCGGAAATCGGGATCAGGCTTAAATAACTTCTCATCATATGACACCTCTCTCTGTTTTAGTATAGAAAGAGTAACACAATAATCCTACTGCTGTATGACAGATATCCTACAATTTTGTAGGAGTCGGCCTTATTTGCAGCCTTTTTTCTTATAATGCGTGAATTTCCTTTTCCAGCTCTCCAACGGCTTCCGGGTAATGCGCCCATGCCCGCGGATAAAACTTTATCTTGAAATCAACCACTTTTTGCAGCAGGCCAAGCTGTGCAAACGCTTTTTCCTTCACAGGCGATTTCGCCATACAGTAAAGATCATAATAATGACGGGAATACCGCTGGGGCATGGAAAGATGTTCAGGCCGGTTGGCCTCATGGTGAAGGATCGTAGCCTTTTCCCAGAACGTTCGTTCCGGCGCCACCGTCAGAACAGAAACCTCTTTCTGCTTGAACAACTGCGGGTACTGCTCCGCAGCATACGGTACAATATTCACCAGCTCTGCCGGTGTCCATGCCGCCAGCGCCCCGATTTCCAATCAAATCACCTGCAAGGTAGAGGCATCGCTAAACAGGTTTGGATAAGCGAAAATTACCGTCTGTTTATCTTCCTCGTCTATGTAAAGATTGGCTGGAAGACCCAATTCAGCAGAAAGCCCTTCCCGGGCCTGTGGGCAGAAGGTTTCTGCCAGGAAAACCTCGGCCTTTCGGTTCGCCTCTTTATTGAAGGCATCTTGTTTGGTGTTCGAACGTTTTTCCCATGGTTCATTGACACCATACCCCAGGACACGCCAATCCAAAATCAGATCAATATCCTCAGAAAATCGGCTGATAAGGTGATACCCTTTGGATAAGCTGATCCCGCCGGTCATCAGCCGGACGTTTGGCAATCTCAATCATTTTCCCTTTCTCCTTTGCAGATCTCTTTAATCACAGTGTAAATCCAATCCGTTGCTTCGGCCCCTTCTGCAAGAAGTGCCGCCTTTTCATCTTCATTCAGCCTGCGTGAAAGCACTCGTATGGTTTTTTCGCCCACATTTTCTTTTCCCAGGGTCTTTAACGCCTGGATCACCAGGATCGTCATAGACGACAGGCCCGTGACCTCCTTGTTGGTCCGGTGCTTAAATTCAATCTTTGTCTTATCCCATTCATAGGTTTTATAGGGTCCGTCACTGATATAGGACCATACTGCCGTTACCTGAGTAGACAGCCCCAGCATATTTAATGCGGTATCTCCACAGGGAGCGATCGTCCAATGATAACATCTCGCCAGTGCTTTGGCGACCGCATCCGGATCCGCCGCCACATATTCCCCAAGAAGCTTGCTGAATTTCGGTTTTTCAAAGACGCCTTTCAAAATACGTCGGAGCGTCCCAGCCTGTACAAGCCGATTTAGGTTCCTGCGTATTGTCTCGCTGTCCGCCACATCCACAAAATCGGAAACAATAAAAATCGTGCCGTCAGGAGCCTCGCCAATGCGGTTTTGGATCTCTTTTGCATAACCGTTTGCCATGCGTATCTCCTCCTTTTGTCCCGTTTATTATATATTATTCGGGACAAAAATCCAATAGTCCTGTCCCTTTTTCCTAAAAAGTTCCCAAGGAAAGACCGCTTTATACATCACGGCAAAACAAGGCATGATATTTTTTTCCCGTACTGCCCAAAGCACCCACACCGCGTACACTGAACACAGCTCTCCATTCCGAATATAGGTGCATAAACAGCTGAGCCGATTGTGACACGATTGATACCTTAGCAGCCGACACAAAATGTATCCCGGTAACGAATAGCCAATGAATCTGCTGCTTTTCATTTTAATTCTTTTAATACCTCTCCGATATCCCCATCAATACAGATTGACCGCTCACCAATCTCCTTCGGAGCATAGGCCTCCCCGTAATTGATACAGGCGTACACGGCCTTCGGATTCTGGTAGGTCATCTGCCAGAAGGGATACTTGATGATGCCCGGGGTGTTGGAACCTACCCCAAGCTCCAGGAAAAGGATACGCATCCCCTGGCGGCGCCGGATAAAATCCTCGTATCGATTGGAGGCGGCATACCAGCCCTCGTCCTGCACAAAAGTCGTATCACAGCGCAGATTCATAGTCATGGGGGAACCGCAGACAGGACATTTGGGAATCAGCTCCGTGGGAATTTTCATATCTTTCTGCAGAGCCGCCATCTGTCGTACCGTTTTCTCATTGTCATATGTTTTTTGATGGCAGGGTCTGGAACACTGCCACAGTCCATAATCTCCCTGCGTATAAAACAGCCGCTTTTTGTCAAAACCGGCAAGCTGGAACTGATGGTCCACATTTGTGGTGAGGACAAAATAGTCCTTGTCTTTCACCAAATCCAGCAGATCCTGATAGGGCTTTCCAACACTGGCCTCATAACGATTGACCATAATATGCCGGCTCCACCACGCCCAGTATTCCTCCAGCGTATCGAAGGGGTAAAACCCGCCGGAATACATATCCTGTATCCCATATTTCTTATGAAAATCCGCAAAGTTTCTCTCGAATCTTTCTCCTCCATAATCCATTCCTGCCGAAGCAGACAGTCCTGCGCCTGCCCCGATCAGAATCGCATCGGCTTTTTCTATGTTTTTTTTCAGTTTGTCAATCTGCTCTGAGAAGCCGTTGGTAAATGTTGTAATCGTTTTCCTTAAAAACATTGAATATCACCTCAATTTTACTTTGTGTAAGCTCTCGATACTCTTTCACGGTTTTAACCGCAATTTCAGCCGCTTTCTCATTTGGAAAATGAAATTCTCCTGTAGAGATACAACAGAAAGCAACACTGCGGATGCCATTCTGTCCGGCAAGATCCAGGCACGAACGATAGCAGGAAGCAAGCAGCTCTCTGTCTCTTTTCGTAAGACAGCCGCCTACGATTGGGCCCACAGTGTGGAGCACATAGCGGCTGGGCAGATTAAAAGCAGGTGTAATCTTCGCCCTTCCTGTTTCTTCCTCATGTCCCTGCCGCTGCATAAGTTCCGCGCAGGCCATCCGGAGCTGTATCCCGGCAAAGGTATGGATGGCGTTATCAATGCAGCTATGGCAGGGAACAAAGCATCCCAGCATCTGACTGTTTGCCGCATTCACAACAGCATCGCACTGCAGAGTGGTAATGTCGCCCCGCCACAAATATATTCCTTCCTGTACAGGGTCAAGATCCGCAAACCTTGTAATTCCTCTGCGCCTGATCTCTTCCTGCAGATAAGCGTCCTGCACCGCCAGAAATTCCTCGCCGACAGGCTGGGGCATTCGGATATTAAACAGCGAACGAAGCAGATGTTTCTGGCTCGCTTCATCCTCTGGAATCTTCGTTTTCTCATATCCCGGATGTTCTTTCAGCAGCTCCTTAATCAAATACTGTCTTCTTTCCGTTTGTGTCATTTTATATCCTCCCGAATTCGCCAATACAGGCGCATCTCTTATATTTACAGCATACTGCAGTCAGAAGAAATCGTAAAGTAAGCACAATAATGTGCCCTAGTTACCAAAAGGAAACCGCCTGCCCATCAGTGGAGCAGACCGTTTCCTTTTTCACAAAGCTCATATATTTCATCATACTTCCGTTCAATCAGAGGTCTGATCTTTTCCGTCTGTCTTGCCACCATTTTCCTGTAAAGAAAATACGGAGCGATCCAGCCGGCAAATCCCGGAACCGCCAGAATAACGGACAGCGCAATCAGCGGAGCAGCAGCAGTCACTGCAAACACTGACCCCGCCATAAACCCGGTCCCGACAATCCCCAAAGTGATTGCGGCTATTGAAGGCTTTGCAGTTTTCGCATTCTCCAGCGCATCGATCTCCGCTATGCATGCTTCAAAATTCCCCTGCAGGCGGGTCAATTCCGCTTTGTTGATAATCTTTCTGTCGCGTTTAAGACGAAGAGTATATTTTTTTTGTGCATTGGCAGAAATTCCCGGCACGCCCCCGGCCGCTCCCGCAATATTTTTATCCAGCTCCCATCCGAAGCTTTCATAGCCATCCAGAAGAAATGAGAGCCTGCCTGACTCTGCTGTCACTTCTTTATAATCATAACCTACAAATCGTTTTCTCTGTTCTGTCATTATCTTCTCCTCCTGCCAGTTTTCAGACTTCACCCGCAGATTCTCCTGAAGCTTTTCTTTCGGACTGTGGGAGAGTTACTATAAAAGTGCTTCCTTTTCCTTCTTCACTTATCACTGTAATATCGCCGTCCATTAGTTCAATTACCCTCTTTGCAAGAGTAAGTCCCAGCCCGTTTCCTTCTTTTGCATGTGAGGTATCTCCCTGGTAAAACTTATCAAAAATATGTTTCCGGCTTTCTTCGCTCATTCCGCATCCAGAGTCCGATACCGCTACTTTCAGGACTCCTGCGCCTGCGCTCTGCCGGATCTTTACTGTTCCGCCTTTATCCGTAAATTTTGCCGCATTTGAAAGCAGATTGTTCCACACCAGCTCCATAAGGCTTCTGTCAGCCTGCACATAAGCCCTGTCTTCCAGTTCCACATCCAGTTCCAGATCTTTTTCGTCCCACATATTTTCGTAATTCAAAATGCATTCTTCCAGCTGCCCGTACAGATCATATGTCTCGACTTCCGGACAAATGGTCTGATTTTCCAGCTTATTCAGTCTGAGAATATTCGTAATCAGATCCGACAGACGGTCCGCAGCCTGGCGGATACTGGCTGAGTACTCTCTTCTCTGATCATCTGTTATATTTCTTTTCTCCAGGAATTCGGCATAATTCTTTATAACAGCGACAGGGGTCTTCATCTCATGAGATACATTGGACACAAAATCTGTTTTCAGCGTCTCCACGCTTCCCAGCTCTTCTATCATTTTGTCAAAATCCAGGATCATAAGGTCCAGATAGTCCAGCTTATCTGAAGTATGTATCGTAGGAACATAAACGGAAAAATCCCCTCCGGCCACCCTCTTTGTAGCCTCTGCAATCCGGTGAAGAGGCTCTTCGTAGGTTTTCTTCATTTTTCTTCTGATAAAAAGAGTGAGACCCACCGCCACCAGAAACCAATAAAGAATCGGAAATATTGGCTGCACCCATTCCTTTAATCCAATTTTGTTCATAATAACAATCACATTTGTGTGCAGCCCCGACATCAATATGAGCACACCGAAGCAGACGCCAAAAAGCGACGGCGGAAACAGTTCATTTTTTATTTTATAAGGGTAATTCTGATCTGTTTTTTTCATTGCAGCACCGCCTTATACCCAATTCCCCGCACAGTCACAATCTTAAATCCATCGCAGCCTGAAAGTTTATTTCTCAGTTTTGTCATATAAACCCGTCAATCTCCGGCATCATGATATCGGAAATAATGAGATCGTAGAGCTGATTATACATTTCTTCATAAGCATCTCTGGCATTGAAGCAGCCTTTTGTCTGAAATCCGCAGTCGTTTAAATAGGTGCTGATCACCCGGTTCAGTCTTTCGTCATCTTCCACAACAAGAATATGGATCATCGCTTATCCCTCCGTGTCTGAAATGATCCGTCCGGTCTTTACTGCCGACGGACCCCTGATATCTTAAAAAGTAATCCTATTATATTTGAGTATTGTTTATGTTTTGTTTCTGAATTATTAAAATTTTGCAATCGATTTATTCCGCTAAAAATGGATTGCGGAAATTCCGTTTTGGCTAAGATGAAAACAGCACCTAAAGAGAAGTTCTCTTCAGGTGCATGAAATAAATCTTCCGTCCTTCATTTCCGCCATAAGTTCCAGAATCTGCCGCTTCAATTTTTCAATATTATCTGTTCTTATTCTCAGCCCGGCAGAGCCGGCATGGCCGCCGCCTCCAAAGGGCGTCAGAAGATCATTTACATTTATCCGCTTTCCGTCCGAGCGGAAAGAGCATCTCCAGGCTCCCGGCTCTTCCTCAAACATGGTAAATCCTATTTCAAGATCCTCACAGTCGCGGAGGCATCCGCTGACAGGCTGGATGTCCTCGTAGCTGATGGCTTTTTCGTCAGCCGTATGCCTGTCTATGACTACGTACGCCGTTTTGCCGTCATCCGTGCATTCCGCCATCTGATACAGCTGTGAAACTTTTTTCAGCTCCTCAAAAGTTCTGGTGTGCATCGTCCCCATTGCATAATTATGATCCACTCCAAGTTTCAGCAGGCCTGCCGCAGCCTCAAAAGTGCGCAGTTTTGCCCTTGAGAAACATTCTGTATCATGGAGAATTCCCATATAAATATAGTCCGCAGCATTTGGGTGAATACCATCTCCGCTGCGGCTGGTTTTCCCTGCATCCAGCCATCTTTTCCAGTCCAGCATATGAAAAATATTTTCACAGCATGCCTCTGATCTGCAGGTATTGTTTACCTCGCCGTATCCCTCGTTTGATCTATGATGATCAATCACTATGGACCCCTCTGCCTTCTCATAAATCTCATATCCGTATATTCGGGCTTTTGTGGCTGTATCGCAGACAATCACACCGTAATTCTTTTCCTTCGGCGCCGAAAAAGGAGCAAATATCTGATCCGATCTCACAAATTTTCCCGGCCCTTTATCCAGATTCCCGGCCAGAAAGGGAATCGCTCTATACTCTGGATATACGGTATCGATATAGTGCGACAGTCCCATCACGGAACCGGAAGCGTCTCCGTCCGGATTTATGTGGCCCAAGAGAATAACGGTATCCAAATTATGAAGCTTCATCATATGTTCAAACACTTCATTAAAGTGAAATTCCATATTAACTTACATTCCTTTCGCTTCGCTCAGGCACAAATCGCTATGAAAGTGGCTGAGCTTCTTTTCTATTTCTTTTTATTCTGTTACACTTCTTATAGCAGATATACTACAGAGCACGGAGGAGGAAGTAGA
>DWYN01000082.1 GCA_019118645.1 Candidatus Blautia excrementipullorum | reverse complement strand
TTTGTGGCCGACAGGGCAATGTACTGCTGTTCCATTAACTGCCGGTAAAATTCCTTTCCCTTTGCCGTAAGGAAATATACGCCCGCTTCATCCCACAGCATCATATCAATGACTCTGGTCTGGGGACGTCCGTCTGCACCGATGGTGGCCACCGTAGAAGAATGGAAGTCTTCCACCAGCATGGATAAATATTCGTTCGTTTTCATTATCTTAACTCCCTTCTGCAATGTCAATCATTCTTTTAATATTGGTCTCAGCCGTTTGTACACCAGCATCGTCAATGCGCCGATCACAAGACCTTTAAGCAGGTTAAAAGGAAAGGCGTTAAACAGCACCACATCAAGCTTCGTCCGGATAAAAGGAATGAACGCCCCAAATGAGGCGATCACCTGGTCTAAAGGCATAAATGCTTCAAACATGGGAAGCAGGATAAAATAATTGGTCAGGGCCGCCGTAATTCCCATAACGATGCTGGCCAGGATCCAGGCTATTGCCGCGTTTTTCTTTGTTTTGTTTCTTTTATAGAAAAGACCGGCAGCCAGTACATAGGAGCCTCCCATAAGGAAATTTGCCAGTTCTCCCACGCCTCCTGTGGAAGTGGAAAAAAGCTGCAGGCCGTTTTTTACCAGTTCAATCATCAGCCCGCATAAGGGGCCGAAGGCAAAGGCTCCGATCAGAGCCGGAAAATCCGATAAATCCATACGTGCAAAGGCCGGTGATAATGGAACGGGAAATTCCAGAAAGGCCAGAATATAGGAAATGGCGGCAAGCATGCCGGTCATGGTAATGGTTCTTGTGTTTGACGATGTATGTTTTTTGGCTGTTAAAGAAACGAATCGGTTCATCATGCTCCTGTTAAGATATGATTTGGATTAGGGGAACCCTGCAGGTTTTCGCCTGCAGGATTCCCCGTCATATCTTCTTCCATCCGTACTGTACCGTCGGCTGCGGAATTTCACCGCATCGGCCGCTCGTTCGGCGGTTCGCAGGCTGTTGCTGCCGGTCGGGAATCTCCCCCTGCCCCGAAGATGATCTGACGGGTTTTAGAATTCATAGGGGGGATTGCCGGAAAAGTCAGCAATCACGCCGTGGGGATCTTCCAGGTAAAATACCTCGAAAATCGGGTTGTCCGCCGTCTGGTACTGTCCCTTTACAATGGGATTGGCGATGCACATTTCCTTTGCCGCCATGTTGTTTTCAAACACTGCCTTGCCATGGAGACGGATCCATGCATATTCCGGGCTGGAAACGGATACTTCCACATAAGGATTCTGCTGCATATCCTGATATACATCCTTCTGATTATTGGTGCAGAACCAAAGCTTTCCTTCCAGCTCTCCGGCAAACATAAAAGGACGGCACTTTGCCTTTCCGTCGCGTCCTACTGTAGCAAGATACTGTACAGGATTCTGGTTTAAAAATTCAATTACTTTCTTCATGGTGTTTTCCTCCTGATTATTATTTTGCTTGGGCTCCCCTTAAGGGTTTTTCCCTTTCGCTGAGTATATTGTAGCAAGGCTCTTTCCAGATTAAAAGTACGCACAATATTGTGGTATAGTTACCGGGAAGTTACCATAGAAGCCAGCCACCGCATGAAGACCGCTGTAAAATATTGAAAGCATGTTGTAGACTATCCGCCAGTATGATAAACTGAACCTAAAAGCAAATTAAAGTTCAGGAGGAATACTTATGGAGCGCTTTCAGAGAGTTTACCGTCAGGGTGTTATTGATGTGACGGAAATCTGGGTTGACACAGAAACCGGTGTAAATTATGTGTTTCATAAAGACGGAAATGCAGCAGGCTTTACCCCGCTGCTTGACAAAGAGGGGAAGCCGGTCGTCACACAGTAACAAATTTCATAAAAGTCCGGCGGCACATTTAGCATCCCTGATTCCACGCCGCCTGCCCGGCAGCAGATTTTCACAGAAAAGGAGAATCAATGAACAGAATATACTATATCGGCGGTTCCCCCTGCGCAGGGAAAAGTACAACTGCTGAAATACTCTCAAAAAAATACGATTTATATTATTTTAAAGTAGATGATTTTCTTGACGGTTATCAGGAAAAAGCGGCATTAAAAGGGCGTCCGATCTGCAGAAAAAATACAGAGATGAGTTCAGAACAGATCTGGATGAGAGGTCCGGTACTGCAATGTGAAGAGGAATTTCTCTTCTACCAGGAAGTCTTCGAATATGCGCTGGCAGATTTAAAACAGCTTCCCTGCAAAAACGGTATTATTACAGAAGGGGCAGCGTATGTACCGCAGTTAATGAAGCAGGCAGGCATTCCAGACAGCCGGTACATGGCAATTACTCCCACAGAAGAATTTCAGATTTCCCATTTCAGAAAAAGGAAGTTCGTTCCTTATGTGCTGGAAGGATGCAGAGATAAAGAAAAAGCTTTTGAAAACTGGATGGGCAGAGATGTTTTGTTTGCCAAAGAAGTCCGGAAACAGTGCCGCCAATACCAGTACTATTCGATTATCAATGACGGAAGCCTGGGGATCGATGAGCTGGTCAGCAGGACTGCGATCCATTTTGGATTTTGCGATTAGTACGGAAAGCGAGAGGCGCCAGTATGAGAATTACCCGAAATCTGGAATTTCAGATCGGCAGCAAAGAAGAAAAACTGCCCTATTCCACTGCGGATTTTCCATATGTTGCTTCACGGGCAGAACTGGACTATTACCGCGAATCTTTTGTGCCGTGGCATTGGCATAACGCCGTAGAATTGTTTTATATAGAAAGCGGAGAATTAAAATATTATACACCAAATAAAACCATTGTATTTTCCGCCGGTTCAGCCGGTATGGTTAACTCCAACGTACTGCATATGACAGAAATTCAAACGCACAGCGAGAAGAATGTGCAATTACTGCATATTTTCGATCCCAAATTACTTGCAGGGGACTCCAGAAGCGCCATCGGACAAAAATACATTACGCCAATGACTGCCTCTTCAATAGAAATCGCCGCATTCAATCCGGAAATTCCGGAACAGGCCGTTGTTATCGATTCAATCCGCAAAGCATTTTTGCTCTCAGAAAATGAATTCGGCTATGAAATAAATGTAAGAAATGCCCTTTCACAGATATGGCTGCAGATATTTAAGATGTGTGCATCTGTACTTCAGGAAAAAAAGCAGTCTGCAAACAGCACAGCCGATAAGCTGAAACGGATGATGATATACATACATGAGCATTATTCTGAAAAAATATCTGTTCCGGAGCTTGCTGAGACCGCTTTTTTAAGCGAAAGAGAATGCTATAGAACGTTCCGGAATCATCTGCATATGACACCGGTTGAATACATAAAAAGTTACCGTATACAAGCGGCCCGCCAAATGCTTGCAGACAGTCAGATTCCAATAACCGAAATCGGATATGCCTGCGGATAGCTCAGGGCGGCGTATTCAAAGATACTCTTGGCCGGCTGAAAGCCGCTGTCTGCCCGGAATGCGGTTATACGGAATTCTATATAGACAGGCTGGATAAAATCAAAAAGATCCGGCATTAAGGGATGGAGATGCTAATGATAGGATTAAAAAGAGGAACGGTAGAATTAGTCCCCCATCAGAAAGAATGGCGCGAAAATGCAGAAAAGATCATTCGCTTGCTGAAACAGATTTTAGGCAGTGCCGCTGTTGATATTCAGCATGTGGGAAGCACTGCCATTTTTCTAATCCACGCAAAACCGATTATTGATATTGCTGTTGCTGTGCATGAATTAAAGGATGTGCTGCCTTATATTGAAGTATTAAAACAGCACAACATAATTTTTCGCGGAGAAATTGTTCCCGGAGAAATATTATTCATCATGGGAAATGATGATATGCGAACACATCATATTCACATTGTTACGTGGGGAGGAACAGAGTGGAATAATTATATCAACTTTCGGGACTATCTGAACGCCTGCCCGGAAAAAGCACTGCTGTATGATGCCTGCAAACAGAAATTGGCCTTGCAATTTTCAAAGGCCCGGAAAGATTACACTGCGGGAAAAGAAGAAATTATAAATCAACTGTTGTTGGAAGCAGGGGTATGGAGATTATCCGGCGAAAATGATAAATCCAAATCAGCATTTTCCAGCAA
>DWYN01000081.1 GCA_019118645.1 Candidatus Blautia excrementipullorum | reverse complement strand
AGACGGGAAATACAGCCGCATGCCCTCCGGCAGATCCGGCGCGCGGCCTTCCAGCCATCCATATACTACCGGAGACAAAGCGGCATAACCGCCGTCCATCAGGATCCATGGCGGAAGCCGGTCCATGCTCCCTGCCGCCCCTTCCTGGAGTTCTGTAAGAAGGGAACGCAGAGCGGCCATCTCCATCCCAGCTTCCCCGGAAGCTTTCAGCGCCCAGAGCGCGCACAGAAGCACCTGCTCCACCGGATCCGTTTCCAGTAAAGAAAGGGCTTCCGTCCAGGGCAGAAACGTCCCTGTCTGGTCCGCCTCTTCCGTGATCTCCGAAAGGGCGCGCTCCAGTACCTCCCGGCGCGTACCCGCGTCCGAACGTCCTCTGGCAAAATCCATGCCTGCTTTTTTGATCCTGCGGTTCAGTACTTCTGTGTAGTTCATTTTCTGTCTCCGTTCTGAAAAAAGATTTCCTGGCTGTTTCTGTTCACAGTCTCTCGAACAGATCTTCGTAAGGTCCCAGTTCCGACGCGCTCAGCATACGTCTGGTCTTTGCCATATCTGTTTGCAATGCCCGCAGAATATGCACCGGCCCGATCGGCACTCCTTCATCAGCCGCATAGTATGCTGCCTGTATAGCAATGCTTTTTATCCTGCTGCCTGTCAGTTCAAAGTTGTTTGCCAGGAATGTAAAATCTATATTGTCTTCCAGGGGAGCTTCCGCGGGGAACACCGTCTTCCACAGCCGAAGCCTCTGATCCGTACCTGGCATGGGAATATTGATGATATACTGCATCCGGCGCTGAAATGCTTCATCAAAATTATTGATATTATTGCTGGCCAATATTACAATTCCATCATGTTCTTCAATCTTTTGCAGTAAATAGGATGTCTCCATATTGGCATACCGGTCTTTGGAATCTTTGACATCCGTCCTTTTGGCAAACAATGCGTCTGCCTCATCAAAAAACAGAATAGAGCAGCTGTTTTTTGCCATATCGAAAATTTCCCCCAGGTTTTTCTCCGTCTCCCCCACATATTTACTCACCATCTGCGATAAATCGATTCGGTACGCATCCAGTCCCAGTGTTCTGGAAATAATCTGGACGCTCATGGTCTTCCCTACTCCTGGTGATCCATAGAGCAGGATTCCGAGTCCCTTTCCGTAAGGAGTCTTCTCCCCAAATTTCCACTTATCCTGCACCATATGACGATTTTGGATCTGTTTGCATGCATCCATAATTCTCTTTTTCTGATACTCATCCAGCACCATATCTTTCCAGTCAAAAGTCAGATCAATCAGATGAGCCCGCTTTCCCATTCTCCGGCTGTTATAGTCCCTTACACTTGCCACTATATCTTTCCGGTTGATCATGCTTCTCCCGTCCTGAGCCGCTTTATACCCGGCCATCCGTGAAACCTCCCTGATCTGTCCCGCGTTATACTGATAGACGTTGGCCGCCTGAACAAGGTCTACTGTCTTATCTCTCGGCAGATTTCCCAGAAACAGTTCCCAGTAGGCATATCTGGCATGAAAATCCGCCTGGGGCAATTCAAACAGATAAATCTCTCTCTTTAATCCAGGCCAACGCTGCTCTCTACGGTCCGATGTGAAAAAGAACAGAGGCATCCATGTTCCAAGAAGCCTGAGCAGAGTTCCTGCCAATTCTTCCTGTCGTTCCTCCGGCTCCAGTTCATCCAGACATAAAATTGATCCATGAAGCAATGCATAGGAAGCAAGTTCCTTACATATATTCGTGAATTTTTTTCTGTCTCTTTCTCCTGCCCCCAGTAAAATCCGCGCATCTGCGACCAGGAGATTCCGATTCAGACGGTAACAAGCCTGTTCCAATAAAAATTTTCTTCCGGAACCGGTGCGTCCTTTTAACTGTATGATCAGGCCTTTGCTGCCGTCTCTTTCCTGGTGGACTCTGCATAGTCTGGTCAAGCAATCCACATATTCATCTCCCAGCACTGCTTCCTTCTGTCTGATATGATTCCTGAAGACAGCAAACTCGCAAAGTATAGACGGCAGATTATCGTTTCCTTTCAGATACTGTTCCGCGCTTCTGCACGGAACCAGATATTTCCGAAGTCCGGAAGCAGACTCCGGCTCTTCCGTCTGCCTGTACAGAAGGCCTCGATTCTTCCCCGTCTGTTCAGAAAGGATGCCGTCTCCTCCCCAGTTTTCCAGTATCAGACGTTTTGCCGTTTCTGCCAGTCCTTCCGTCACGCAAGTCATCTCCGGGTCTCCCTGCAGCAGCGCAAATAACTGTTCATATTTCCTGTCCCAGTCCCCGGCACATGCCAACACCAGGAGAAAACGCCCTGAAAAGTCCAGGCCAAACTGTGCTGAAAGCTTCAGCAATCTAGTGCTTCCTCCCAGCTCGCTGACTGTCTCTCTCGCACAAATATAAGAAACTGCCTCTTTTAACAGCGGATATTCCCATTGCTGCCGGCGCTCTTCCCTTCCGGATAAAAGCGCGCTGCCCATCTGCGCTTCATCCAATGCAAGCCCCCGGCGAACCCCTTCCGGACAATCCTCCTGCCTGCGTTCATAAAACAGAATAGAGAGCATCAGATCCAGAAGTTGGAGGTAATCTTCCAACTGTTCCCTATCCGTATATGCTTCAGCTTCCCTGGATAAATCAAAATATTCCTCAATCATCTTTTTCCTGTCCGGCGAATCGGCCGCAGACTCCGCCCTCAAGCACGGATACCGGTTTTACCTGGTAGATCTCACAGGCAGAAGTATCGTCCTCACATAGATAACGGCAATTTCTGCACACCATATCCTCAATACGAAACACATGGATTCCGTCTGTTCCCTGTATAAATCTAGAATTGTCCTCCATTTTATCTCCTTTCTGACTGTCAGGATCTTAAACATCCTCAATCCCCGATTCAAATGCCGGAGCGGAACCTTTTGCGTTTGTCTCTTTTGACCGGTCATATTTTTTTGCTTCTTTTTTCTGACCTTGCCCCACAACAGTCACATATAAACGATAGTTGCCATTTGAGCCGCTGACATTTGTGATCTTATAGATCAGGCCGCGATCCAGTGTCACTTCATTCTGGGGAGCGCCAACCATCTTGCTGGAATCTTTTTGCGAACTTCCCATGGCATCTGCAAAAACTGCTTTTGTTCCGGCCGGCAGATTCATGATCATCATATGCCCGCCCTTTCCCGCTGTCTCTGCATGTTCTAGCAGCACCGCATCCGCATATCTTTCCAGCGCCTCTCTTTCCTGGCTTCCTTCCTGCATACCGGTATTTTCAAGTACCTGCCTTCTGACATCGTTGGCTTCTCGAAATGCCTCCTGATTTGCCCACATAGCCGCATATCCCCGGTTTGTCGTCGTACTGACAAAGCAACCGTCCCGATAAGTCATTCCTATCAATTTTTTTAGCAATCCCTTTTTATCAATCTTTGCATAGTCAAGATGTCCGTCTTTTTTTTGATAGTCCTTAGGCGACAGCCCCCTCTGCTGAAACAAATAGCTGATGAACGGATCTCCAACCCCTCGGTAAGTCTCCAGATTCTCTTCCAGTCCCGCATTATCTTCAAAAATAGAATCCATAACCCCTACCATTTCAGACATAAAATCTACCTGTGCTTTATCACCTTTATTTTCTTTTTTGGCCTTCATTTCTTCAAAAGATTCATCAGACCGAAGTACTTCCGAATACATGCCGCTTGACGTGATCCAGCTCGCCATAGCGCTCCTCTGGCGCTCATTTACCCTCTTCTTATCTTTTGTGGCTAACTTCATATAAGCCTGTCTGTGGGCATTGTCACCAATGCTGCTATCTCCTTTTTCTTCCCTGAAAGCTCTCTGATTCGCTTTCAGTTCCGCGTACTCTGCCTGTCTCTTCCGAGGTATCTCAGTCCGTGCCGTCTGCTGCACTTCCTGCGGAGCATTTTGAATCACCGCATGTGCGGCCCTGGCAGCTTCTTCCCGTTCTTTGCGAACTTGGTCGCCTACGCTATGCATATAAGAACTGATGTTATGCGTGCCGATTTTTTCACCCAATGCCATGCCGCCATCTCGCACCGCCAAACTCATTCCCATAGTTAATTCTGAGAATTCTTCCTTTGTTGTCCTGGCAAGGCTGAACACATAGTTAAGTACAACCGCATCCGCAGTATAAGCCTTCAAAATATCCTGTATCGAATTGATCTTGCCAAGCAGAGCTTTTGCCTTTCCAAATTCTGTCACTGCTAAATTATAATACCCAACTCCATCGCGCACTTCTCTTAACTCATCCAATACCGGCATCATAATCAGCGCGACCATATTTGCTTCATTGCTGGCCAGGGCGCTTCCAATGTTAGATTCTCGTTTTTGTCCACTGCTTGAGCCATTTATCAGTCCGGGAACAAAATCTCCGACGGTACGATTATATTCGTAATCCTCCTCCTGATTTCCAGTGTCCCGAAAAAGGCCTCTCATCATCCTTGCAGGCACAGATCCCATTTCTTCAAGTTGTTCCATCCCATACTCTCTCTGGCCAAACGCTGTTGCTTTCTGGTTCTGATCTGCCATTTGATTTGCATAATCTACCATTTGCTTTCGTACATCCGCCTGTTCCTCTCTGGTACCAGTAGGCGTCATAACAACATCCACGGGATTCACATCTGCAGGAGCCAGGGCTAAATCTCTTTCTTTCTTCTCCTTTTGCGCCTGGTCCGCTTTCCATGCCGTATGTTTGTCGCGGTCTTCTTTATAAAATTTTCCCCTGCTGGCTCTGTTCATGAAACTTTTCCATCCGTTCCAATTAGAGTCTTTTTTCGCTTTCCCTTTTGCCGGTTTTTCCAGCACCTGCTGAACTGTCGTCTGATCTGTATTTTTCTTTTTTTTACTAGATCCGCCCATTTTTAACCTCCCACCTGTTATTCATCCTCATCCTCCGGTGTCCCTTCCGACGCTTCTTCCGTCCTGGTCTCTTCCAGGGTCTTTCTCCGCTCCCGGTAGTATGCCTCGATATCCTTTTTCTGGAAATCGTACGCATAGTTGATCCGGCGCAGGAAAGTCCTGGACGCCGCTTCCTTACGCGCCAGGATCGCTTCCAGCAGGCTCTCCTTCATCAGGCTGTCCGTGGCCTCCCGGCGAAGGGTTCGTATCTCCATTGCCGCTTCCCTGTGATCCTGTCCTGCTTCTTCGTCCCTGCCCTGCAGACTCAGTTCCCGGATCGTTTCCCGGATCTCCTTCCTGCGGGCATACAGCTTTTCCAGTTCTTCTTTCTCTTCCTCCCTGGTAAAAAAGGGCAGAAGCTTCGCGCCCGCTTCCATATTGGCCCGGTTCAGGTAGGTCTTCACCGAACGGGCCGACCAGGGCTTCCGTTCCTTCTTCTCAATCAGAATGGAAGACATCTCGTCCCTGCGGGACACATAAGCGCGGTTCTCATTGTCCCCTTTCAGCAGCGAACGCCTCCTGTAATCCCTCATCTCTTTCTGGTACCGGCTTGCCACCGTATCATACCGGGACGTCTTCAGATTGGCGAACAGAAAAGTCCGCTCCCTGTTGGGATTGTATCCCAGCTGGATCGTGCCGAACAGATTATCCTGCTTCATCAGCCGGTCGCAGCC
>DWYN01000080.1 GCA_019118645.1 Candidatus Blautia excrementipullorum | reverse complement strand
TACCAGTCATAAAAAATGGCTGTTACCATAGAATCGGTTATCTGACCGAGAGGCTGAAAACCCAGTGTTTAAGCCAAAAATCAGAGAATGTCTTCGTAGCTCAGCTGGATAGAGCACTCGCCTCCTAAGCGGTAGGTCGGGTGTTCGAATCACCTCGGGAACGTAACTGAGAAGCCGAAAATTCCTTGAGAAGATCAAGGTTTTCGGCTTCTTTCAATTTCTGGAAAAATCCTGCTAATCAAAAAGTTGTACGTTCCTGTTCCAATGAATGAAATGCGTGGGTGCTCTATTTTTTGTGCGATAAGACCGGTAAGCGGCTGCCGTGCTTGCACGAGCAGACATTTGCCGGACTTCCTCACGGACGATCTCCGAAACGCCGAGATCAAAGATACTGCCATAATGAACAGACTGGCAGATACGCTTGTAGGAACACTGGGAGAACGGAAATACAACGGTTCTTTGTCTTTCCGTCTGACCGCCCCATACAGTGAGGAACGGCGGGAAACGGCGGTTTGCCAGAGAGAACAACGTTACTATTCTGTTTAAGCGAAATGTGTGGAAGTCAGAAAAAAACGGTGATAGAATTATTTTTAGTAAGTAAGGCAGAGGAGTAAGATTACCTCCTCTGTAACAACACAATTTATTTCAAACAAAAGAAAGGTTATACAATGGTCAGAAAAATCATAAAAGATACTTTTTTCCTTTCCCGGAAATCAGAACCCGCCACAAGAGAAGATCTGAATATTGGCATTGATCTTAAGGATACTTTAGCCGCAAACCGCGAGGCATGTGTCGGTATGGCGGCAAATATGATCGGGATCAGAAAGAGAGTTATTATTATAAATATGGGGGTATTTGATATCGTTATGTTTAATCCCGTCCTGCTCAAGAAGGATACACCCTATGAGACAGAGGAAGGCTGTCTCTCTCTTGAAGGAGTAAGGCGGACCGTCAGATATCAGAATATTGAAGTAGAATACTATGACATGAACTGGAAAAAGCAGAGGCAGAAGCTCAGCGGATGGACAGCCCAGATCTGCCAGCATGAACTGGATCATCTGGAAGGAATTTTGATCTGATATGATTGAAGAAAAATGGGACAGGCTTTTGCAGATCAGGACAACAGGCAGGGATGATTCCCATGCGGATCAGTACAGGTATCCCTACGAGCCTACTCCGTACTGCGTACTGGAACGTCTGGCAAATTCGGGATTTTTAAAGAAAGGAAATACGCTCCTTGATTATGGATGTGGCAAAGGAAGGGTAGATTTCTTTCTGTCCTGGCAGACACGGTGTCAGTCCATTGGGATCGAATATGATGAAAGAATTTATGATAAAGCAATAAAAAATCGGGAGAAAGCCGCCTCATCCGGACGAGTTATCTTTGAACTGAAAGATGCCGGTGAGTTTCCGGTCCCGGAAAATGTGGACAGAGTCTATTTTTTTAATCCTTTTTCACTGGAAATCCTGCAGAAAACAGTCAGCCGCATCCTGGAGTCGTATTATGCGGCGCCGAGGGAAATATTGCTGTTCTTTTATTATCCGTCTGATGAGTATATATCTTTTCTGATGACAGTAGATGAATTGACATTTTCTGATGAGATAGACTGCACGGATCTGTTTCCGGAACAGGATTCCCGTGAGCGGATCGTAATATTTGAAATCGGGGAGGAATGATCTTATGAGACTTTTTATAGCCATCCAGCTTTCAGATAACACGAAGAAAGCTCTGGTTAATTTGATGCATGAATTAAAGAAGCAGGGAGTTGAGGGCAATTACGTCCCCGCGCAGAACCTTCATATGACTTTGGCATTTATCGGCGAATACGATGATCCTGCCAAAATAAAAGAGGTCATCAGCAGAGTGCCCGTGCCGGAGTTCCGGCTGAGCCTGTCGGACATGGGAAATTTCGGAAATATTTTATGGGCGGGCGTAAAGGGCAATCAGAAGCTGAAAGCATATGTAAAGGATCTGCGTTCAGCCTTGGATGTGGAAGGGATTCCTTACGACCGGGATAAATTTGTACCGCATATCACGCTCATCAGGAAATATACTGCAAAAAGATCACACAAAGTCAGCATGCCAAAGGCAGAAATGATGGTAAAAAAGGCATCACTCATGAAATCAGAACAGAAAAACGGAAAAGCAGTATATAAAGAAGTGTAGAGAACAAGATACATACGGACAGAATGATAAGAGGGTGAAATGTTGAACAGGAATATGCCGGAAAATATGTATCATTCTCTTCTGGAAACAGTAAAGGATGTTTTCGGGGAGAATGCTGAGATTGTGAAAACAGAACGCATGCACGGCGGCGATATTAATGATGCATACAGGGTGAGCCTGGCTGCGGGAGAGAAGCTCTTTGTGAAGATAAATTCCATAAATAATGCGGCGTTTTTTCAGGCTGAATCAGCGGGATTAAGCGCATTGGGCGCGGTAGAGAAAATCGGAGTTCCCAAGATTCTGGGGATGGGGATTGACGAGAGCAGGGGATTCTCATTCCTCGCCTTAGAATATATCGAGAGATCTCCACGGAGTGATATATACTTGGAAAATTTCGGGCACCAGCTGGCGGAACTGCACAGGGCAG
>DWYN01000001.1 GCA_019118645.1 Candidatus Blautia excrementipullorum | reverse complement strand
CCCCATAAGCCTGTACCCTTCATGGGCTCTCCGGTAGAGATGTCACAGGTGAACAGAGAGGAGGTATCTCCGGAGCTGGATGCGATCCTGTCTGTGGATACCACAAAGGGCAACCGGGTCATCAATACGAGAGGCTTTGCGATTTCCCCGACTGTAAAGGAAGGATGGATCTTACGTACCTCCGAGGATCTGCTTGAGAAGATGCAGATTACCACGGGACGCCTTCCCTATGTGTCCCCGCTGACCATGCAGGACATTACGCCTTACGGCAATGATGTATACCATCTGAACAGCGTTCTGCAGCCCTGTACGGCTACGGACGCTCCGGTGGTAGGCGTGGCAATCACCGCGGAAGTGATGGTTCCGGGCTGCGCGACAGGAGCGACTCATTTTGCGGATGTGGAAGAGGCTGCGCGCTTCATGCTGGAAGTAGCCAAGGATTTCGGCAAGGGAAATCTGAAATTCTACGATGAGGAAGAGTATGCCCGCCTTCAGAAGCTGTACGGTTCCATGAAGCATCTGCAGACCCTGGGCAAAGAAGACTAAGGAGGGAATGCCATGAAGATCGGAGCGATTACCATCGGACAGGCTCCCAGAACAGATGTGACGGCAGATATTATGCGGCTTTTTGACGGCAAGGTAGAGCTTCTTCAGAGAGGAGGACTGGACGGGCTGACGAAGGAAGAGATCGCCCGCTTTGCTCCTGAAGAGGGGGATTACGTTCTGGTTTCCCGCCTGACGGACGGTTCTTCCGTGACCTTTGCGGAGCGCCACATTCTGCCGAGGCTTCAGGAGTGCATCCATGAGCTGGAGGATGAGGGCGTGCGTCTGATTATGTTTTTCTGTACCGGAGATTTTCCGGACAGCCTGACTTCCAGAGTGCCGCTGGTGTATCCCTGCCATATCCTGAACCAGGTGGCTCCGCTGCTTACCAAAAAATCCAGTATTATTACCATCACGCCGTCTCCGCTGCAGGTGGAGCAGTGTGAAAAGAAATGGTCTCAGTTTGTGGATCATGTAAAGGCAGTGCCGGCGTCCCCCTACGGAGACTGGGAGACCCTTGAAAAAGCCGCCCGGCAGGTAAAGGATATGGACGGCGACCTGGTAATTCTGGACTGCATCGGATTTACCCAGGAGATGAAAAATATGTTTGCCAGAGAGACCGGAAAGCTGGTGGTTCTGCCCAGAACCCTGCTGGCCCGCGTGATCTCTGAGCTGACGGACGTGGAATAGGAGACAGAAAATGGATTTGGTAACAATTTCTGAAAATATTTTGAAAAACTGTCTGGACGCAAAGGCAGGGGAAGAGGTTCTTATCGTGACAGACGATACCAGAATCGCAATTGCGCAGGCGCTGTATGAGGGCGCAAAGAATCTGGGCTGTGAGGCCATGATGACTGTGATGAAGGAGCGGAAGCTCAACGGCGAAGAGCCGCCGAAGGCGGTTGCGGAAGCCATGAAAGCGGCGGATATCGTGATCTGCCCAACAGCCAAATCTCTGACCCACACCAATGCCAGAATTCAGGCAGTGGCGGCAGGCACCAGAGTGGCCACCATGCCGGGCATCACAGAGGAGATGTTCTCCCAGGGAGCCATGACGGCAGATTACAGCGCTGTGGAAAAGCTGACTGCGAAGATTACAGAGATGCTGACCGAGTGTAAGACGGCCAGAATCGAAAAGGACGGCTGCGTGCTGACTCTGGATCTGGAGGGACGAAAGGGAATTCCCAGTCCCGGCGTATATAAGGAAGCGGGACAGAGCGGAAACCTGCCCTCCGGCGAGGCTTATATCGCGCCTCTGGAGGACGGCGTCAACGGCGAGATGATCATTGACGGCTCCATGGTGGGCATCGGCAAGCTGGATGCTCCGCTGAAAGTCACCATCCGCGGCGGAAAGCTTCAGAAGATCGAGGGCGATAAGGACGGAAAGCTGGATATTCTTCTGGCCAATGAGCGCAATGCCACGGTGGGAGAGCTGGGAATCGGCACAAACGAGGCTGCCATCCTGAACGGCATCATCCTGGAGGATGAAAAAGTATACGGAACCGTTCATATCGCATTTGGAACCAATACCTCCTTTGGAGGCACCAATAAGGCAGACTGCCATATGGATGGAATTATCCTTAAGCCGACGCTGTATTTCGATGACAAAATGATTATTGATAAAGGAAAATTTGTGGTTTAGGAAGGAGGCTTTCCATGGACAGAACGTTTACAGTGGGAGTCATCCGTGTTCTGACCTCTGACGATCCGGAATTTGTGGGCATGCACGGACGGTTTATCGAGGAGCATTATCCCGGAATCCGCTGTGTTTCCAAGTGTATTCCGGATCAGCCGGAAGGAATCCACAGCCATGAGCTGGAGCGGATCGCAGTGCCCAAGATCGTGGAGACGGCAAAATCCTTTGAGGACGTAGACATGATTATTGTCAGCTGCGCCGATGATCCGGGCGTTCCTGAGGTGCGTAAAGCCCTCCCGGGCATCCCGGTGACGGGAGGCGGCGAGACCACGGCCGCGCTGGCGCTCCGTTACGGAGAGAAGATTGCGGTCCTGGGAATCGTGGATTACGCGCCCAAGGCCTATCTTCGGATGATTGCGCCGGACAAGCTGGTAGCGGTAGGAAGGCCGGATGGAGTGAACAGTACGCTCGATCTGATGACGCCGGAGGGAAGAGAGTCCTGTTTCCGGAAGGCGAGAGAGCTGAAGGAGATGGGCGCCGAGGTGATCGCCCTTGGCTGTACAGGCCTGGCTACCATCGGTATCGCTCAGGATCTGGAGAAGGATCTGGGAATTCCGGTGATCGATCCGGTTCTGGCAGAGGGCCTGTTTGCTTATTTTGAGGCTGTGCGCAGGCAGGGCTGAGGAGCGCCGCTCTGAAATCATAATGTGAAAACGGGGATCTTTTCCGGCCTGTGTGAGCAGGCACAGAAAAGATCCCCTTCTGTTTATAACCGAAGTGTGATATACTTTCAGATATCACAGAAGAAAGGAAATAATCCCATGTATGATTATCTGATCGTGGGCGCGGGACTCTACGGCGCTGTATTCGCAAGGCAGGCGAAGGAACAGGGAAAATCTGTTCTTGTCATTGATAAAAGGCCTCATATCGCAGGCAATGTCTATACGGAAGAGGTGGAGGGCATCCAGGTGCACAAGTACGGGGCTCATATCTTCCATACGAATAACCGCCGGGTATGGGAATACGTGAACCGGTTTGCCCGCTTCAACCGGTTTACCAATTCTCCGGTGGCGAATTATCACGGGGAACTCTATTCTCTTCCCTTTAATATGTATACCTTCAATAAAATGTGGGGCGTGGTGACGCCGCAGGAGGCCGCGGACAAGATTGAAGAACAGAAAAAAGCGGCCGGCATCACAGAGCCGAAGAATCTGGAGGAACAGGCCATCAGCCTGGTGGGAACAGATATCTACGAAAAGCTGGTAAAGGGCTACACAGAAAAGCAGTGGGGACGGCCCTGCACGGAACTGCCGGCTTTCATCATCCGCAGGCTTCCGGTCCGCTTCACCTTCGACAATAATTATTTCAATGCTCTGTATCAGGGAATCCCGGAGGGGGGATATACAGCCATGGTGGGAGCGATGCTGGACGGCATCGAAGTCCGCCTGGGCGTGGATTATCTGGAAAAGAAGGAAGAGCTGGACAGACTTGCTCAGAAGACGGTATATACAGGCCCGATAGACGCGTATTTCCAGTATCAGCTGGGTTATCTGGAGTACCGCTCCGTCCGTTTCGAGACCGAGGTGCTGGACATGCCCAATTTCCAGGGAAATGCGGCGGTGAATTATACGGATCGGGAGACTCCCTGGACGCGGATCATCGAGCATAAATGGTTTGAGTTCGGAAAGGATTTTGAAGGTAACGATCTTCCCAAAACTGTTATCAGCCGGGAATATTCTTCTGAGTGGAAGCCGGGAGAGGAACCTTACTATCCGGTCAATGACGAGAAGAACGGCGCCCGGTATGAGCAGTACCGGAAGCTGGCAGAGAAGGAAGAGCGCGTGATCTTCGGAGGACGTCTGGGCGAGTACCGCTACTACGATATGGACGCAGTGATTGCCAGCGCTCTTGCCATGGCAGAAAAAGAACTTCAGGGATAACAGAGAACAAAAAGACAGAAATTATAAAACAGCAGGGACCGGTGCCGGGCGGAAAATATCTGCCGGAGCACAGGAGCCCTGCTGTTTTTGTTTCAGGCTTTTCTGATGGACCTGTTTATCATTGGAATTCTGATGTCCCAGGCAGTCTACAGGGTAAATGCTCCGCATGAAATACCTTTTACCGATTAAATAAGAAAAGACAGAAAAAAGAAGTCAGAATCATGGAGAAATAGAAGAAAAAGGCATATGCTTCCGGCTCTACATTCGATTGATGAACTGCTCGACAGACCGAACCTGACGGGCCAGAAGAAACCAGCGCTTCAGCTGAAAAAAGCTTTTCTGTTTCAGAATTTTTTCCTGAATTCCCACGGGAATTCTGCCATAATCAGATAAAGTTTCCAGAATACATTCAGCTTTCCCTTCCGCAATTCCCAGGTCATGGGCTTCGGCGTGAAGAAGGCAGCAGGTATCCGTATGAAATGCAGGCTTCTGTTGCATGGATTCTCCTCCTTTCTTTGGTGTGGATTTTGTACAGACAGGTGAAATGCATAGGAGCAGTGTGGACTGTAGTGTGGCTTCAGATACGAAAATTCCGATAGACGGATTCGTTTTATATGGATATTATAATCGGCTTAAAACGTAAAATCAAGGATAAAAATGGAAAAGACAATAATAGACATTGTGCGTCTGGGAGGTGCAGATGAACCGGGAAAGAATATGAAAAAGCGGAAAGGGAACCAGAAAAAGCGGCGGGCGCAGAGATAGGAAATCAGGCGGGTATGAAAAAAAGAAAAAGGCAGCAAAATGAGAAGGATGAAAAATAAAAAAGGAGGTTTTACCTGCAATGCAAGAACGAATCATAACGGAAACCATGCTGCTGTGCTACAGAAGCTATCTGGAAGAGGAGGAGAAAAGCCGGAACACCATAGAAAAATATATGAGGGACCTTCATGCCTTCTGCGCCTGGCTGTCAGGCCGCCCGGTCAGCAGACAGGAAATGATGTTTTATAAAGAAAAGCTCAAAGAAACCTACGCCGTGCGGAGCATCAATTCCATGCTCTCATCCGTAAACAGCTTTCTCAGGTACTGCGGATGGTCAGACTGCTGCGTGCGCCAGATACGCGTGCAGACCCAGATCTTCTGCCCTCAGGAAAAGGAGTTGTCCAAGGAAGAATACAGAAAACTGGTAGAGACGGCCAGAAAGCAGAAAAAGGAACGGCTGGAGGCGGCGCTTCAGACCATCTGCGCTACGGGAATCCGAATCAGCGAGCTGTCCTTTATCACGGTGGAAGCGGTGTTCCGGGGAAGCGCTGCGGTGTCATGCAAGGGAAAATGCCGCCAGATTTTCCTGCCCCAGAAGCTGCAGCTGATTCTGAAAAAATATATCCGCAGAAAAAAGATTCATTCCGGTCCGGTCTTTGTGACAGAAAGCGGGAAGCCCTGGGACCGGAGCAACATCTGGAGAGAGATGAAAGCGCTGTGCCGGGAGGCGGGCGTAAGCCCCGGAAAAGTGTTCCCCCATAATCTGCGTCATCTGTTTGCGAGAACCTATTATAATATGAAAAAAGACATTGCGAAGCTGGCGGATATCCTGGGACATTCCAGCATCAATACGACGCGCATCTATATCATTTCCACGGGGAGGGAGCATCAGAGGCAGATAGGCCGGCTGGGACTTGTTCTGTGAGATAAAAAAACAACATAATGCCGATTATGTTGTACGCAGTGTTTCTCTGAAATTTGACTATACATAGTTTACCATTTCCTGGCGGAAAAATCAATAGTAATAACGAAGTTTTCGGAGCGTTTTTCGCTGTACTTTTGGAAAAACAGGCAAAAAATTTCGGCAAAACAGATGAATTTAAAGAATTGTATGAAAAACAGCCGGTCAGAACCAGGGCCGGCTTATTTTGCATATCTTTCTTCTCCGATGTGTTCTGCGCCGCGTTTCTTCAGGCTGGCGCCGGAAATCTGTTGGTTTCTGGAAGACTGTAAGATTCAAGAAATCCAGTTCTAATATCCGATTCTGGAATGAATACCCAATATCAATAAAAAAACATACTACATAATCGGCATTATGTGGTACTTCTGAGAGCTGGCACACTATATTTGGGAAAATGGAGGGAAGACAGTGAAAATAAAAAAGGGCCGTCATGTGAGATGGGCCGCGCTGCTGCTTGTGGTGCTGCTGACGGCCTGCTCTTCCGGTTCATCTCCGGATGTATATGCAGAGGCAGGAGAAACAGTTCATACCGGACTATTTGATTTCGTTGTCAGTGATGTTTCCGTGGTTCGAAGCTATGGAATTCTGGTGCCGAATGATGGGAATAAGCTGGTACGGATGAGCTTGGCTGTCACCAATACCAGCGATGAAAAATACACGATGTTTGCCCAGGATTTTCAGCTGCAGTGGGGAGACGGGGAAGAGGATTTTGGCACCTGTCTGGCTGCGATAGATGACGATATGACGCCCTATTCCTACACGCTGTATCCAGGCAGCAGTTATGAAAGCGTTATGGTGGTGCAGGTTCCGGAAGAAGCGGACAGACTGACGGTCGCTTATCAGGAGAAATTTTTTGACGGAGAAGACGGTTCCGCTTACTTTGTGGAGGCTGACCTGTGAAATGGGTAAGGTATGCGGCAGGAATGCTTCTCTCTGCCCTGGGAGCGGCCCTGATTGCACTGCTCGTCTGGAAAGGACCGGGCTGGTACAGCGAATGGAGACTCCGGCAGCAAAAGCCGGAGACGCCTGTGGTCACGGTGATTGAGCCGTCCGGAGCCGGCAGTTCCGGCGATTCCGGAGAAAATGCAGAGAAAGAGCTGTCTGCGGAAGAAATCGAGGCGGCACAGCGGGAAAAATTCGCTTCTCTTCTGGCACGCAACCCGGATATGGCGGGCTGGATGACGATTGAAGACACACCGGTGGATCTGCCTGTGATGCAGACCACAGACAATGAATTTTATCTGCATCACAACCTGGACGGCGAGTATGACAATGCCGGCCTGCCCTTTGTGGACTATGAATGTGATTTGAAAGAGGGCCGTCATCTGATTATATACGGGCACCACATGAGCAGCCGGTTCGATGCTCTGGCGGAATATTATGACCCGGACTTTTATACGGAACATCCGGTCATTCAGCTGGACACGCTGTATGAAAGCGGTCTGTATAAGGTGGCGGCGGTATATGCGGTCACGGCGCGTACAGAAGACGCAGATTATTTTGCATTTAACACGTATGTGGATTTTGAAAGTGATGAGGAAGAGCAGGAATATCTGAATGAGATAGAACAGAGGGCATTTTATACGACAGGAGACTATGTGCGCGCAGACGAAAAGCTGTTGTCTTTGTGCACCTGTACGTATCAGATGGAAGATGCCCGTCTGGTGGTAATGGCCCGTCCCCTGCGGGAAGGGGAGAGCCCTGAAGCTGACACAGTCACGGTCAATCCCGACCCGCTGGTGCCGGCGCGCTGGCCCTGAGGGCATACGCCTTCAGCAGGCCTTATGTGAGTTTCAGGATTTCAAACGCTGCGGCCGGAAAAAACAGGGCCCAGGCCGCGGCGGTTTGGAATAAATTTTATGAATGAAAAGGAGTAATGAAATGTTGAAGACGAAAAAGCTGCATCGTCTGATGGCAGGATTACTGGCGGCACTGATGATATGTGCTTCTGTACCGTCGGTGGCGTTTGCGGAAGGTAATGAACAATGTACTTATAATGTTACGCAAGTGAATGCTAAGACGAATGAGACCATGGTTACCTATGAAGGGGTAGTTGTTCCGTTTGAGCAGAAAACACTGGAAGAGGCATTGGCTACATATTTTGATGCAGGAAGCAATTATAAATATAGTGGCAGATATGCAGCAAATGGCAAGGAGTATGGGGAAGCAACAGGAAATGGAAGTCTTTATCTGGTAAAAGATATGACTACGAATATAATTATTTATTTTGATCCGGTTGTCAGTGTCCCTGATATTCAGTCCGTCAACATCCGCTTTGAATTTGTTGATGCGAATGGCGCAGAACTGCGCAGCGCTGCAAATGTCGGAACTACATGGTCAGATGAGCAGCCTGCTTCCAGATTGATGGACCTGGTAACTTCGCAAATCAAGGCTGTTGAAGCTAATGGTTATCAATTTAATTATATGGCCCTGGTTTATGAAAATGGTGCTGAGAGTACTTCTCTTCAGGACCCGGTAGTTATACCTTACTATGATGGAAAAACTATTAAGGTATATTTTTCTAAAATTGATACGCCTGTTGATGTGAATTTCCGTGTTGAGTTTGTTGACAAGGATGGGAATACTCTTCAGGAGGCAGCCAATGTGGCAACAACCTATTCTGATTTTGGCACCAGCCAGAAGCTGAGCGAACTGATTGCTGATGAGATTGCAAAAGTAGAAGCAGATGGATACAAACATTTTGCGTATACTCTGGTATACAATGATGGTTCTGAAAGCTCAAGCATTGTAGATCCGGTTATTGTTCCTGATTATAATGGAAAAACCATCAAAGCATATTTTGCCAAAGCTGAAGAGACAGAAGATGTTAATATCCGTTTTGAGTTTGTGGATATGGCGGGAAATACAGTTCTGCCGGCAGTTAATTATGCCACTACCTATACAGATTCTGAGATTGGTCCTAAATTAAGCGGCGTTGTCGGTAACGAAATTACTGCTGTAGAGGCTGAAGGCTACAAGTTCGTTATGTTTACGATGGTGTATGATGACGGCAGCGAAAGCTCTGCTCTGGCAGATCCGGTAGTTGTTCCGGATTATGATGGCAAAACCATTAAAGTATATTTTACAGAAACAGATAACTATGAAGATGTCAATATTCGTTTTGAGTTTGTGGATATGACGGGTGATACGATTCTCTCGGCAGTCAATTATGCCACTACCTATACGGATTCTGCAATCGGTCCGAAAGTGAGCGATGTTATTGCTGAGGAGACGGCAAAGCTGTCCAAAGAAGGTTATGTGTTTGATCATTTTGCCTGGGTATATTCAGACGGAACCGAGACAGAACTGAATGATCCGGTAGTAGTTCCTGATTATCATAACACTACGATTAAGGTATATTATGCTCAGCCTGCGCATTACAGATTTACATTTATCAATGATAAAACCGGTGAGGTTATTGCCGATACGCTGGATGTTAAAATTGATGATGTAAAGACAAATGTGGACAAGTATGTGCTTGATCTGGTTGCAAGAGAACGACGCATTATCGAAGAAGCCGGCTGGACCTATGTAGGCATCCGCAACGCATACAATGATGCTGAATATGCACAGAATAATTCTCTGGTTGTTCCGGGTGGCCCGTATGAATACAAAGTATGCTTTACAAGAGAAGACACAGTTCCTGTAGAGCCTGAAAATCCCGGTACGGATCAGCCGTCAACCCCTGGTAACGGCGGCACTGATTCGGGAAGTTCAAATAGTTCTTCCAACGGAGGAAGTGGAAGCAGCGCATCCAAGTCTGATGCTCCGGCAGACAATTCTTCCAAGATTCTGCCGATAACCGGCTATGGCGAAAGCGTGATTCCTGTTGCTGGCATTACGGCCGTAGCACTGGCAGCAGTATGCGGCGCAGCAGGCTATCTCTTTATTGCCCGCAGAAGAGTAAGATAAATATTCAGAGCACTGGAAGAGAAATGAATCTGAAACATGAGAAATCTGTTTAGAGATTGTTCAGATAAGGTGCGAAGCAAAAACGTCGGTAAAAGATGAGGTCTGGCATCCCAGTGGTTGCTGGACCTCATCTTTTTACTGGGAAAAGCTGTGCAGAAATACAGCCCTTATTTGGATACGGAGGAGGAAAAAGGAGTCGAAACATGAATCAGAAGGAACAATTATATAACAGAAGTGCGGCGGGAAAAAGGATTCGAAACCGCCGGGAAAAGATGGGGCTTTCCAGGCAGAAGATAGCGGCTCAGATAGGAAAGACAGAAAAGTATTTTGCGGATATAGAACGTGGATATTGCGGGATGTCTCTGGAAACGATGATAGCAATTGCGGGATATCTTGGTTTCACACTAGACTATCTGATTTTCGGGGAAGAAGAAGGGAAGGAACTGCCGGAAGACTCAAAAACTATTCTTTTCTATCTGGGAAAGTGTGATGAAAAAAAGCGTAAGAAAGCAATGGAGCTTTTGCAAGTCTACCTGTCGGAATAGAAAAATTATGTAGATATAGAACGAAAATACGTCGGGATATCTATGGGTTTCCTGAATTTTCCTGAACTATCATAATAGGCGTTTATACAGAAGAAAAGCTGCAAAAAATAATTCTGGAACATGGAAAAAGCCGCTGCGTTCACATCAGCGTGACGAATCAGCCTTTCTGCCTTTCTACCGGTGTACAGCGAAGTTCAGCCATGCAGCCGTCAGAAGCCCGAAGAGCAGGGCTTCTGATGGCTCAGGGGCGTTCCCCTTATGTAAGAATTTGCACAGTCCATCCTTAGTGAGCAAGCTCCCACGGATGTTCTGCACAAATTCTTCCGCATGGCTGAACTTCAGGTTACAGATTTCCACCCGCCGCCCCACATGCGCACTCGTCGCGCTT
>DWYN01000079.1 GCA_019118645.1 Candidatus Blautia excrementipullorum | reverse complement strand
AGCCTTCCGCTATAATATCAAGCTGTCTGTGAAATCTCTCCAGCTGCTGCAGATCCTTCGTCTGAAAAACCCGCAGAAATTCGTTTTGAATTTTTTCCACTTCCCTCTTATTGGAAACCTTGTACAAATTTTCAATACTCAGCAGAATATCCTTTACAAGATTTGACTGCGTTTTCGATGAATTCTGAGCGTCCATGATTTCATTGCGCACAGACGACATTTCCTGGTCAAGGGCAATAATGGCATCTGCCGCATTGCTGAGCCTTTCAGCCACATGGAGCGGCATTTCTCCTTTATATTTATATTGAAGAGAATGCTCGATTGTCGCCCAAAAATTCATCGCCATTGTCCGGATCTGAATTTCCGCCTGGATCTGTTTTGGCCCCTGAATGGTTTCCACTGTATAATAAATAATCAGATGATAGCTTCTGTAGCCGCTCTGTTTGATATGCTTCAGGTAATTTTTTTCACTTTTTATCGTCATATCTTTCCGGTTCTGGATCAGAGCCGCTATCGTATCAATATCCTCCTCAAACTGGCATATGATCCGTATACCCGCGATATCCTCCACTTCTTCTTCCATTCGTTCCATGGGGATATGTTTCCTCTGCATTTTTTCCAGGATGCTGGACACACTTTTTACCCTTCCCCGCACCTGTTCTATGGGCGAATATAAATCATTTTGCCTGTGTTCTTCAATAATATGTTCAAACTTTACCGTCAGCTCTCTGACCGCAAGTTCGTATGGGCATAAAATCCTTCTCCATAACTGTATTTCCATAATCAATCACTCCTTGCAGGAAGTTTTAAAGCTTCGTACAATGATGATTCTTGTACTTCCTGCTCATTATAGCATACTTTTAAACAGATATTAACTTTAATATACATAGTTTCTGGTTTTTTTTTCAAAAATTTTCAGAAGCCAGTACGGATTTACACTCATTTCCTTTTGAAAAGGGGTCTCTATATAAATTCCAAGATGAAGATGTACAGGAAATTTTCCAGCCGTTCCTTCCTCTCCGTATCCTGTATTTCCCATATATCCCAGGATATCTCCGGCATTTACCTGGTCACCTTTCCGGAACTCTTTTTCATAGGAAGCAAGATGCGCATAATAAAAATATCCTCCCTCCGGAGAACGTATTCCAATCCGGTTGCCGCCAAGAGGCAGCCACCCTTTCTCTTCCACTGTCCCGTCCGTCATACTGACGATCGGATAATACCCTGGCTCCTTTTCTTTCCCGAAAAGATCCGTTCCTTCGTGAAGCCGCTCTCCTCCATATTCCCTTGGAGCCATCCAGGTATTTTCAAAAAAAATTTCTTCGCTTGCTACTGGAAAATATTTTACGTCCGCCCAGACAGCTCTGTAGCTTTCTTCCAAAAGAAAAAACGCTTTCTCCTTATATCTCAGATAGATTTCCCGGTTCTGAGAGATCCGGGAAGGTGCAAAGTTCTGATCCAGCATGGAGGCAGTAAGAAGACCGATCCAGTCTCCGTCTGTCTCTGTAAGGCTCCGGTATAAGTTTGCAGTCAGTCTCTGCTCCCGGAAGCCAGGCTCCATACAGGAATATGCGGAAAGCCCGGACGCAAGGCTTCTCTCCCTGATCAGTGTTTCCAAAGAAATAATCAAATTCAGCCAGAGTATTCCCAGCAGCAAAATCCAGATCCGTCTGCGTATGATAACCGCCCCCTCTTTACTTAATATATGAGGGAACCGTATGTTATTATTTAAAAAAGGATTCAGAATCCTCTGAACCCAGATTCTGAACCCTTATGTTTTCCGGAACGCGGCCTCAGGCCGCCGTCCCTGAAGTTCCAAAATTATTTTTGAAAATTTAGTTTTTCAGATTTGCCAGAACTTTTACCAGATATTCCCATACCCGGCCAGCAGACGCAATATCCAGAACTTCTTCCGAGGTATGAATATCCTTCATATCCGGCCCGAGAGATACACAGTCAAGACCTTCGATTTTTTTATAGAAAAGACCGCATTCCAAACCTGCGTGAATTGCCACAACCTCCGGTTTTCTGCCGTACATCTCTTCATAAACTTCTACCATCTTGTCCCTGAGCGGGGATTCCTTGCGGTACTCCCATGCCGGGTAAGCGCCCTGAATTTCATAAGTTCCTCCAAGGAATTCCGTCAGATACTCAATTTTGTCAGACAGAGCGTCTCTGGCAGCTTCCACGGAGCTTCTCACACCGGAACTTCCAAAGAATTCATTTTCTGAGAGTTTTACAATACCGATATTCGTAGATGTCTCCACCAGGCCCTCAATGCTTCCGCTCATCTTCTGGATGCCAAAAGGAATCTCCATCAGGTAGAACAAAACTTTTTCTCTGCTTGTGGGATGAAGAACCATTTCTGAAGAGGAGCCCATTTCTGTAATCTGGATTGTAATACCGTCATCTGTGCCGGCATACTCCTCACGAAGCTCCTTCTGAACTTTTTCTCCATAAGCCTTTACCGCTTCCAGAGCCTTGGAATCAGCAAGAATCACTGCCAAAGCCTCTCTTGTGATCGCATTGTCCTTCTGACCGCCTTCCATGGAGACAATCTCATAATCCGCATTTTTTCTCAGACCATAAAGGAATCTTCCCATAAGAATATTGGCATTCGCACGTTTTTTATCAATTTCTGATCCGGAATGGCCGCCCATGAGCCCACAGATTTTAATCTGGATTTTTTCGCCCTCTGCCTGCACACGCTGTACGGGAATTCTGCTGACTCCGGAAAGCCCTCCTGCGCAGCTGATCCAGAGGCTTCCCTCTGCTTCCGAATCAAGATTAATCAGTCTCCTGCCTTTTAAAACGCTGCAGTCAAGGCCGACTGCACCAAGAAGTCCAATCTCCTCATCTACGGTAATCAGTACTTCAAGAGCCGGATGCTCAATCTCTTTGCTTTCCAGAAGAGCAAGGCCATATGCCACCGCAATTCCGTCATCCCCTCCAAGAGTCGTGCCGTTGGCGGTAATAAAACCATCTTTTACAGAAAGATTCAGGCCGTCTTTTGTAAAATCATGGTCCACATCCGGTCTTTTTTCGCATACCATGTCCATATGGCCCTGGATAATTACCGTAGGCGCATTCTCATAGCCCGCTGTTGCCGGTTTATAAATAACTACATTATTCAGCTCGTCCTGCACATACTCCAGACCGTGTTCCTTAGCAAAACTTACCAGGTAATCACTGATCTGCTTTGTGTTTCCTGAGCCATGGGGAATTTTGCAGATTTCCTCAAAATAGTAAAATACTCGTTTTGGTTCACAATTTTCCAATACTCTCATGATCGGTTTCCTCCATTATTGCTTTCATATTTATTTTATTTTTACCATATATTAAAGAAAAAATGGTAAATATATATGAAACGGATTTTTTTTACAGCAGGAATTTTCCTGCTGCTGATTTTTCTGCTGCGGAATCCTCAGGAGGCCCTGGCTGCTTCCAGAGACGGCCTGAATCTGTGGCTGAATACCCTTCTGCCAACGCTTCTTCCCTTTCTCATTCTGACAGGTCTGCTGATAAAAACGGAAATTGCCGAAGCCCTCACAGATCCTTTCAGATCCTTCTGGAATATCTGCCTGGGAATTTCTCCCTCCGGCGCCTATGCCGTGATACTTGGCATGCTCTGCGGATATCCTATGGGAGCAAAAATCGCTTCCGATATGTACCGGCATGGAAAAATCGGGCGAAGAGAGGCTCAGTATCTTCTTACCTTCACCAATCATGCCAGCCCGGTGTTCATCAACACTTATTTAATCCACATTTGCCTGAACAATTATGCAAATCCTCTGATCATTTATCTGATTTTTTTCCTATCAGGCATAATCACTATGCTTTTTTTTCGTTTTGTCGTCTATAAAAACCAGACTTTGACAGCAGAAAATTTTTCCACCTCAAAAATGGAGCCATCCGCCACCGATTCCCTTGGAACGCTGCTGGATACCTCCATTATGAATGGTTTTGAGACAATCGCCCGGCTGGGCGGTTATATTCTCCTGTTTTCCATCTTATCTGCATTGATAAGACATTACTGGAAATTCGGCACACTGGCAGAATGCCTTTTCCTGAGCAGCCTGGAACTTACCACAGGGCTCCATTTTCTTGCGGAATCCGCACTGTGCTACCCTGTAAAATATGTGATGGCAGTGTCTGCAGCCGCCTTTGGGGGAATTTGTATTCTCGCCCAGACGAAAAGCGTCCTCCATCCTGGTCTGTCCATCCTGCCCTATCTCTGCGCAAAATGCCTGAATGCCATGATCGCCGCAGTTCTCGTATTAATTTTCTTCCAAATCATCTAAGAGAGCATCATCGTCATGATCTTCCGTGTTTTCATGGTAAGACCCTGTGATAGCCGCCGCCTGGGCAGTCTGAGGAGCAAGCTCCTGACGGTTATGATTCACCACTTCCAGACAGCTCTGAAGCGCTTCAATAAATCCTTTATACTTGCCGCCGGCATCTTCCAAAGTCTGATTCAGTACAGATCCGATGTTCGCCATCATATCATCCGTATAAGTGATTGCGCTTAAGCGGATACTGTTTGCATCCTGTGTGGCGGAATCAAGGATTTCCTGGGCCTGCTTATTTGCCGCGTTAATGGTATCATTCGCCTGGGCATACGCCTTCTGCATAATCTCGTGCTGAGTAACAAGCTCCTGAGCCTTCGCCTGGGCATCGGCAATAATAGCATCTGCCTTTGACTGGGCATCTTCCAGGATTGCGTCCTTGTTGCTGATAATTTTCTGGTAACGTTTAATCTCATCCGGAGTCTTCAGCCGAAGTTCCCTCAGCAATTCATCAATTTCCTCTTTATTTACGATGATTTTTGTGGTAGATAACGGCTGAAATTTACAGCTGTCAATAAACTCATCAATATCATCAATAATCTGTTCAATTCTGCTGCTCATTTTACACTCTCCTTATTTATCTATTCTTTCTGCATTTTCATGCGCAGGACCTGAATAATTTCAGGCGGTGCAAATTTCGACAAATCCCCGCCAAAGCGGGCAACTTCCTTCATGATTGTGGAACTTACATACGCATATTCCAGACTTGTAGTCAAAAACACGGTGTCAACATCAGGGGCCAGCACCCGATTGGTCTGAGCCATCTGAAGTTCATACTCAAAATCAGTAACGGCACGCAGTCCCCGTACAATAACCTGGGCGCCATTTTCCTTTGCAAAATTTACAGAAAGCCCGTCAAAAGGCTTAATTACAACATTTGGGATGTCTTTTGTAGCCTTCTCTAATATATTAACACGTTCTTCTACAGAAAACAACGGACTTTTTGCAGAATTATGCAAAACTCCCACTACAACTTTGTCGAAAGATAGACTTGCCCTTCTGATAATATCCAGATGACCATAAGTGGCCGGATCAAAGCTTCCCGGATAGACTGCTGTTACCATGTGTATTCTCACTTTCTTTTATGCAAAAAAATATGCTTGTTTGTTTTGTACTCTTTTGAACGTTCGAGCTGATATCCCAGCTCCTCCACATAGGAAAAATCCGTATGCAGATCTGCTTCTATAATAATGGTGGTGTTTCCGTCCGCCAAAGAGCTGGAGGCAAGATACTCCAATGCCTGTTTTTCCAGTTCCTGGCCATAAGGCGGATCCATAAAAATACAGTCAAACGCCTCCTGTCCCTCCAGAGAGCGAAGTCCCTGAAGAACATCCATGTTCAACAGTTTACCATCTTCCTCCAGTTTTGTAAACGCCAGATTCTCACGTATAACAGCGCAGGCCTTTGGATTTTTTTCCACAAATACAGCAGAGGACGCGCCTCTGCTGAGGGCTTCAATTCCGATGGCCCCGCTCCCGCTGAACAGATCAAGAAATCGGCAGTCCGCAAGCTCCGGCTGCAGAATATTAAATAAGGTTTCTTTAATACGATCCGTTGTTGGCCTGGTATCTCTTCCGGGGAGTGTCTTCAGCGGAAGTCTCCTGGCTTTTCCTGCAATTACTCTCATTTCAGATTCAGTCTCCAATCCAGATCACCGCGGGCAAGGCCGAGGATCAAAAGTTCAGCTGTGGCAATGTTTGTAGCCACAGGTATATTGTACTGATCACAGCGCTTCACGATCGCCGTGATGTCAGGTTCTTTCGGGTCGATCATCAATGGATTATAAAACAAAATGACAAGATCCAGATTCTGCCGCTCAATCATCTCCATAAACTGTTTATCTCCGCCAAGACTTCCCGCAAGAAATTTGTGCACATGAAGATTCGTAGCTTCCTCAATTCTGCGTCCGGTGGTTCCTGTTGCATACACCTCATGTTTCGCCAGGATATTTTTATAGGCAATACAAAAATCTTCGATAAGTACTTTCTTACTGTTGTGTGCGATGATTCCTAAATTCATGCTCCATCTCTCCATTTCACCCATACATTATTGTTGCCACACTCTACATTTCTTTGATATTATAACAACTCACCAAAAAAAGCGCAATAATATCTTACAAAATATACAAAATTCATAGAAAGTTAATAATTTCAAGTTTCTGGCAGAACAAGAAAGAACTTCTAGTGTATTATTCTTTTTATTTCACATACTAGCAGTGTAACACCAAAACAAAACAACCAAGGAGGAAACGAAAATGTCAAACACAAATTCTTCTAACAAGGCAGTAGTTCCGGAAGCAAAAAGCGCTCTGAACCGTTTTAAATATGAAGTGGCAAACGAACTGGGCGTACCTCTTACAGACGGATACAACGGAAATCTTACTTCCAAGCAGAACGGCTCTGTCGGCGGCTATATGGTAAAGAAAATGATCGAGGCCCAGGAAAGACAGATGTCCACCGGTTCTCAGAGCGGACAGATGTAATCTCGTCCTGAAAATATATTAAAGAATCTTCAGGCGAAAAAAAACTCAGGCATCAGAATCTCTGCTGCCTGAGTTTTTTCCGTTTCTTCCCGGGCTCCTTTGCCGCCGGCCGCGTAAGCAGATTATAAGCCGAGGAAGCCTGTGATTTCGCCATTAATTACATAATGGGCGCCATTGTCTTCTGGTTTGATATATACTTTCAGGTCTGTAAGCTCTTCTTCCTTCTTGCCCATCTCATCTGTCCATATTTTTTTGATGCTTTCCACTACGTCTTTCGCATATACCTCTTTGCCCCAGAACTGTACATAAACCTCTGTATTAGCCGGAGCAGCTTTCTTCGCTGTTCTTCTGGCAGCCGGCTTCTTTTCGGCCGTCTTCTTTACAGTGGCTTTTTCAGCAGTCTTCCTGGCAGCTGCTGTCTTTTTTGCAGGTGCTTTTTCGGTAGTATTATCAGCCGCTGTTTTTGCCGGTTCGGCAGCAGCCTTTGCAGGAGCCTCTTTTTCGATAGCCGTATTTGCAGTTGTTGTCTTAGGTTCTGCTTTTTTTGTAGTTGTTTTTGTAGCCATAATAGCCTCCTTACAAGGTAAAATAAAAATAATTACGGTACTAGGATACTACTTTTTCTTTTTTTTTGCAACATTTTGTTTCATGCAATAGTGCGTTACCGCGAAAAAGCTCTTCTTATATTCCAAGATTGTCAAGGGCATCTTTCTGTGAACTTTCCAAAAATGTTTTCAAATTCCGGTGCTGTTCCAGAGAAAGGTCCGGATCCAGCGCCAGAATTCCGCCCGCTGCTTCGCTGGCCTCTTTCAGGATGCCGGCATCGTTGTAGATATCACCAATTCGAAACTCCATCAATCCGCTCTGACGGATCCCGAACAGGTCTCCCGGCCCTCTCAGTTTCAAATCCTCCCCGGCAATATAAAAGCCGTCGTTCGATTTATTCAGGATTTCAAGGCGTTTGGACGTGGATTCCTCCTTATTTCCCTGAATAAAAATGCAGTAAGACTGATGTTCTCCACGTCCCACCCGTCCCCTCAGCTGATGAAGCTGGGCCAGTCCGAAGCGTTCCGCATTCTCCACCATCATCACTGTGGCGTTCGGTACATTCACTCCCACCTCTACCACCGTAGTAGATACCAAAACCTGAATTTCGCCCCGGGCAAATTCTTCCATAATCCTGTTTTTCTCCTTCGGTTTCATTTTGCCGTGAAGGAGCTCCACTCGTATTTCACTTGGAAAAATGCCTTTCAGTTTACGTGTGTAATCTGTTACATTTTCTGCATCCAGTCCCTCACTCTCTTCCACCATTGGGCAGATTACATAAGCCTGGCGTCCTTCTCTCACCTGCCGTTCTATAAAAGCGTACGCCTTTGGACGGTAGGAGGTATCTACCACGCAGTTCTTAATCGGAAGTCTCCTGGCCGGGAGTTCATCTATCACAGAAATATCAAGATCTCCGTAGAGAATAATCGCCAGTGTCCGCGGAATAGGAGTCGCGCTCATCACCAGCACATTTGGAGGCGCTCCCCGTGTAGTAAGGGCTTCTCTCTGTTTGACGCCGAAGCGGTGCTGTTCATCTGTAATAACCAGTCCCAGGCTGTGGTATTCCACAGCTTCCTGAATCAGAGCATGGGTTCCTATAATAACAGAAACTTCTCCCCGTCGGATCTGTTCATATATGATTCTTTTTTCCTTTGCCGTATTCGAACCGGTAAGGAGAACCGCTTTCACCGAAAGACCATGCTCTTCCGAAAGCTTTTGAAAGCTCTCAAAATGCTGACGTGCAAGAACCTCTGTCGGAACCATCAGGGCAGACTGAAAACCGTTTTCCCCCGCAAGGATCATGGCAAGAAAAGCGATAATTGTTTTTCCGCTTCCAACATCCCCCTGCACCAGCCGGGACATCAGAGCCCGTCCTGAAAGATCCCGTTCAATTTCATGCCAGGTATTTAGCTGGGCATTTGTAAGCCTGTACGGAAGCTCTTCAATAATCCGTTCTGTTGTCCATGTTTCTTTCATGGGAAACTGGTTCTCCGCCTCCTCCGTTTTCTCTTTCAGAAGCTGAACTGATAAAATAAATATCAGAAATTCATCAAAAACCAGCCGCTTTCTCGCAGTGAGCAGTTCTTCCATTTTCCCCGGAAAGTGAATCTTTCTCAGCGCATAGTTGATATCCGCCAGATGATATTGTTCCTTTACCTCTTCCGGAAGATATTCCATCATAAGAGTGCCGTCCTCCAAAACCTGATGCATCAGTTTTGTCACTGTTTTATTGGAAAGACCGGCCGTCAGATGATAAACCGGCTGCATGCTGTGCAGAATCTCCTCATAGGCAGCCGGTGTAAAAATCTCCGGGTGTTCCATTTTCAGCTTTCCCTGTTTTTTTACTACCCGTCCGCGAAAAACATACTGTCCGCCTTTTTTCAAAACACTTTTCAGATACGGCGCATTGAACCATACTACAGACAGACGGTCCGCACCGTCGCTTGCGGTTACGGTAATTACCTGTTTATTCCGAACAGAGCTTACATAAACGCCGGAACACACTGCAGCGGAGACGGCTTTCACCGTCCCCTCCTCTAATTCTGCAATATGCACCGGCGTTTCATATACATCATAATTTCTGGGATAATAGCGGAGAAGTTCTTCTACGGAAAAAATCCCGGCCTTTTCCAGAAGCTTCTCTGTTTTTTCCCCTACCCCTTTCAGGGTTCTCAAGCTTCTTCCCATTTTATCCTACTCTACAGAAATAATATAATAATAGATAGGCTGACCGCCTCTGCTGGTTTCCACTTCACACTCCGGATACTTTTCTTCAACAGTAGCCGCCAGCTTTTCCGCATCCTCTGCTGAAGTATCCGCTCCATAATAAATACTGATGACTTCCACATCCTCCGTCATCATGGCTTCAACCGTTGCCTCTGCCACTTCTTCCCGGCCGCTTCCCACCGCGAGAATGCCATGATCACCGATTCCCATAATATCGCCCTCATGGATCTCCTTGTCATCAATTCTTGTGTCCCTGACTGCATATGTGATCTGTCCGGTTTTCACCTTTGCGATCGCTTCTGTCATAACCTCTTCATTTTCCTGAGGAGATTTCTCCGGAACATAGCTGATCATCGCTGTAATTCCCTGGGGGACTGTTTTGGTGGGGATTACAATAATCTCTTTGTCCTCGGTAAGATCCCGCGCCTGATTGGCGGCAAGAACAATGTTCTTATTGTTCGGGAAAATATAAATCGTCTTTGCCTTTACTTTCTCTATGGCGTTCAGCATATCTTCCGTACTGGGATTCATGGTCTGCCCGCCTTCAATCAGATAATCCACGCCAAGCTCTTTAAAAATTTCTGTCAGGCCCTGGCCTGCGGAGACTGCAATAAAGCCGGCTTCCTTTTCAGGAAGCTCCGCTTCTTTTTTCGCCTCGGCCTCCGCCTGCTCCCGGGCAAGCTTTTCCGCGTCTTTAATCAGTTTTTCCTGATGTTCCTCACGCATGTTGTCAATTTTCATCCGTGACAAAGCTCCGTAGGTCAGCGCACGTTCAATGGCCTGTCCCGGATGATTGGTGTGTACGTGCACCTTCACAATCTCATCATCCGCAACCAGAACGATAGAATCGCCGATAGAAGTAAGGAATTCTTTAAAACTGTGCTCTTCCTCCTCCGGCATTTCCTTGTCCAGAAGAATGATAAACTCCGTGCAGTATCCAAACTTAATGTCTGCTTCCGCCTGAGGGGAAATCTTTGTCACAGCAGAAGCCCCTCCGGATTTCTCAAAGCCGGAGTAATCCACTTCTTTGCCCAGATAGCCGTCAATGGCTCCTCGGAGCACCTCAAGCAGTCCCTGTCCGCCGGAATCCACAACCCCGGCTTCTTTCAGGACCGGAAGCATTTCCGGCGTTCTGGAAAGGGTTTCCTCCGCATGGGCAAAAACCGTCTGAAAAAAAGGAAGGAGATCATCCGCTTCTCCGGCAATTTCTCCTGCTTTTAGCGCAGCTTCCCTGGCTACTGTAAGGATTGTTCCCTCTTTCGGCTTCATTACAGCCTTATACGCCGTTTCCACGGCCTTCTCCATTGCCGCCGCGATTGCAGGCGCACCCAGAGCGGAAGACTTTCTTACGCTTCTTGTAAATCCCCGCAGCAGCTGCGAAAGAATTACGCCGGAATTTCCTCTTGCTCCGCGCAGAGAACCGGAAGAAATCGCTTTTGCAAGTGTCTCCATATCCGGATTGTCAAGCGCGCTTACTTCGGACGCGGCTGACATAATTGTCATTGTCATATTGGTTCCTGTATCGCCGTCCGGAACGGGAAATACATTCAATTCGTTGATCCATTCTTTTTTTGCTTCCAGATTTTTGGCTCCTGCCAGAAACATCCTGGAAAGTATTTTGGCATCTATGGTTTTACTGCTCACCACAAGTTCCTCCTCTACATACTTAGTCTATGGCACGGACGCCTTCTACATAGATATTGATCTTCTCAATTTCCATGCCTGTAAACGCCTCTACTTTGTACTTAACATTGCTGACAAGATTATCTGCGATCGTGCTGATATTGACACCGTATGCTACAATTACGTGGAAATTCAGACGGATTTTATTTTCCTCGGTGATTGTCACACTGATGCCGTGCTTCAGGCTGTCTTTGCGCAGCAGCTTTACAAGGCCGTCCTTCATACTGACCGCCGCCATTCCGACAATGCCGAAGCATTCCACTGCCACGCTTCCTGCATAGGTAGCGATTACATCAGTATCAATGACAATCTGTCCAAGTCCGGAATCTATACGTCCATTCATACAGGTACCTCCAAAATTTATAATATGTATGTATTATAACCTTTTTTCAATAAAAAAGGAATATTATTTTTACATTTTTCCTTTTTTTGCTTGCAAAAGCAATATTCTTCTGTTACAATAAAACCTGTTGAAAAAAAGCGTCAAGGAGGTGCTATCATGGCTAAGTGTGCTATTTGTGAAAAAGGTGCTCATTTCGGAAATAATGTAAGTCATTCCCATAGAAGATCCAATAAAATGTGGAAATCCAATGTAAAATCCGTAAAGGTTAAGACAGCTAACGGCGGAGCTAAGAAGATGTATGTCTGCACTTCTTGCCTCAGATCCGGCAAAGTAGAAAGAGCATAAAGAAAAACGAGATCCCCCACGCATGTGCGAGGGGGAATTTTTTTTGCCCGGAAGCTGTCCGGAAAGGAAATCCGGACTCTGTTTATTCCAGTCCGGATTCCTGCTCTTTCGCCAGTGTTCCCAGATAATAAAAGCCCCTGCACTCCTCCAGTTTCACCTGGACATAGCTGCCAAGAAGGCTTTCATCTGCCGGAAAATGTACCAGAAGATTATACTGTGTTCTTCCGGTAAACACTCCTTTTTCCTTGCTTTCTTCTTCTACCAGCACCTCCTGGACTGTGCCGGCAAACCTGGAAGAGCGTTCTCTGCCCTTCTCCTGAACCAGGGCAAGAAGACGGTTGAACCTCTCTTTTGCCGTCTCCTGAGGAACCTGATTTTCCTTGGATGCGGCAGGAGTGCCCGTTCTCTTGGAATATAAGAAAGTAAAGGCAGTGTCATACCCTGCTCTCTCCACCACGTCCAGCGTTTCCCGGAAGTCTTCCTCCGTCTCTCCCGGAAAGCCCACAATAATATCTGTCGTAAGAGAAATATCCGGTATGGCCTTCCGTATCTTTTCCACCAGTGCCAGATACTGTTCTTTATTATATTTCCTGTTCATTTCCTTCAGGATGCGGCTGCTTCCGGACTGAAGAGGAAGGTGCAGGTGATGGCAGATTTTTCTGCTCTCAGCCATAGTCTGAATAAGCTCGTCCGAAAGATCCTTCGGATGCGAAGTCATAAAACGGATTCTTCTTAATCCTTCGATCGGCTCCAGCATTTTCAGAAGCTGCGCAAAAGTAACCGGCTCCTCCAGGGTTTTTCCGTAGGAATTTACATTCTGTCCAAGAAGCATTATTTCTGAAACTCCGTCAGCTACAAGTCTTTTTACTTCTTTCACAATCGCTTCCGGTCTGCGGCTTCTCTCACGGCCCCTCACATAGGGCACAATGCAGTAACTGCAGAAATTATTGCAGCCGAACATAATATTCACTCCAGATTTGAAAGTATAATTTCGTTCTGTGGGAAGATCCTCCACAATCTGATCTGTTCCTTCCCAGATATCTACAATCTGCATATCGGAAAGAAGCATCTCATAAAAAAGTTCTGCAAACTTAAAAATATTATGGGTACCGAACACCAGGTTGACAAAAGGATAGGACTTTTTTATTTTTTCCACAACATGGGATTCCTGCATCATACATCCGAAAAGAACGATCTTCATATCCGGATTCTGATCCTTCAGGCTGTGAAGATGCCCCAGGCGGCCATATACTTTCAGATTGGCGTTTTCTCTGACTGTACATGTATTATAGATCACTACATCAGCCTCTTCGCTTTCCTGCCTGTGGTATCCTATTTCATCCATAATTCCCGCAACTGCTTCCGACTGTTTTTCATTCATCTGGCACCCGAAGGTTACCAGGCAGTATGTCAGCGGCCGGCCAAGGGAACGGCTCTTCTGTTCCGTCAGAGCGCCCGCCAGCTTTATAAAGGATTTCTGGATCTCTGTTTCGTCCTCTTTCCGTTCTGTTCCTTTTTTGCTTTCTTCTATCATTAATGTATAAGCTCCTTACTGATCTGTATCGTAAAATATCATACAGGAATTTTCCTCTTCTGTCAAAGAATATCTTACAGAGAAAAAAGATATTCTAACGGGAGCGTATGGATTTCCTGGTATTCTTCTAAGCTGCACACATCTTCCTCCTCATCCGGAACCGGCGGTATCTCAATTCGGAAAGAGGGCTGTCTGCAGATCTCCGCGTAAAACCTCTCCGGCGACCCGCCTCCTGATAAACCCGAAGCATCCTGTTTTTCCGTCTCAAGATTATATTTTTCCATGCGGAATCCTGCCCTTCTCTGCAGGTGCCGCGCCAGCCGGTAGCTTTTTTGGTTGGTGCAGAACGACTGCGGCTGGCGAAAATAAATAATCCGGCGGGACGAATGGCCGAAAGACAAAAGGCCTCTCCCTGTATATTCCTGAAAAACACGCACAAGAGCCTTCGTCTCATTTTCGCTGGCCGGCTGCTGATGTATTCTCTTTCTGCTGTAATAATTGGTAGGAAAATTCTTCTGGATATCCATTCCTCTGGCATTGCAGACATATTCCCGGCAGGGCGTTTCCTGCATTCTGAGCATCTGTCTGTATATAGGATTGCGGATCACGGTATAATCTTTTTCATATATCTCGTACCCGTCCGGATTCAGCACAGGAATAAAGCAGATCTTCCAGTCTGCAAGAAGCTGCCGGACGTCATAGATGTCTTCCAGATTCCATCCGCACTCCCAGGCCTTAGTGTATTCCTGAATCATCCACAAAAGATAAGTAGGCATCAGTCTGTCTGTGCCGCATAATCCGGCCAGACAGAAAATACACTCTTCACCGCCCCCAAGCTCCAGCATAGGGATCATACGGTCATCATGGCTTTTCCCGATCACACGGAACTGGGCAACCTGCCCGTATCTCTGCGCTGCCTCCCAAAGTGTATAGTAAATTGTTTCATAAGTGCAGGCCATTGTCTCTGTCATCCGGAATTCCTCCAATCCCCGTTCAGAATATAAGTTCATAATCATCTACAGGGTAAATATATGAAAAGAGACAGGCATTCAGACCTGTCTCTTAAATAAACAATTATGCATCTTTTTTTCTTTTTCTGACGAAAATGTAGCCGCCGGCTGCCAGTGACAGCGCTGCCAGAGCCGTCATTTCACCGATCGGAGATTCATCTGCTGTGGATACTGCCGATTTCGTGGATGATCCGCTGTCTTTGGAACTTGCTCCCGCCGTCGCCGTCAGATCCGCTCCATAGCCGTCTGTTCCGTAGCCATCGTCTTCGCCCGGGATGGTAGTTATATTGTTTGCTTCCTTCCAGTCGTTCAGTTCCTCGTCTGTAATCTCCGCAGACTGGAACTGAGTCACAATATACTCTATCACATCGGTGTCTGCCCACTCAGAACCATTGTACGCCTGTTTTTTGAAGAAGATATACATATTATAGGTTGCCGCCTGCCGGATTCCGCTTTCGGAGCCGATTCTCCACGTACTGTTTTTCTGATTGTCCGTGGGATTCTGGGATGTACTCCAGTACAGAGGGATCCATCTCTCATCTCCAGTCACATAAGGCGCGCTGTCGTTCTGTCCTGCTCCTGTCACCTGAAATTCGTAGAAAGTGCTCGGGTAGAACTTCAGCGGTTCCTCCAGTCCGGTAACTGTGCTCTCTGTTACTGAATGGGTTTTCGGCGCGCGGGATGTTGTAGACGATGCGGCTGGACGTTTCTTTTTAAACCAGTCGCTGTCCAGCTTCAGCACCCGCATCTGCACGTTTCCTGAATCGGGTTTCGCGGCCACAACCAGCCAGGAATCTTCTTCCGGTACGTTTTCGACATTTATTGTAAATGTCGTATTTGCCGCCGCGGAATTTACAGCCCTGCTGGAATCATACATCTCCTGTATCTGAGAAACGCTGGTATCTGCATTCACAAAAAAGTAATACCATTTACAATTCTTTGTCGTTGACATTCCTACAGATATTGTACTGTGATTCACCCATTTCAGACTGCCGCTCTGGTAAGACAGAAACGACGGCGAAGTTGTCGGTGTCACAGAAGGACTCTGCGTCGGCACTGGAGTTGTCGCCGGTGTAGTCGTAGGTACCGGTGACACAGTCGGCGTCGGTGTCGCACTCACAGAAGCAGCCGCCTTCAGAGCCGCAGTTGTACCGTCTGTACCTAAAGCAATAGTGTAATCCGCCGTATCATAGGTGAATTGTTCCGCCGCCGCCTTGAAATCTTCCTGGCTGACCGGCGTCTGATCCTCACCTGTTCCCGCCTTAAGCACAACTCTCTGGTCCGCAGCGTTCGCAGCCGTCAGCGAAACTGCCGAGCCAGTCATCGCTCCTGTTATCACCACTGCCGCATTATTGTCCAGATAAAGATTGACTCCGCTATTGTCCTTCACTGTAACCGAGCCCTGGACCGCAATGTCGGTGTTTGTATAGACAGCGCCTTTTTCTCCCTTGTTTCCTGTAATCGTTCCGCCCTGAATCACTACGCTTCCGCCTTCATTTGTGACGGCTCCCCCGGCAGCGGAAGAATTATTGTTTGTCAGAATGACGCCCTGAAAAAGTCCAAAAGCTCCGCCTTCGCCTACACGGACAATTGTGCCTGAGGAATCTGTTCCTCCGCCGTCAACAGTCATGGAGCAGCCCTCACGCACGGAAAGCTGCAGTTCACTGTTTGCTCCGGAAACAGAAAACATATCTCCGCCAAACAGAGTTCCATCGCCGGAATCTCCCCGGCCCACCGACACATTTGCCGCAGCCGTAATGCAGACCTTTTTGCCTGAAATGTTTACTGTGTTTGACAGGGCAAGCTGTTTTGTCACCTCAATTACTGTAGCAGCTTCGCCCTCTGCGCCTGTGGATGCCTGCACAGCGTCTACAGCCTCCTGAAGGCTCTGGTAATATATGGTTTCCGTACCTGCATCGGTAGTCTTCTTAATGGAAATTCCGGTATCCTCCGCAGGGTCGCCTGCTGCCTGGGGCTCTGTCTGCTGCGTTTCCGGAACATCTTCCGGCTGGGCCGGAGTCTCTGTTACTGTATTGTCGGCAGCCGGGGTCTCTTCTGCCACCGGAGTTTCCACAGGTGCCTGGGTGGCTTCCGCCGGAGTCTGGGTAGGCTCTGCCGGAGCCGCGGTTACTGTATTGTCAGCAGCCGGAGTCTCTTCTGCCTGCTGCCCGGAATTCTCTGTTTCCTGTCCGGCCTGCGCTCCGGCGCCGTTTTCCGCTGCAGCCGAAACAGCCGCTGTGTCCTCAGCTGCCCAGACGGCAGAAGGAACAGTTCCCGCAGCCAATGCTCCCGCCAAAAGAATTGCATATAATTGTTTTTTTCTCAATTTCAGTCCTCCTGTATGACAATCTACGGATTGTCACAAACATACTTTTCAGCAGCTGACGCTGGCAATTGTCCCTCGTTTTACAAGCTGCCGCAAATTCATTGTACATTATACACAGCGTTCTCTGAAAAGTCAAATTTCAAGGCAGAAAAGTCAGCCTTTCCAGCCTTTTCTTTTTTTCCAAAAACCGTTTTATGGCCGTATCTGTCCGTTTCCATAGATAATATATTTTGTAGTGGTCAGCGCCAGCAGCCCCATAGGGCCCCGGGCATGAAGCTTCTGGGTACTGATCCCTATTTCAGCCCCATATCCGAATTCATACCCATCTGTAAATCGAGTGGAAGCATTCACATACACCGCCGCCGCGTCTACTTCATCCAGAAATTTCTGGGCATTGGTGTAGTTATTGGTAATAATCGCCTCCGAATGGCCGGTATTATAACGGTTAATATGAGAGATCGCCTCGTCTACAGAATACACTATCTTTATTGAGAGAATGTAATCCAGATATTCCGTTCCCCAGTCCTCTTCCGTGGCAGGTACCGCCCCCGGCATCAGAGCCATGGCCTCCTGATCCGCCCGCATTTCCACATGTTTTTCTTTCAGGCGTTCCGCCAGCACCGGGAGCAGATCATCTTTCACGCTGCTATGTACAAGGAGGGATTCGCATGCATTGCACACACCCACCCTCTGCGTCTTGGCATTCATGATAATGTCTGCCGCCATAGAAAGATCTGCCGTTTCATCCACATATATATGGCAGTTTCCGGTGCCTGTCTCAATGACAGGAATCGTACTCTGGTTTACCACAGCCTGAATCAGGCCTTTCCCTCCTCTCGGAATCAAAACATCCACATACTGGTTCATTTTCATAAATTCGGCGGCAGTCTCTCTGGAAGTATCCTCAATCAGCTGCACCGCATTTTCCGTAACCCCATGCTCCTTCAGGCACTCCCGGATACACTCTACAATAGCCTGATTTGAATAAATCGCATCGCTGCCCCCTTTCAGAATCACAGCATTTCCTGTCTTAAAGCAGAGTCCGAATGCATCTGCGGTAACATTCGGGCGGGCCTCATAAATAATGCCGATCACACCCAGAGGAACTCGTTTCTGTCCAATCAGAAGGCCGTTGGGCCGTTTTTTCATCCCGATGACTTCCCCTACCGGATCCTCCAGTTCTACCAGCTGGCGAAGTCCCTCAGCCATGCCGTCTATCCGTTCTTTTGTCAACATGAGACGGTCTACCAGGCTTTCCGGCATATGGTTTTTTCTTCCGTTTTCCACATCCGTTTCATTTGCTTTTATAAGCATATCCGTATGCTTTACCAGCTGTCCCGCTACAGCAGAAAGCACCTCGTTCTTTTTGTTTGTAGAAAGCGCGCGCAGAACCGTCTCGGCCTCTTTCGCATTTTTTCCCATATTTATCAGCATCTCATTCATGAAGTATCCTCCCTTACCTGTACTGTCTGTTCTGCTTCTCCTAAGGCAAAATTTTCTGCCGCCGGATGCATCAGAAAAATCTTATAACCTCTTTTTCCGTCACAAGAATCTCCGGTGATATGTCTGTAGTCTCCCAGGGAACTTCCGGAAAAATCTGAAAGTCAAAAGCCACGGCAATCTTTTTAATCCCCGGGTGTTTTTCCAGAAAACGATCGTAAAACCCGCCGCCGTATCCGACACGGTGTCCTCCTCTGTCAAAAGCCACTCCCGGCATAATCATCAGGGCCTTCTCCCACTGGACAGCCTCTCCTTCTGTCGGTTCCGGAATTCCGAAATATCCCGGCTCCAGCTGTCCAAAATCTGTAAGACGGTAAAAAATCATATCTTTTCCGTCGACCTTGGGGACTGCGGTTTCTTTTCCCGCTCTCCAGGCCTCCTTTATCAGGAATCGGGTCATAACCTCATGGTTATAGTCCGCATACACAAGAATTTGCCCGGCATCCTGAAATTCCGGTATCTTTATCAGACGTTCTGTAAGTTCCCGGCTCAGCTTTTCTATCTCTTCATCCGAGCGCGCTTTTCTCAGAGCAAATACCTGTTTTCTAATGGCTCTTTTTTCTTCCATATTTCTCTCCTAAATTTGTAATGCTTCCGTCTGCTTCCTTTATGTCTATATTGTCAAGCTGTGCCTGAAGGTTCATGCGGATCGCGGCCAGGTACTCCTTCCTGAGCGCCGCCTGTTCTTTTTTCTCTTCCTCCGTAAGTCCCACACTTTTGGCTTTGTGGGCAAGTGTATTGATTCTGTCGATTTTTATGTTATCCATAGACTCCTCCTACATCAGTTTTTCAATATAATCAATCAGATAAAACTCTTCTTTCTTATTCCGCACAAAAAGAGTTCCGTAGTTGCGGCCCTCCATGATTTTATGGATCACATGGAAGTCTGCCCCGTTGGCAATCACCATGTCCGCTCCTGCCGCTGTGGCAATCTCTGCTGCGGTAAGTTTTGTAGCCATTCCGCCGGTTCCCACCTTGCTGACAGAACCTTTGCCCATGCTGAGAAGTTTGTCATCCAGAGTCTCCACTGTATCGATAAACCTGGCGTTAGGATTCGTATTTGGATCATCTGTAAAAAGTCCGTCAATATCTGAAAGCAGAATCAGAAGGTCCGCTCCGATCAGGGCTGCAATAACAGCAGAAAGAGTATCGTTGTCTCCGAAAGCATCCATAAGCTCCAGCTCATAGCTGGAGATCGAGTCATTCTCATTTACCACCGGAATTGTGTCCAGCTGCAGCAGTTCTTCAAAAGTATTTCTGGCGTGCATTCTGTTCAGATTGTTGACCATGGTGTTTTTTGTCATGAGAATCTGGGCGGCCGTCTGATTATACTCAGCGAAAAGCTTCTGATAGATCATCATCAGCCTTGCCTGTCCCACCGCCGAACATGCCTGTTTGATCTTCAGCTCCCTCGGTCGCTCCTTAAGTCCCAGAACCGCGGATCCCACCGCCACAGCGCCTGACGTTACAAGAACTACATTTTTCCCCTGATTGTGAAGATCACTGAGCTCTCTCACAAGGACTTCCATCTTTCTGAGATCCAGTTTTCCAGTTTCTTTGTGAATCAGAGAGGAAGACCCCACTTTGATCACAATGCGTTTTTTGTCTTTCAGTAATTCCCGGTAATTCATTGTTGTATATCTCTCCAAATCTATTCCTTTGCAGCAGCGTCCTGCTGTTCGTTTTTGTCCCAGCAGGTAATGTCTGTGATCCGGTCATCCTGAACAATTTCCACCCAGGTCACTCCCGGATTCAGCTTTACCTCCTGATTGTCCATCGTAATATGGTGTGTAATTCCCCAGGGGGAATCCTTCTGCCAGCGGATGTCAATGGCTTTTCCTCTGGTAATATACTTCCCCATTCCGCCGGAGTTGCCGTTCCCGTCTGTGATCGTGTCAATTTTTTTATAAGTAGTGCCGTCATAAGTCGTCACATCTGAATTCTGGACGAGTATGTTGTCACAGGTGAGCTGCTCCCCTGTCAGGTCGTCTGTCTGTGGTTCTCCAAACTGGAAACGGCTGTATTTCTTTGTGGCAGGGTCATAGACAAACCATGGATGATTGTTGGTAAAATTGTCAAAATGCACTTCATCCGCAGCGCTTCCTCCCCTATCGGTTAATCCCAAGCGCCTTCAGAGCCTCTGACTGTTTTTTCTCCATCACGGCGGCCTCCTCCGGCTCCATGTGATCATATCCCAGAAGGTGCAGCATACTGTGGGCAAAAAGGAAACTGAATTCTCTTTCTGTGCTGTGTCCGTACTCCTCCGCCTGAGAATATACTTTGTCCACAGAAATCATAACGTCTCCCAGCAGAAGTTCCCCGGTATCCAGGTCAAAATAAATATCCTTTCCCTCCACAAAAGAATAGTCCGCCGGACTCGGAAAGGGAATCATGGGAAAAGAAAGCACATCTGTGGGCGCACCCACGGAACGGAACTGGGAGTTTACACTTTTTATCTCCTCATTGTCCGTCAGAATCAGGTTTACGGATACCTCGTAGGGACAGTTCTCTGTCCTCAGGATCTGGCCTGCCACCATGTCCGCAAGCTTTGTATAGTCAATATCCAGCTCCCTTTCTGTTTCATAGTCAATCAGTATCGTCATATGTCCTCCTTCTTTTTCGGAAATCCTATCCTCTGCGTCCAGGCCTTTTCGGGGTCTTCTGCTTCTTTTCATATGCGTCGTAAGCCTGTACGATCTGCTGCACCAGCGGATGCCGTACCACATCCTTGCTGGTAAGCTGGCAGAAGCCGATATCTTCTATTTTTTTCAGTACCTTCATGGCTACATCCAATCCTGATACCGCGTCCCTGGGAAGATCCTTCTGGGAAGTGTCTCCCGTTATAATGACTTTGGATCCGAATCCGATCCTGGTAAGAAACATTTTCATCTGCGCAGGCGTAGTATTCTGAGCCTCATCCAGAATGATAAAGGCGTTGTCAAGCGTTCTGCCCCTCATATAAGCAAGAGGCGCCACCTCGATCAGCCCTTTCTCCATATTTTTTGCAAAACTGTCGGCCCCCATAATCTGATAGAGGGCGTCGTAAAGCGGCCGAAGATAGGGATCCACCTTGCTCTGAAGATCCCCCGGCAGAAATCCAAGCTTTTCCCCCGCCTCTATGGCGGGCCTGGTCAGAATAATCCTGCTGACTTCCTCATTGCGGAAAGCAGTTACCGCCATAGCCATGGCGAGATAAGTTTTCCCCGTTCCCGCAGGTCCGATTCCGAAGACGATCATTTTCTTTCGTATCTGTTCCACATATTCTTTCTGCCCAAGGGTTTTCGGCTTAATCGGTCGCCCCTGTATGGTATTGCAGATAAAATCCTTATCAATTTCCGTAAGCACCTGGTTTCTCTGCTCCATCGCCAGAGACAGCGCATAGGTGACATTCTGCTTTGTAATCGTGTTTCCTCTTTTCGCCAGGGCAACAAGCTCCTCAATCAGTTTTTTCGTCTGAGAAGCGCTCTGCTCTGTGCCAAGAATTTTCAAAATGCCGTCTCTGGAAATCAGAGTAACATTCAGTGTCCGTTCAATCAGTTTTAAATGTTCATCAAACTGTCCGAATACATTTCCTTCCAGATCCGCCGGAATCTGGACATGCAGCTCAATAATGCTGTTAGCCATCCTCTGTTGTCCTTTCTGCAGGCTGCTCCAGTATTTCCACCGGAGTATCCTTTCCAATTTTCTGAATAATCTCCAAAGATCCGCTGCTTACGCAGATTTTGTGATCAACCTCTATTTTAACATTATTTGCAGATATTTGAACCCCCTTTTCCATTAATTTTTCCTCATATTCCTGCAATATCCGGAAAGCTTCCGCTTTCGCCGCGCTCTCCGTATAGACTTCTTTCTTTTTTTCAAAAGCTCTTACGGAAATTTTCCCCACAGAAACGGGGAGCGCAAAATTTCCCGTAATGTAAAACGGATATTCCTCCACGATACGGCGCGTGTTTTCTCCTCCTTCCCCTCCCCATTCCAGATACCAGGTTCCGACTTTCAGAAACCAGCCTTTTTTCTCTTTCCCTGAAGGAATTTCTGTCTCATATTCCATCGGCAGTTCCGCGTAATAGGGAAGATCTCTCTTAATATAAATGTCCGCATCCGCATGGACATATTCATATCGGATCACCTCCTGGCTGTCGTTTCTCAGGTCAAGCCGGCCAAGGACAAGCAGATCGCCTTCTCTGCACACATCCCCCGGCTTCATCTGCGGAACTCCGGCTCTGGTCACCATTTTTACAATTGTTCCGCCTTCATTTGCCTTGATGCTGCAGGGTTCCTGCTGTTCCCGGGTCTCCTCCGCAAAAATGCCTTCTTTCATTGTCAGAATCAGTCTGGTTCCCTCAATCCGGGCGGATACCCAGGTGACCTCCGGATAATTCTGACGGACGGACGCCGCGATTTCGCTGCAGTTTACTTTTGATTTTCGGATTCCGTGAGATACTCCCTGCTCTCCCAGAAACGCCAGAATTTCAGGTGTGCTGTTCTGGATATTCCCCTCAATGTGAATGTTCCAGATGCGTCCGGAAAACAGGAAAAGCAAAACCGCGCACAGAAGTATGCCAAGAAAAAATGCCTTTCTTTTTTTGCTTCTGACAAAAAAGAAGGGCAGTCCATGCTTTTCCAAAATATGAATCTGTACCTTTGTTTTTCTATGTATAGAGGAAAGAAGAAAAAAATGACGGACAGACAGAGAACAGACAAGGCTTCCATCCTCTCTCCGCGCAAGATCTCTCATGACAATGCCTCTGCTCCTGCAGAGATTCAAAAAGCGTTCCCCTTGATCTCCCTGTATCCTGATTTTTACATAGCCTGACAAAAGCCGCAGAAAACCTTCCATAGGAACCTCCTACTGTTCCAGATTCATGCCGGAAATAATTCCCGTAAGCATCATTTCATCCGAAGTATACCATGGAATTTCCAGCCTTTTTCCAAATACAGTAATTCTTCCCTGATGAGTAAGCACCACGATTTCTTCTTCCGTATAGCGGAGAATGCTGCGGTAGTTTTCGATCACTGCATGGTTTTTGCCGGTGAAGGTCACTATGGTCTCTTTACAGGCCAGGTCTCTGGGAACCTCCAGAGCTGTTACAAGCTGTTCTCTCAGATGCTGTCTTTTTTTCATAAACCACCTCCGGCTTTACTGTTAATTTATGCCGGAGTTTTTTTGATTATGCCGGAATAGAATCATGGAAAACCAGAGAATTGTATTTCCGCCAAGATTATATTCCATCTTCTTTTCTTCTACGATTTCCGAAGCCACTATTCCATGGCTTTCCAGACATGGATGCATCCGTTCCGGATGTCTGCACGGTTTTCCCTGCGGATAGGTGCACTGTCCGCAGATGTCACAGGATTCCGTAGACAGGGTAAAGGTTTCGAATCCTTCCTTTTTCAGAAAGGACGCGATTTCCGCTGTCAGATCTTCATGGGCTCTTCTGGTTGTCAGCATCTCTTCCATATTCAGTACATCTGAAACCTCCGCAACGCTGGAAAAAAACACGGCCTTTTCATAGCTGTGAATCCTTGCGCCGCATTCCTCTAGCGTGCCCACTGCCGGCGGACAGGCCCAGGTGGTTCCGTATCTTTCACATTCCTGCCGGCAGATAATTCTCACCCTTTCCTCTGTTTTCAGTTCTTTTGTATCCAGAATCCGGTATTCATAAACCGGATACTGCGAAATAAATTCTTCAAATTTTTGAATGTCCAGCTTTAAATCCATATTCACATCCTCCCGCCGCCCTGTAATTCATTTTTATCCAAGAATAATCAGCGCCATAAAGACAAGATCCTCATCTCCGCTGTTCGTCAGAGCATGACCCTTTCCGTCCGGGGTAAAAGTTACATCTCCCGGCCGTACCATGCGGAGATTTCCGTTGTCGCTGTAAATTCCCTTTCCCGAAAGAATGTAATAGGTCTCGCTTTCTCCATGATGTTCGTGAAATCCCAGGGAACATCCCGGTTCCAGAGTTACTTCCGCATAAAGCCCGCATTTTCCGTTTAACTGACTCTCGTCCAGCACACGGCGTATAATTACGTGTCCCTCTCCGCCGCACATATTGTCAATTCTTTCTGTTTTCATAGTTTTCTCCCGCGATTCTGTTTTATTTATTCCTTGTTTTTTATTATAGTCCCTCCCCGTCTGTTTTGGAAGTTTTTTTTCGCCGACGCGCTTCTTTCGCATATTGCAAAAACGAATGATTTTTATTGATAAGGGCGGAAAAATATGCTATAGTTAATTTATACAGCAGGACAAAGAGGTTCTTACATAAGGGACTTTTTGTCCTGCTTTTCTTTTGTCCCCGTTTCATTTCTTCTGCACTCTCTGCTGGCAGAAAAATTTTAAGGAGGTTTCCATGGCAGCATTTGATAAAATCAGCAGCGGTTTTCCCCAGATGGACGATATTCTGGATCATATCCGCCTGGGCGACAACGTGGTATGGCAGGTATCCTGCATCGATGAATTTCGTTTTTTCGCAGAACCCTTTGCCCGGCAGGCAGTAAAGGACGGACGGAATGTAATATATATCCGTTTTGCCCAGCATGAGCCTGTCCTGAAAGATTTAAGCGGCATAAAAGTATACGAATTCAATCCGGACGAGGGCTTTGAAGCATTTACCGTCGCTATATATGAACAGATCACCCGGGAAGGCAGAGACGCTTTTTACGTATTTGACTGTCTCTCTGAACTACAGTCTCTCTGGTACACGGATCTGATGATGGGAAATTTTTTCCGGGTTACCTGTCCTTATCTTTTCGAATTGGATACTGTAGCCTATTTTCCCCTTCTGAGAGGCCGGCATTCTTTCGACGCAGTGGCCAGAATCCGCGACACCACACAGCTTCTTCTTGACGTGTATTCAGGCGAAGAAGGGATATATCTCCATCCTCTGAAGGTATGGAACCGCTATTCTGCCCGTATGTTTCTTCCTCATTGCATCAGCCGTTGTGATCATTCTTTCCGGGCTGTGGAGGACGGCGTCAGTATGAGCCGGTATTATCAGACTACTCAGAGAGTCTCATCCAGCTCGCAGGATCAGAATTATGACAGTCATGACCGTTTTTTTGCCCAGGCAAAACTTGATTTTTCCCGAGGATATTTTTCCGAAGAGACGGAAAACCTTATTATTGACAGCACCATGACAAAGGATGAGCGGCTGAAAGCGCTGGTAAAGCACTATTTTACGCCTGTAGACTACTTTATGCTGCGGGACAGGATGATCGGAAGCGGCGCCATCGGAGGGAAGGCATGCGGTATGCTGCTGGCGCGGAAAATATCGGAAAAAGAAATTCCGGAATATCTTTCATACAGTGAACCTCATGATTCCTTCTATATTGGCTCCGATGTCTTTTATACCTATATTGTCTCTAATGGGTGCTGGCGCCTGAGAATCCGGCAGAGGACAAAGGAGGAATATTTCACAGCAGCAAAAGAACTGCGTGAGCATCTGGTTATCGGGGAATTTCCTGCAAAAATAAAAGAGCAGTTCTTAAACGTCATCGAATATTTCGGCCAGAGCCCCTTTATCGTCCGCTCCTCAAGCTTCCTGGAAGACGGCTTCGGAAATGCTTTCGCCGGAAAGTACGAATCCGTTTTCTGTGTCAATCAGGGAAGTCCTCAGGAACGGCTGGAAAAGTTTGAGCAGGCCGTGAGAACTGTCTACGCCAGCACCATGGATTACTCCGCTTTGGAATACCGGCTCCTGCGGGGGCTTGAAAAGAAGGATGAGCAGATGGCGGTCCTGGTTCAGCGGGTTTCCGGATCCTATCAGGGCCAGTATTTCCTTCCGTGTGCAGCCGGCGTGGGCTACAGCCACAGCGCCTATAAATGGTATCCCGACATGGATCCGGAAGCCGGCATGCTCCGTATTGTCATGGGACTGGGAACAAAGGCCGTTGACAGGACGAAGGAGGATTATCCCCGGCTGGCCAATCTGGATCGTCCGGCAGTTACCGTTCTTACCACAGTGGAGCAGAAACACAAATTCTCCCAGAGATTCGTTGACGTTCTCGACTGCGGGGAAAACCGGCTGAAGGAGGTTCCCCTGGAAACCCTTCTTCCGGTTCTGCCCCTGTGGTACAAAAAAATGGTTCTGGAGCATGACTATGAAGCTGAATACAGGCTCCGGCAGCTCGGCCGCAGCCGGGATGTCTGGTTTATCAGCTGCCAGAAGCTTCTTGAAAAAGAAGAATTTACAACTCTCATGCAGAAAATCCTGAAAACACTGGAGCGGGTATACGAAAATCCTGTAGATATTGAATATACAGTAAATATTGACGAATCCGGCAACTTTGTCGTAAACCTTCTGCAGTGCCGCCCTTTGTATATCGGCGAGGCCGGCGAAAAAACGGATCTGAAAAACCTGCACCTGAAAGAGACGTTTTTTGATATCCGCGACTCCTCTATGGGGCCCTCCGGAAAAAGAAAAATTGATGTCGTCGTCCAGGTGGATCCTGTTCTCTACTATCAGTATCCTTACCGCAGAAAGTATGAAGCAGCGGCGGCTCTTGGAAAAATCAATCGTTACTACAGGGGAAAAGGACTTGGGCTTCTTTTGATGACGCCCGGAAGGATCGGAACCTCCTCCCCGGAATTGGGCGTGCCGGTAAGTTTTGGAGATATTTCCAATTTTTCCGCCATATGTGAAATTTCCGAAAGCCGTGTGGGCTATATGCCGGAGTTAAGTTATGGAAGCCATATGTTTCAGGATTTAGTGGAATCCCGAATTCTGTACGGCGCCATCTTTAACAACCATAAAACCCTGGTTTACAATCCGGAACTGTTTTCCTCCTGCAGGGATCTGTTTTCTGAAATCTGTCCGGATATGCCGGAGCTGTCCGGAATCATACAGGTGCATCCCGTCAGCAGCCTGTATTACTGGCTGGATGCCGTATCCAACCGCGCGGTCTGCGGGATACCGGAAGAATCCGACTGATAAAATCGATTAATTTTCTGAAAAACCGGGTATTCCCCGGTTTTTCTTCTGTCTTCCCCACAATCTTTTCCCGCATATTGTAATTCATAAAAAAAGCGCATATAATAGAGGATATGTCAATTATTGTCTTTGTCGAATGTTGATTTTATCAACAGTTGCCAAAGGCATCTGCTTTGAGGAGGATTCTGATGCGTGATCTGAAAAAGATTTTTTCCTATGCTAAGCCTTACCGAAAAGATTTCCTCATGGCCGTGATTCTGATCTGTATTGAAACAGTCTTCGAAATGATCATTCCGCTTCTCATGACAGATATTGTAGATGTCGGGGTTCCCTCCCGTGACATTGGCGTTCTGATGTTTCAGGGCGGAAAAATGGCCATATGTGCTGCCCTCTCTCTGATCTCCGGTCTTTTGTATGCCCGTTTTGCCGCAGCGGCGGCCTACGGTTTCGGAGCGGAGCTTCGCATGGCTCAGTATGAAAAACTGCAGGACTACGCATTTTCAAATCTGGATCATTTCTCCGCCCCTTCCCTGGTAACGCGTATGACCACAGATGTGACTGTAATGCAGAATGCGGTCAGCGGCGGACTGCGTCCTCTGGTGCGCAGCCCTATCATGCTCGGTCTTGGTATAGCCATGGCTTTCATGCTGAATGCAAAACTTGCCTTTGTATTTGTTTTTACCGCTCCTGTTCTTGGATTAATTCTGGCTCTGATCGTACATAAAGTCAGCCCTCTGTATAATCGTCAGCAAACGGCTGTGGATCACGTGAACGGCCATGTCCAGGAAACTTTTACGGCTATCCGGGCAGTCAAAGCTTTTGTGAGAGGAGACTATGAAACGGAGCAGTTTGAAGAGGTCAATAACGAGCTGGCAGAAGCCAGCCGGAACACCTTCCGCCATGCCGTCCTGAACCTTCCTGCTTTCCAGGCAGTTATGTACACTGCGGTTGTTCTTCTGATGTGGAACGGCGGAAATTATATCCTGCAGGGTTCCATGAGCGTTGGAGAACTCACCGCATTTTTAAGTTATGTGCTGCAGGTCATGAATTCCCTGATGTTGATCTCAAATGTGTTTCTGATGCTTACCCGGTCCCTTGCAAGCGCAAAGCGTATCTCGGAAATTCTGGAGGAACCGGTAGATCTGAAGTCTCCTGCAGATCCGGTATTGTCTGTGCCCCATGGAGGAATCCGGTTTGAAAATGTTTCTTTCAAATATGATAAAGGAGCCCGGAAAGACGCGCTCTCCCATGTCAATCTGAATATCCGGCCCGGAGAAACTGTAGGTATTATCGGCGGAACAGGCTCCGCCAAGTCTACTTTAGTGCAGCTGATTCCCCGCCTGTACGATGCCACTGAGGGAAATGTTTTTGTTGGCGGCCATAATGTCCGGGAGTATGACCTTGCCGTGCTTCGTGACGCAGTAGGAATTGTTCTGCAGAAAAATGTCCTTTTTTCCGGAACTGTCCGGGAAAATCTGCTCTGGGGAAATTCCGGAGCTGACGATGAAGCTCTGTGGGATGCCTGCCGGAAAGCCTGCGCTGACGAATTTCTGGGTCAGATGCCCAAAGGACTGGATACGGATCTTGGCCAGGGCGGTGTAAACGTCTCCGGCGGCCAGAAACAGCGGCTGTGTATTGCCCGCACTCTCCTGAAAAAGCCTAAGGTTCTGATCTTTGACGATTCCACCAGCGCTGTGGATACTGCCACAGAAAGTAAAATCCGGCACGCGCTGAAATCTCTGACAGATGTCACAAAAATTATCATCGCGCAGAGGGTTACCTCTGTTATGAACGCTGACAGGATCATCATCCTGGAAGATGGACGGATACATGCCTCAGGCACACACAGAGAGCTGCTTTCTTCAGATTCTATATATCAGGAAATTTATGAGTCTCAGATGAAAGCGCAAAAAAGCAGCGGATTCACAGAAAAATCAGAAGTGAAAGGAGAAGACGGTCATGGCAAAAACATTTAGCGGAAAGCGCCCGGAAAATCTTCGGCAGACGCTGGGCAGGCTTTTTGCCTATCTTGGCAGACATAAATTTCTTCTGATACTGGTAGGGGTTCTTGCCGCTGTAAGCGCCTCCGCAAATCTTCTGGGAACTTATATGATCAAACCCATTGTAAACCAGGTAACAGAGAGCAGAGATGTTTCCATGCTGATTCATGATGTGGTCACAGCTGCTGTGATTTTTGGAACAGGTGCTCTTTCCACCCTGGGATATACACAGATTATGGTTCGGGCGGCCCAGAAAGTATTATGTGACATCCGCCGGGATCTTTACGGGCATCTTCAGAAGCTTTCCCTGGGATTTTTTGATTCTCAGCGCAAAGGCGATCTGATGAGTCTTTTTACCAATGACGTGGACACCATTTCTGACGCTCTGAACAACAGTTTCGCCATGATTATTCAGAGCTTTGTTCAGATTGCCGGCACCCTTGCTCTTTTGTTCCTTCTGAACTGGCGGCTGTCGCTTCTTGTGATTGTGGGATATGCGGCTATGTTTCTCTATATTCGCTACAGCACGAAGAAGAGCAAATTTTACTTTAACCGCCATCAGACATACCTTGGAGAGCTGGACGCTTATGTGGAGGAAATGGTCGCCGGGCAGAAGGTGGTAAAGGTCTTCAACCATGAAAAAGAAAATCTGGATAAATTCAGGGAAAAGAATAGAAACCTTCAGAAGGCCGGACAAAGCGCCCAGGGATACGCTGCAACCATGATCCCCGCTGTTGTCAGCATCTCATACATCAATTACGCAGTCATCGCCGTTGTAGGCGGCATTATGGTCATCCTCGGATGGTCAGATATCGGAAGCCTGGCAAGCTATCTTGTCTTTGTCCGTCAGTCTGCAATGCCGATCAACCAGTTTACGCAGCAGGGAAATTTTCTCCTGGCAGCCCTTGCAGGTGCGGAGCGGGTCTTCCATACCATGGAAATTTGTCCGGAAACAGACGAGGGGACTATTGAGCTGGTAAATGTCCGCAGAAGCAGCAGCGGCAGTCTGATTCCCTGCAAAGAGCACTCCAAGCTTTGGGCCTGGCGCGACAGTGCCCGCCCTGATCTTCCTCTGATTCCTTTAAAAGGCGACGTACGTTTCCATCACGTTACTTTTGGCTATCTTCCCGGACAGGAAATTCTGAAGGATATTTCTCTCTATGCCAAACCCGGACAGAAAATCGCCTTTGTGGGATCCACCGGAGCAGGAAAAACAACGATCACAAATCTTATTAACCGCTTTTATGACGTAACCAGCGGAGAAATCACTTATGACGGCATCAACGTGCAGAAAATACGCAAAGACGACCTGCGGAGAAGTCTCGGCATTGTTCTCCAGGATACGCATCTTTTTACCGGAACCATTGCCGACAATATCCGTTTCGGCAAGCTGGACGCTACCATGGAGGAGATTGAAAACGCAGCAAAAATTGCTAATGCAGATTCCTTTATCCGCCGCCTTCCTAAGGGCTACGAGACCATAGTTGCCAGCGATGGGGCCAATCTCTCTCAGGGGCAGCGCCAGCTTCTGGCCATTGCCCGGGCGGCTGTGGCCGATCCTCCTGTTCTGATCCTGGATGAGGCCACGTCCTCTATTGATACCCGTACAGAGTCTCTCATCGAAAAGGGAATGGACCGTCTGATGGAAGGACGTACCGTCTTTGTCATCGCCCATCGCCTCTCCACGGTACGAAACGCAGATGCGATTATCGTTCTGGAACACGGAAAAATTATGGAGCGCGGAAATCATGAAGAGCTTCTGGCCCAGAAAGGGGAATATTATCAGCTTTATAATGGGATGTTTGAGCTTTCGTAAGTTTCTGACCCAGCGGCGTAGGGGGAAAATTGAAAATGGACATTTATGAAAAAGTCAAAGAAACTGCCATGCAAAGCGGTATATGGCAGGCAGATTTTATCAGCACACAGGAGTTGTTGTTTTACCCGGAAATACGGGAAATCTGCAAAGAAAATACTTGTCGCAATTACGACACAACTTGGGCTTGTCCGCCTGCTGTCGGTACGATAGATGTCTGTAAAAAAAGAGTTATGCAATATGAGAAAATGCTCTTATTTTCTATAAAATATAATTTGGAAGATTCATATGACATTGAGGGCATACAAAATGCCCTATCTTCTTTCAAGGGAAGCGTGGATATTTTCGATGAAAAACTCAAAACGTTTTTATCGGATTACCTGCTGCTTTCCAACGAAGGGTGCAAAAAATGTACTAAATGCACCTACCCCGATTTTCCGTGCCGTTTCCCGGCATATCTGCATCACTCCATAGAAGGTTATGGTTTTAATGTCTATGAACTTGCGAAAGCTGCCGGGATAAAGTACAACAACGGAAAAAATACAGTAACATTTTTCGGAGGATTGCTTTTCGGAAAGACAGGAAAAAAGTTTCCGAAAAACTGAAAGCGCCAAATCGGTTAACTGGCGCAAAGGAAAACTTGCGAAAAAACCGCACTTACTTGTGATACGGCTCATGGTTTAAGATCCGGTATCCGCGGTAAATCTGCTCCAGGAGAATCATCTGCATCAGCTGATGAGGAAATGTCATTCTGGAAAAACTCAGGCGGCAGTCTGCGCGGCTGAGGACTTCCCGGCTCAGTCCAAGCGATCCTCCGATCACAAAAGCAACGGAGCTTTTCCCCTCCACGCCAAGACGGCCGAGCATCTGCGACAGCTCAACCGAATCCAGCATTTTTCCGTCAATTGCCAGTGCAATAACGTAGTCCTGTTCACGGATATGCTTCATGAGACGTCTGCCTTCCAAATCTTTGATCTGCTCATTCAGAGCATCCGACGCCTTATCCGGCGTCTTCTCGTCTGCTACTTGGCAGAAAGTAAGTCTGCAGTATCTGCTCAGCCGTTTTGCATATTCCTGAATCCCGGCGTTTAAATACTTCTCCTTGATCTTTCCCACTGATAAAATACGAATTTCCATAATTTCCCCAACGGAACCGTTTTCATAACATATGTTCCGGACTTACACTATTCTGAAATAATTAGCTTGTCTGTACCTTTTTACTTCTGAATCTCATAATCCATACAGATACGGTTGCAGGTTACAGATTTAATGAAGCTGGCAGCCTTTACATGCTCCGGATGCACCTGATAACCATCAAGAGCCTCCTTGGATTCCAGATCACAGAAAAGCCCCAGATTATGGGAGCTGGAGGGAAGAACGTCTGTTACTACCTCAAGGGAAATCAGACCAGGGACAATTCCTACAAGCCGTTTCAGATCTTCCTTGATTTTCAAAACAGCTTCTGCTTTTGCCCCCTCACTTAAGTCATCCTGAAAAGACCACATTACAATATGCTTTACCATTTTTCTATCTCCTTACAATTATTCTCTTACTCTACAAAGTTTCTTCGATATAATTCTGGAATTCCTCCATTGACATCAGAACCTTCCTGGGCTTTGTGCCCTCCTCCGGCCCTACCACTCCTGCATCGCAGAGCTGATCCATAATACGGGCCGCTCTGTTAAAGCCAATCTTAAACATACGCTGAAGCATTCCAATAGAAGCCTTATCTTTATCAATGATAAATTTCCCTGCTTCTTCAAAGTAGACGTCTCTTTCCTCTTTTCCGGAATTTCCTCCAATGGAAGCAGCCGTATTTACCTGCTGTTCAATCTGCGCATTGTACTGCGTACCAGGGTTTTTGTCCGCCAGGAAGTTCACAATGCTGCTGACCTCCTCATCCGACACAAAGGCGCCCTGCAGTCTGGCCGGCTTCTGGTATCCCTGAGGATAGAAAAGCATATCCCCTTTTCCAAGAAGCTTCTCCGCCCCGTTCATATCCAAAATCGTTCGGGAATCCACACCGGAAGAGACCGAAAACGCAATCCGCGATGGCATGTTTGCCTTGATCAGACCGGTAATGACATTTACAGAAGGTCTCTGTGTAGCAATAATCAAATGAATCCCCGCTGCTCTGGCCAGCTGGGCCAGACGGCAGATTGCATCCTCCACTTCGCCGGGCGCCACCATCATAAGGTCCGCAAGCTCATCTACAATAATCACAATCTGAGGAATACGCTCCGGAGCAGTCTCTCCTTCCGGAACGCTCATACCTTCAATTTTTTTATTATACTCCTCCAGGTTGCGCACATTATACTCCGCAAAAGTATTATAGCGGCTCATCATTTCAGAAACCGCCCAATTCAGCGCCCCCGCCGCCTTCTTCGGATCTGTGACCACAGGAATGAACAGATGCGGAATCCCATTGTATACGCTCAGCTCCACTACTTTGGGGTCAATCATGATCAGTTTCACATCCTCAGGCGAGGCTTTATAAAGAATACTTACAATCAGAGTATTAATGCATACAGATTTACCGGATCCTGTAGCCCCTGCAATCAAAAGATGAGGCATCTTGGCAATATCCGCCACCACCGGTTTTCCTCCTATATCTTTTCCAACCGCAAAGGAAAGCTTGGATTTCGCACTCTGAAATTCCTGGGACTGAATCAGTTCCCTCAGCATTACAGGGTGATTTTCCTTATTGGGAACCTCAATCCCCACAGCAGCCTTTCCCGGGATCGGCGCCTCGATACGGATATCCGGAGTCGCCAGGTTCAGTTTGATGTCGTCCGCCAGTCCAACAATACGGCTGACCTTAACTCCCATTTCCGGCTGAAGTTCATATCGGGTTACAGTCGGGCCGCAGCTTACATTTGTCACCGTTACATTTACGCCGAAATTGTGCAGTGTTTCCTGCAGCTTCTGCGCTGTCTTTCTAAGATGGGCGTCTGAGTCTCCCTTGGACTGAACATTTCCTCTTTTCAGGAGCTTAATGGGCGGAAAATGATATTGTTTCTGCGGTTTTTCCTCCTGATTCCCAATTTCTCTCTGAATGTTCTGAATTCCGTTTTCTATTTCCCCCTGAGAAGACCGGGGGATTTTTTTCCGGTTCGGCGGAATTTTTTCATCTGCCGGCGGCTGGGCACTCATCCCGGAAAAGGCGGTGTCCGGATTTCTTTCCTCCGCTGCCGGAATAGTTTCCATCTCCTCCGGCGCAGGATCTCCAAAAAGAATGTCCTCCGACAGGTCAGGACCATCCTCAAGATTCACCGCGGGATCAGATCTGTAGATCTGGAATTCCAGCTGTCCCTGACTGTTCTCGCTTGTCTCCACTGAAACCCCGTCTTCTTTTCTCGGGTTTTTCCCTGTAGCTGCGTCTGGTTTCTGCTTTGGGCGGGTAAGCTTTGTCCCTTCCAGAAAACCATGTTTAGGCGTTTCTGTTTCATCAGAACTCTGGCTGTCTTCCTTCTTTTCCTCCGCCAGAGCAGCCTCCAGTTCCTGTATACGCTGTGCCTGCCGCGCTTCCCTTTTCTGCCGCCGTTCTTTCTGCCTGAGTTCCTTTTTCAATTTGCGCTCCGGCTGTCCCTCCATATAGCGGTCATGTCCATTCCGGGCAGCGCCCAGAATCCCATCCCAGATTTTGAAGATAAATCCAAAAAAGGAGCGCTGTGTAATTAAAATCAGGGTAATCAGCAGTACCAGAATAATGATAATGTATCCTCCGGCCACCCCGAAAGCAGAAGTGGAGGAAATGCAGACCGCTCCTCCCACCACTCCTCCTCCCGTTCTGTAATCAGAGCAGAGCGTATAGTAATCCAACAGCGTTGTGCTCTTCATATAGCCCTCTGTCAGCAGCTGAACAAGTCCGCACAGAAATGCGAAAAAAACGATAGCTGCAAGAAGCTTTTTGTATGCCAGAGGATTTTTTTTATTTGACACCAGAAATACTGTTCCAAGAAAGAGCAGCACAGGAAAAATATACGCCAGAAGGCCGATAACTCCAAAGGATACCTGGCTGATGGTGTCTCCCACTACTCCTCCCATTCCGAGATTGCTGATCACCAGAATCATGGATGCCGCCAGAATAATCAGCAGAATAATTTCTGTCTGGAATCCACTGGAAACGCTCTTTTTTTTCGAAGATGTATTTCTTTTTGATGATGTATTTTTCGATGTACTTCTTGTGGTTCCCTTTTTGCTTCTCTGATTTTTTGATGCTGCCATATTCAGGCGTCCCTCCTACTACTTTTACTGCCATCTGATTATATATTGCTGTCGTCTTTTCACAAAACAAGAAAGCTTACCGCCAGCGACACAAATCCGGCAAAAAAACAATAATATGCAAAATGGCGGAATTTTCCCTTCTGGACGATTCTCAGGAGAAAACGGATCACAAAGCATCCCACTGCTCCCGAAACAATCATTCCGAAAACATAGGCAAATCCCATGCCCACTGTCATCTCCGGAGATGCAAATTCTCCAAGTTCCATTATCAGAGCTCCTGTAACTGCCGGAATGGAAAGAATATAAGAATATTTCACTGCAAAAGTACGGCTGAAGCCTCCCAGAAGGCCCGCCGAAATTGTCAGCCCGCTTCTGGACAGCCCCGGAAAAACAGACAGACCCTGGCAGATCCCAATCCACATGGCATTTCCATAATTTGCATCTCTGGCAGCCTTTTTGCCTCCCAGCCTGCTGAGATCCACCACCAGAAGAATAATGCCCGTAATCAGAATTCCCGCTCCAGGCAGCAGACGGGAAGCCGCCGCCAGCGGGACAAGCCGCCGCGCGGTAAAGCCAATGGCAATCGTCGGGATCATCGACAGCAGGAGAAGTACAGAAAACTTTCGGTATGTACTGCTCACTATTTTGCTGTAGTGAAGCTTATCTCCGGTTCTCCGGTTATGAATATAGAGAGATAAATTTCCCACCAGGTCCAAAGCCATCTCCAGCGTCTCTACAAATAGATGCACAAGGTCTTTCCAGAAAGTCAGAATAATGGCCGCAAGGGTGCCAAAATGAAGCATCACTTCCAACAGCACTCCCGGCCCCCGTTCCATTCCCAGGAACTCCTGAATTACACACAGATGTCCGAAGCTGCTCACCGGAAGAAATTCCAGAATTCCCTGGACAATCGCCAACAAAATCACATACAAAACAAACATGGTTAATCCCTTTTCCCTGTATATTTTCAAACTCAGATGCCGGTACAGAGCAGTGCCGATTCTTTGCTGTACCGCAACTGTTCCCCAGGATTTTTCCCTGAATCTTAATCAGTATATCATATTTAGAGCCAAGTTACAAGCAATCCCTTCCAAAAATCGAACATGTGAGCGTTTTTTGATCTATTCCGGCAAAACGGTCCGCAGCTGCAGCGGTGTGGAATAAAGCTTCAGTCCCGCAAAAAACCGGCTTTCCGCAGACAGAGTCTTTCTTCTGCTTGCGAAAGCCGGTTCCTTTGAGACGACCTCTTTTATACAGGTCTTTCTTTTTTATTTTCTTTTTTCAGACAAATGATTCTCCTATTTTGCCTGCGGAAGTCTCTCGTCAATTATGTTCATCAGATGATCTGTGCAGTGAAGCGGCGCAATAAATGCAGCGTCAGAAACAGCTGCAAGCTTCGCTCCATTGCATTCCAGAACTCCTCCGGAGATCTCTCCCATTTCCGCATAGCGGTAAACAGGAAGCTTATCATTCATCTCATCAGAAATGTCTTCTACATCATCGAAAGGCATTTCCACTTCATATACATGAGCAAGTTCAGCAGCAACTTCCCAATTGGAGAATACCACATCTTCTTCAATTGCCTGCTCTACTGTCTGAAGCCTGCGCTCTGTATTGGTAAAGGTACCATAGGTAGATGCAAATCCTGTTCCCGGAATGACTACGTCCGCGAGTTTGGCGGTCTCTGTCATATGGGTATCGCAAACCATCAGGAATACCAGATTCTTAAGAAGATCTGCGTCCGGATCCTCTCCGAATACCAGAAGAGCCTTCACGCCTTCCATAGCCTCTGCGCCTGCTGTAACGCCCAGATCAATAAGACCCTGGCTGTTATTTTTAGCCTTCAGCATCAGGATACCATCGCGGGCCTTTCCGATATGGCCGGAAACGACTGCAATATCGCCCAGAAGAACCGCAGTCTCTGTGCTCACCACATTCTGCTGGAATACGATCATAGCCTTCTTTGCATTTGCATACAGCTCAGCTACAGCTTTTGCCTCATCAGATACGGAAGCGCCTTCTACAGAAGCCTTAAACTCCTCATAACCTTCTGTTCCTGCGCCCTTGCCCATATCCACAAGTGCTTTGGCAACACCCTTCAGGAATCCGAGAGTATTGTCTGTCTCTACTGTCTGGTATACAAAGCTCATATGATCCTGCGCATATCCCTCCGGATTGATCAAGACTACTTTCGCGCCGTTCTTTGCAGCTTCTTTCAGCTTCAGACGAATTACCTGATTCTCCTTTGCGACAAATCCTGCACAGAGAATCACCTCAGCAGAAAGCAGTTCATCGATGGTGTTCGGAGAAGCGTTTACTCCCAGAACTTTTTCCAGTCCGTTCTCTCTGTTGTTGAAGCAAAGCGTCTTGGCTCCGATGGAGTCTGCAAATTTCTTGATCACATAAGCTTCTTCGTTTGTATATCTGTCAGAGATTGCCACTGCCACTGCGTCCTTGCCGTATTTTGCAGCAAGAGCCTCCGCCTTCTTAGCGGTAAGCATAAATGCCTCGTGATAGTCAACCTCTGTAAGCTGTCCCTCTTTTCTTGCCATAGGCTCCAGAAGTTTTCCTTCCATTACGGAACAGTCAAAGCCGAATTTTCCTCTGCCGCAGAGAAGTCCCTTGTTCACAGCTCCTTCTCTGTCAGGAACAGCCTTCACAAGCATATCTCCGTATGTTTCCAGATGCATGGAACATCCCACAGAACAGTAAGCGCAGGTAGTATCGGTTACTTCTGTGTCAAGCGGAACAGATTTCTCCAGGGTCAGGTTTTCCTGAAGAGCGCCTGTCGGGCAGACACTTACGCACTGACCGCAGGAGATACATCCGGTCTCAGCAAGCGGCTGCTCAAGAGCCGGCATAACTACTGTGTCAAATCCACGTTTTACCAGGCCAAGAGCGCCTACGCCCATAACCTCATCGCAGGCACGAACGCAGAGTCCGCAGAGAATACACTTGTTGGGATCTCTCAGGATAAACGGATGCTCATCGTGGAATTCCACTTCATTGATGTCTCCCGCAAAGCGATCCGGATCTACATGATACATATTGGAATATGCAATCAGTTTGCACTCGAAGTAATCTTTACATCCGCATTCCAGACAGCGGTGAGCTTCCTCAACTGCCTGCTCTTCATCGTATCCGAATACCACTTCTGTAAAGTTGTCTTTTCTTTCTTCTGCGTTAAGCTGTTCCATTGTCGGACGGCACATTCTCTCGCGGTCTTCAAAGGTAGCCGGAGTCACGTCCTTCTTGGTTACATAGTAATTCGGCTCGTATTTGATCTCTTCGCCGCGGAGATAAGCGTCTACGATCAGATAGCTCTTCTTGGCGTCTCCGATGGATTCCACTGCGATGGAGATCTTGTCATTACCGCAGTCGCCGCCGGCAAATACGCCCGGAATCGCTGTCATATAGGTATCCTTGTCATATACAAGGCCGCCTTTTCTGGTAAGCTCTACGCCTTCCATGCCTTCTGCGTTGACTCTCTGTCCGATGGCAAGGATCACAGTATCCACATCGATGGTTTCTGTTTTTCCTTCTACGGGAATCGGTGCACGCCGTCCGGATGCATCCGGCTCGCCGAGTTCCATTACCTGGAGAACCATCTGGCGGCAGTGGCCGTCCTCATCGGAAATGATCTCAAGAGGATTCGTCAGATTCAGAAAGATAACGCCTTCCTCCTCTGCCTCTTCAATCTCAAGCATATCTGCAGGCATCTCATCTTTTGTTCTTCTGTAAATATTGTAAACTTTGTCGGCTCCCAGGCGCACTGCTGTACGGCAGGCATCCATAGCGGTGTTTCCGCCGCCGACAATGGCAACCTTCTTTCCAAGGTCAATGGGCTCGTTGCGGACTACCTTGCGCAGGAAATCAATACCGCCGATCACGCCCTTGGCATCCTCGCCCTTGCAGCGAACGCCGGTGGAAACCCATGCGCCGATACCAACGCAGACAGCGTCAAAATCTCTGCGGATTGTCTCAAAGGAAATATCCTCGCCAATCTTGGTATTGGTGATCATAGTCACGCCCATTTTTTCAAGAACAGCGATTTCCTCGTCCAGCACTTCTTTCGGAAGACGGTACTCCGGAATACCGTAGCGGAGCATACCGCCGAGCTTCGGCATTGCCTCGTAAATCGTCACATCGTGTCCGAGCTGACGGAGGAAATATGCCATGGAGATACCGTAAGGACCGCCGCCGATGATGGCAACGTTCTTTCCTGTATCCGGCTCGCACTCCGGAACAAACGGATCCTCTCCGAATTCATCAGTATCTGCGGCAAATCTCTTCAGGTTCGCAATTGCAATGGGCTCATCCACCATTCCGCGGCGGCAGGCTGTCTCGCAGGGATGCGGGCAGACACGGCCGATGGAACCCGGCAGCGGAATATTCTCTCTGATCAGTTTAATTGCTTCCTCATACTGTCCGTTTGCGATCAGGCCCACATAGCCCTGGCAGTCTGTGCCTGCAGGACATGCCAGCATGCACGGCGGGCGGCAGTCACCCTTATGGTTGGAAAGAAGAAGCTCCAGATTTGTCTTTCTGGATTCAATTACACGGGGCGTATTGGTATGTATGATCATGTTTGGAGCAATCTCTGTTGCACAGGCTTTCCAAAGCTTCGGATTGCCCTCCTGCTCTACCACACACAGGCCGCACGCGCCGTAGATTTCTGTTCTTTCATCATAGCAGAGAGTAGGAATAAAGATGTCGTTCTCTCTGCAGACTTCAAGAATGGTCTGGCCCGGAAGCCCGTAGACCTCTTTTCCGTCGATGTTTAATCTGTATTTATTCACGTCTACACCTCCTATTAAACTCTCTTTACTGCGCCAAATTTACAGGATTCTTCACACTTGCCACATTTAATGCAGAGCGCAGGATCAATCTTATGCTGTTTTTTCTTTTCACCGCTGATCGCGCCCACCGGACAGTGTCTTGCGCAGGCCGTACAGCCCTTGCAGTCCTCTGTAATCTCATAGTGGATGAGAGCCTTACAGGATTTAGCAGTACATTTATGGTTGTAAATATGATCTTCATATTCATTGCGGAAATAGCGGAGGGTAGTAAGTACCGGGTTGGGGGCTGTCTGTCCCAGACCGCACATAGCGCCGTCCTTGATTTTAGCCGCCAGTTCCTCCAGGAGTTCAATGTCTCCGTCTTTTCCTTCTCCTCTTGTGATTCTCTCCAGAATCTCAAGCATTCTCTTGGTACCGATACGGCAGTAGTTGCACTTTCCGCAGGATTCCTTCTTGGTGAAATCCAGGAAGAAGCGGGCCATGTCTACCATACAGGTGTCTTCGTCCATAACGATCATACCGCCGGAACCCACGATCGCGCCAGTCTTGTTAATATCTTCATAAGTAACCGGTGTGTCGATCAGGTCTGCCGGAATACATCCGCCGGAAGGACCGCCCATCTGCACTGCCTTGAATTTTTTATCATTTTTGATGCCGCCGCCGATATCATAGATAACCTGACGGAGAGTCATACCCATAGGAACTTCCACAAGGCCGCCCTTCTTGATCTTTCCTGCCAGAGCGAATACCTTGGATCCATTTGACTTCTCAGATCCTCTTGCTGCAAACGCCTCGCCGCCGTTGGAAATGATCCAGGCCACATTTGCATAAGTTTCCACGTTATTGATATTGGTTGGAAGCTTCCAGTATCCTTTTGCTGCCGGGAACGGAGGTTTCAGACGAGGCATGCCTCTCTCTCCCTCCAGGGAAGCGATAAGAGCAGTTTCCTCACCACAGACAAAAGCGCCTGCGCCTGCCTTGATGCGGATGTCAAAATTAAAGTCTGTCCCAAAAAGGTTCTTTCCAAGGAATCCTTTTTCTCTTGCCTGCTCCATGGCGATTTCCAGACGGGCAATGGCCAGAGGATACTCTGCACGGCAGTAAATAATTCCCTCAGTAGCGCCTGCGGCGAATCCGCCGATGATCATACCTTCCAGTACGGAATGAGGATCGCCCTCCAGTACGGAACGGTCCATAAATGCGCCGGGATCGCCTTCATCCGCATTGCAGACCATGTATTTCTGCGCGCCTTTATTGGATTTGATTGCATTCCATTTGAACCAGGTAGGAAATCCGGCGCCGCCGCGTCCGCGGAGTCCGGAAATTTTGATTTCCTCAATAACCTCGTCCGGTGTCATGGATGTGACAACCTTTCTTGCGGCTTCATATCCGCCCACTGCTATGTACTCTTCAATTCTCTCAGGATTGATCTGTCCGCAGTGACGGAGAACGATTCTCTGCTGCTGGGAAAGGAACGCCTGATCCTCTTCCGGAATCATATACTTTTCAACAGGCTTCCCGCCGATCAGATGCTCGTTTACAATTTCTTCTACTTTATCCGTAGTACATTTGACGTATCTTGCTTCCAGATTTCCTTCGTCATTATATACGTCAACGATAGGCTCCAGATAACAGGTTCCGATACATCCTGTTTTGTCAATGACAACATTTGTCAGATTCTTTTCTGCTGTGATGCGCTCAAACTCATTAGAGGTCTTTTTCGCTCCGGTAGCAATACCACAGCTGCCCTGTCCTACAACAACCTTCATATCTCTGCCTCCTATGCGTTCTTTGCTTTATAATCGTCAAGAATCTTCGTAACGGAAGATTTCGTCAGGTTTCCGTATGTTTCCTCTCCGTCCGCTGATTTTACCATCATTACGGGAGCCAGGGAGCAGCATCCAAGACAGGCTACGTTGTTTAGTGTAAACAGTCCGTCCTCTGTTGTCTCTCCGTCTTTAATTCCAAGATGCTCACAGACAGCTTCCTCAATCATATCAGAACCATTTACATGACAGGCTGTGCCCTTGCAGAGCATGATCAGGTATTTGCCCACCGGCTGCAAACGGAACTGGGCGTAAAATGTTGCGACACCATAAATCTTTGCCGGCATGATTCCGGTTCTTTCTGAGATGTAGTTAATGGCATCCAGAGAAAGGTACCCGTAGATATCCTGGGTCTGCTGAAGAATGGTAATCAGGCTTCCCGGCACTTTCGCATATTTGTCCAGTACCGGAGCCAATTCAGCGAACTCTGCGTTTCCGCTGTTCTGACATCCACACGTATTGCTCATATGTTTTGTCCCTCCTGTATAATAATTTTAAACATAACTGAACAGTTATTTTTGAACATGACCGCTCATTCTATAAGATTATACCACAAATGGAGGGACAGTCAAAGAAAAAAGTGGGGGATTTTATAGAAAATCGTTAAAAATTCGACTATCTTTTCCTTATTTTACTTATTTTTCCTTTTTCTTTCTTCAATCAGTTCATATAATTTTGCCAGTGCCTCTTTAATGCCGCCCACCTCGTCGATCAGGCCCTCCCGGACTGCCTCTTCTCCTTCCAGCATAGTACCCACATCCTTCACAAGCTGAGTGGTATCCAGCATCAGCTCCTCCAGCCGTTTCTGGCTTGTATGAGAATGCCTGGAAATAAAAGTGGTGATGCGGTCCTGTATCTTTTCCATATTCCGGTAGGTCTGGGCAACCCCAATAAACATACCGCTGCTGCGAACAGGATGGATAACCATTGTAGCGCTGGGAACTACGAAAGAGTAATCCGCCGATACAGCCATGGGAACCCCGATAGAGTGGCCTCCTCCCAGCACCAGGGAAACTGTGGGAATACTGAGAGAAGCTATCATTTCCGCGATGGCAAGGCCGGCCTCCACATCTCCGCCTACGGTATTCAGAAGAATCAGAAGTCCTTCAATGTCCTCGTCATCCTCCACCAGCGCCAGTTTTGGAAGCACGTGCTCGTATTTTGTCGTCTTGCTCTGTGCCGGTGCGGAATCATGTCCTTCCACCTCTCCGATAATTGTCAGCAGCTCCACTCTTCGTTTTCCGGAATTTTTATCAAGAATCACCTGTCCCATCTCTTTAATCTGGTCGTTCTGGCGGTCTTCTTTTTCTATCTGCTGCTTTTCTTCTTCGTTTCTGTCTTCGGACATAAAAATACCTCCATTTTTCGTTCATGGAGGTATTATGTACATATTATAAATTTTTCATACAGAACTCTTCAGCCGTTTCCCCACGGCTTTCCTTCTTTCCTTTCGGAATCAGATTGACCAGGGTCAATCTGGGGAGGAATAATCAAGCTCTTCGGCTCTCCTTTTGGAATCAGATTGACCAGGGTCAATCTGGGGAGGAATAATCAAGCTCTTCGGCTTGATTATTCCTCCCAATTATGCCATACGTCGGTTACGTCGTCGTCTTCTTCAAGAAGATCCAGGGTTTTCTGAAGGTTTTTGATGTCCTTTTCGTCTGTCAGCTGCACATAGGTCTGCGGAACCATGGCTACCTGGGCCTCTGCCATAGGAACGCCCGCCGCTTCCAGGGCTTCGCGAACCGCGCTGAAATCATCCGGCGCAGTCAGCACCTCATAGCTGTCCTCTTCCTCGGAAAAATCTTCCGCTCCTGCGTCAAGAGCCGCCATCATCAGCTCATCAGAATCCATCTCGCACTCTTCTTTATCAATGATAATCTGTCCCTTCTGGTCGAACATAAAGGAAACGCATCCCTGGGTTCCGATACTTCCGTATCCTTTTGTAAATGCATTTCTCACGTTGCTGGCCGTACGGTTTTTGTTGTCGGTAAGTGTCTCAACGATAATTGCCACTCCGTTGGGGCCGTATCCTTCATAGGTAGCCCGCTCATAATTATCTGCAGAATCGGCTCCGGCAGCTTTTTTAATGCCTCTCTCGATTGTATCGTTGGGCATGTTGTTCGCCTTTGCCTTTGCAATCACATCGCGGAGCTTGCTGTTATTATTAGGATCAGGTCCGCCGGCCTTTACAGCCATAACGATTTCACGGCCGATTACAGTAAAAATTTTACCCTTCTTGGCATCATTTTTTTCTTTCTTATGTTTTATATTTGCGAATTTTGAATGTCCTGACATTGTTCCCTTTCTCCTTTTGTGTCCTTATCATTTATTTTTTCAGCCCGCACCTTTCCAATGGTTCTGTTGCCCAGGGAAAGAATTTTAAAACGATAGCCATATGCGGTGATTTCTGTATCCAGGTCGCTCTCGGCAGGAATATGACCCAGTAATTCCGTCAGAAAGCCGTTCAGAGTTTCCATCTCCACATCGCCAAAATCAATTCCCAGCTCTTCCTCCACATCTTCCAGATCTGCAAAGCCGTCAATCAGTATACTGTTGTCTTTCTGCGTACGGATCGCATCCTCATCTTCATCGTATTCATCCAGGATGTCTCCAACAATCTCTTCCAGAATGTCTTCCATCGTGACAATCCCGGCAGTCTGTCCATATTCATCCACCACAACTGCAATATGATCATGTCTGCTCTGCATTGTGCGGAACAGCCTGCTGATACTTCCGGTCTCCGGCACAAATGCGGCCTTGCGGATCAGACCGGGAAGCTCTCCCAGCGGCTTATATCTGGCCCATGCGTTCTGGGTCATAAACTTCAGCGTATCCTTATAATGGATCACTCCGCGGATATCGTCCATATCCTCTCCGTAAACCGGATACCGGGAATTGCCTTCCTCAAGCATACGGTCCACCACATCCTTGAGTATCTCGTCCTGGCCGAAAGCCACTACTCCGGTTCTGTGGGTCATAATATCTCCTGCTTTCGTGTCTGTGAAAGAGATGATATTCTGAATCATTTCCGCTTCGTTTTTCTCAATCACGCCCTGTTCATGGGCTTCATCAACAATGGAAATGATCTCCTCCTCCGTCACCGCCTCCTGCTGTTCTCCCACAGACACCCCGAAAATCCCGGCCGCAAGGCGCGCAAGCCAGGTTATCAGCCGTGTGGCAGGATAGAGAACCGTCACTAATCCATATACAAGCCGGACATACCGGAACGCATATTTTTTCGGACGGTAGGTACCGATCCTCCGGAACATCAGAATCCCGAAAGAAGCCAGAAAGACTGCGCAGAGGACATACACCGGCACAAGTACCGGAAAATGCTCTATGTAGTGGTGAAGAAATCTTGTCAGCGACGGTATCAGAATACCCGTCAGCATGCCCGAGGCCGTTACCACCAGAGGAATGGCATTGACATATCTTACCGGCTCTTCTATCAGTTTTTTGAGAAGAGCGGCTTTTTTGCTGCCTTCTTCCGTCATTTTCCGTATTTCATTTTCACTCAGATCTCTGACCGCCGCGGCAAATCCATACAAAATGCCATTCAGCAAAATCAGAATTATCAGAATTACCAGCCCCCAAAGGGGCATCTGACTGCCGTCATCCATATGGTACTCACTTATTCCTTCCTGTTTACTGTCTTACAGTGTTCCATTGCAGGAAATCCCTGCGAATCTGCATAATTACTGATAAAATATAGCACTTTCCCCTTCATTCGTCAAGAATTCCGGCTCAAAAAGTAAGTTCCAGGCTGATTTCAAGAGCATGATTTACTCTGTCCAGCATACTCTGATCCAGATGGCACACCTTATCTTTCAGCCGTCTTTTATCTATTGTCCGAAGCTGTTCAAGCAAAATGACGGAATCCTTTTCAATCCCGTATTCAGAGGCGTCAATCTCAATATGGGTGGGAAGTTTCGCCTTGTTCATTTTCGATGTGATTGCCGCGCAGATCACCGTAGGGCTGTGACGGTTTCCTACATCGTTCTGAATAATCAGCACTGGACGTATGCCTCCCTGTTCGCTTCCGACTACAGGTCTTAAATCCGCATAAAAAATATCCCCTCTTTTAATTACCACACAATTCACACTCCGATTCTGTTTTCTCCTTTTCAGTATTTCCAGATTTTTCTTGGGTATACATGCGTGGTCTTTTCAGATATTTTCGCCCTGTCTGCCAGGGACGAACTCCTGGTCATCTGCAGCGGCGCGGGAGACAGACGAAGCTGTTTATTCAAAAAAGGTCAGCTCGCCCCACTCCCTTCCGTTTTTCATATAAATTCTGGGCACTCGCTTTGAAATACAGCATACCAGTTCATAGGGGAAGCGTCCGGAAAGATCGCCCAATTCTTCTGCAGTGATACATTCCTCCCCGTCTTTTCCAATCAGCGTTGCCTCATCTCCCGGACGGACGTCCGGAATATCCGTTACATCTGCCATAAACTGATCCATACAGACCCGTCCCAGAATTTTTGCCTTTTTTCCATGAATAAGCACCCAGCCCCGGTTGGAAAGACTTCGCGGATAGCCGTCCGCATAGCCGACCGGAATGGTAGCTGTCTTCATGGTTTTATCCGCCACAAAGGTTCCGCCGTAGCTGACAGCAGTTCCCGGAGCAATTTCTTTTACAAAGCTCACATGGCTTTTCACTTCCATGACCGGCTGAAGTTTCACAATCTCTCTTTCCACCTGCATGGAAGGATAAATTCCATAAATGGTAATCCCTGCCCTCACCGCATTCAGATTCGCCTCAGGAAGGCGGATAATCCCCGCGCTGTTGGAGCAGTGTTTCAGCGGAATCCGGATCCCTTCTTCCTCCAGAAGCTCTGCAAATTTTTTATACCGGTCAAACTGTACAAGAGCCGGGCTTTTGTCAGTTTCATCCGCCCTTGCAAAATGCGTAAAAAGCCCCTCCATATCCACATTCGGTAGATCGGAGATTTTTTTTATCTCCTTTATGCTTTCCGGATTATCCGCAAATCCGATCCTGCTCATGCCAGTGTCCAGCCCCAGATGAATATGTACCGTTCTGCCCTGACGCACAGCCTCCTCAGACATTTTGGCAGCCATCTCATAACTGCAGACTGTCATGCGGATATCCCCGGCAATCATTTCGCGGAAGTATTCTTCAAAAACAATGCCCAGAATCAGCACCGGCTTTGTCACTCCGCTGTTTTGAAGCTCCAGCGCTTCCTCCGGCGTTGCCACCGCAAAGCCCCAGATATATTCATAATCATGAATCAGCCGCGCAATCGCCTGTGCTCCATGTCCGTATCCATCCGCTTTAATCACTGCAATAATCTTCGCGTCCGCTGCTATATTCTTCTTCATTTCTTCAAAATTGTGGGCAACCGCATCCAGTGACACTACCGCCTTTATTCTGTCATAGTTTTTCATAACGTTCTCCATCCTTTAGTATATATGAAATTTCCGGGATGATATCTCCTGCTTTCATCCCATACTGTCCCTTCTTTTCCGCTGCCAAATCCCCTGCAGCCCCGTGCAGGCAGACTCCCATCGCGGCGGGCAGTGACAGATCCGCATCCGGGGGCAATACAGAGCGATAAATACATGCCGTTCCCGCCAGCACACCTGAAAGTACGTCACCGCTTCCTGCCGTCGCCATTCCGGAATTTCCCGAAAGATTCAGCCAGACAGATCCCTCCGGTCCTGCCGTAACTGTGCAGGCATCTTTCAGTACACAGACCGCCCCTGTCTCTTTCGCGTAAGACATTGCCGCATCTATACGGTCCTTCTGAATATCCTCCGTCTTTTTTCCGGTAATCCGGCTCATTTCCATTATGTGCGGAGTGACAATCACACGGCCCGACAAAAAAGTTTTCCACTCCGGATGTACGGACAGGAGGTTCAGGCCGTCGGCATCCAGAATGACCGGTTTTCTTTTTTCCGCCGCATTTTCCAGGAACCAGCGGACTCTTCCTGCACTCTCCTCGGTAACTCCAATACCCGGGCCGATAATCAGCACATCGCACCAGTCAAAAGCCTTTCTCATAGCCTCCTCTCCCGGTTCACAGGTAAGAATCGCCTCCGGAAGCAGCATCTGAAGAGGAATTCTGTTCTCCTCAGAGGTATATATACGAACCATTCCGGCCCCGGCTCCAAAGGCTGCGGCTCCGCACAAATATGCCGCTCCGCACATGCCGGAGCTCCCTGCCACTGCCAGAACTTTTCCAAAAGTTCCTTTATTTCCATAGGAAATTCTTGCCGGGAGTTTCTTAAAGTCTTCTTTTTCCAGACAGAAGCATCTCTTCATAATGGTATCTTCACGGTAGACGCCAATATCTGCCGTAACGACTTTGCCGGCCAGCATCCTGCCTGGATACAGGCAGAGCCCTGCCTTGCGGAATGCGAAAGTTACCGTCAAATCCGCCCGGAACGCTGTTCCAAGTTCCATTCCCGTATCCCCGTCAACACCGGAAGGAATGTCCACCGCCACCTTCCATGCACGGGCTTGGTTCATATGCCGGATCACCTCCGCCCAGCTCCCCTCCACCGGTCTTGTCAGTCCCACGCCAAAAATGGCATCTACTATAGTAGTATATTCATCCCATTTCGGGTTATTCACAATCGGAATCTGATATTTTTCTGCAATCCGGAACTGCCGTTCTGTCTCTTCTGTAAAATGATCCCTTTTTCCCACAGGATATATTTCTGTTTCATAGCCATGAAGGAAAAGTATCCTGGCTGCGGCAATTCCGTCTCCTCCATTATTCCCGCTCCCGCAGACAAAAAGTATTTTTTCCTTCTGCCCTTTTCGGGCAAAAAAATCTTCCATCTCCTGCGCTGTTTTTAAGGCCGCACGTTCCATCAGCACACAGGAAGGAATCCCTGCTGTTTCAATTGTGTTCCTGTCAAGCGCCTTCATTTCTTCTCTTGTGACAATTTCCTTCATGGCTCCGACTTTCCTCCTGTCGTTTGATCTCCGCAGCTTCCGCCGCTTCGCCTCATATTCAATGATGAAGCAAAAAACTGCCGCCCAGCTCCCGGTGTTATGTACGAAGGCCGGGGCGGAGCAGCAGTCTGTCCTGTCTCGCTTACGCGTTCTGTTTCTCGCTTTGTTTTTGCTGATACTGAGTCAGATTATACGACAGCCGCATCAGACTCTCTGAAAGATGGACGTTCTCCACAATCACATCCTCTGGTGTATTTAAATCGATATGTGCAAAATTCCAGATCGCTTTAATGCCGTTTTCAATTAGAATATCCGCCATTTCCCCAGCTTTGTTCTTCGGCAGCGTCAAAATGGCGATCTCAATGTGATGATTTTTCAGAAAAAGGGGCAGGTCGCTGATCATTTGAATCTCAATCCCCCTGACTGCAATTCCCTCAAGCACTGGATTTATATCAAAAATACCCGCCAGCTTAAAGCCTCTCTTTTCAAAATCTGCGTAATTGGCCAGCGCCTGACCAAGATTACCTGCTCCTACAATAATCATAGGATGTACGGTATCCAATCCGAGAATTTTTCCAATTTCCGTATACAAATACTTCACATTGTATCCATAGCCCTGTTGTCCGAATCCGCCGAAATTATTCAGATCCTGACGAATCTGGGACGCCGTGACATGCATTTTTTTGCTGAGGTCATTGGATGAGATCCGCTCTACATTTTCTTCCAGCAGTTCTCCCAGATAGCGATAATAACGCGGCAGCCTTTTAATTACCGCCTTAGAAATTTGTTTTACCTCCACAGATGTCCCTCCTTACGATTTCCCCATAATTATAACGAATTGTTATTTTAATGTCAATTAAAGTTGACCTGAACCGCAATATTTTTCCCTTTTTTTCTTTACAAATCACCATTTAAAGCTATATAATCTTACAGAATAACACGATAACTATTTTGCCGGAGGAATACAAATGATTTTAGCTTGTCAGGGCATCTGCAAATCCTTTGGTGACAAAGTGATTCTGAAGGATGCCTCTTTTCACATAGAAGAACGGGAGAAAGCAGCTTTGATCGGCAGCAACGGAGCCGGAAAGACAACGCTTCTCCGCATTATCATGAATGAACTCCCCGCTGATTCCGGAAATGTAGTTCTTGCAAAGGACAGACGCATCGGGTACCTGGCACAGTATCAGGATATACAGGGACATCTCACAATTTACGAGGAGCTTCTTACGACGAAGCAGCACATTCTGGACATGGAGCAGAGAATGCGCTCCATGGAGCAGGAGATGAAACATGCTAAAGGAGAAGAACTGGAACGGCTGATGAATGCCTACACAAGGCTGACTCATGAATTCGAGCTGGAAAACGGATATGCATACAAAAGTGAGCTCACCGGAGTACTGAAGGGATTGGGCTTTACAGAAGACGATTTCGGGCAGGCTGTGGAAACACTCTCAGGAGGGCAGAAAACCAGAGTGGCTCTGGGAAAGCTTCTCCTTTCCCGTCCGGATATTCTGCTCCTCGACGAGCCCACCAACCATCTGGATATGGAAAGTATTGCCTGGCTGGAAAATTACCTTCTTAATTATCCCGGCGCCGTATTTATTGTATCCCATGACCGCTATTTTCTTGATAAGGTTGTCACAAAAATCATAGAAATCGAAGGCGGGCATCTCTCCAGCTATCAGGGAAACTATTCGGTATATGCAGAGAAAAAGGCGCAGCTCCGGGATGCGCAGTATAAAGCCTACCTGAATCAGCAGAGAGAGATCAAGCATCAGGAGGCGGTAATCGTCAAGCTCAAATCTTTTAACCGCGAAAAATCCATCCGCCGCGCGGAAAGCCGCGAGAAAATGCTGAACAAAATTCAGAGGATTGAAAAGCCGGCCGAGATACGGACGCAGATGCGTCTTTCCCTGGAGCCCCGCACAGTCAGCGGAAACGACGTCCTCACCGTGGAAGGACTCGCCAAAAGCTTTCCCGGGCAGCCATTGTTCCGCGACGTTTCTTTTCAGTTAAAACGCGGGGAACGCGTTGCCCTGATCGGCAGCAACGGCACAGGCAAAACAACTATGCTGAAGATACTGAACGGTCTTCTTGAAGCTGACAGAGGAAATTTCTCTCTTGGGGCGAAAGTACAGATTGGTTACTATGATCAGGAGCACCATGTACTTCACAGCGACAAAACCATTTTCCAGGAAATTTCCGACGCCTACCCCTCCCTGACAGAGACGGAAATCCGTAATATGCTTGCAGCATTCCTCTTCACCGGGGACGAAGTCTTCCAGGAAATCTCCTCTCTTTCCGGAGGGGAAAGAGGTCGTGTCTCTCTTGCCAAACTGATGCTCTCAGAGGCCAACTTCCTGATCCTGGACGAGCCTACCAACCATCTGGACATTGCCTCCAAGGAAATTCTGGAGGAAGCGCTGAACAGTTACACCGGAACGGTTCTTTATGTATCTCATGACCGGTACTTTATCAACCAGACAGCCACACGTATTCTGGAACTTACCAACTGCTCCGTAGTCAATTATATCGGTGATTACGATTACTATCTGGAGAAAAGAGAAGAGCTCACAGAAAAGTATGCCCCCATTCAGGCGGAAAAAGAAGCTCCCGCGGAGACCATTTCTGAAAACAAACTTACCTGGCAGCAGCAGAAAGAGGAGCAGGCGCTGAAAAGGAAGCAGGAAAATGAGCTGAAAAAGACGGAAAAACGTATTGAGGAACTGGAAGCAAGGGATAAGGAAATAGATGAAACCCTTGTTCTTCCCGATGTCTGCACCAATGCTGCGCGCTGCGCGGAGCTCAGCAGAGAAAAAGAAGCTATCCAGAAGGAATTGGAAGAATTATATGAAAAATGGGAAGCTCTCGCTTGAGAGACTTCCCATTTCAGACTGTAGACAAAGTCCCGGTTTACGCCGGGACTTTTCTTCTGTAGTTATCAACATTCCGATTATCTTCCCTCTTTTTCCTTTAAAAAATTCCCTTTATCAACTCGAAAATTAAGCGGTGCATCTCCGT